>JACZQZ010000110.1 GCA_022545455.1 Pseudomonadota bacterium
CATCATATAGCTTCAGGGTTGGATGGAAAAGGCCATTCATGGTGAGTCGGGCTTGGTGGCCGGTGCCGCATCCGTTTGATCGGGCATATTCCGCCGCCCCGCCGGCAGATCGGCGCCCGAACATCGCGGACGGGCGTGCGCCTACGGGGTGGGACGCGGGGTACCGTCACCCGGCCAACCACACGGAGGTTCCCGACCAAAGTCACTCAGACTCACATTGTCAAGAAAGCCCACTCGGGACATCGCCCCCGGTAAGCCGCGATCCAGGATAACGGGATAGCGTTAAGGATGTATTAACGGATGCCCCGATAGGATGCGCGCAACGGGCGTGTGCCGGGGGAGTCACCCATGTCGGATGACAAGAGAGCAGGGTCTTCTGCGGAAGGCTCGCCGGAGGAGCCCCGGAAGGATCGGCGGATCGGCGTCGTCCTGTGCATGGTTTCAGCCGTGGCCACGCTGGCGGCGGTGATCCTGGTTGCGGGGTACATGCTCCTCTCCGGCGAGCCCGACCTGCGGGACATCGCGCCGGCGACCGGCGCCACATCCAAGTAACTGATCCGACCGGCACCGGAGAGAACCGGCCCCGCGGCGGCCATCACGGCCCCTTTCAATTATCCCGCGGAAATGGAATTGCGGCCTTCGCGGGCCTTTGGGTCCGGCGCTTTGAAGATCGCCGGATCGTTCGTATATAATCGTGCCGGGACCGCCGCCGGCACGGCCATCGCCGGCGCGAACGCGCCACGGGGCGCGGCCGGGTTGACGGAACGGGTGCCGAAGGCGCAGCGACCGCCCTTTCCCGGATTGTGAGACAGGCGCGCGAGGAGTCTCCATGGCAGAGATTGTGCATCCCGTCATACTTTCCGGCGGCGCCGGGACCCGATTGTGGCCCGTATCGCGGACCCTTTATCCCAAGCAGTTGCTGCCCCTCGTCTCCGAGCGGACCATGCTGCAGGAGACGGTGCGGCGGGTGGCGGGCAAGGGGTTCGCGCCGCCCGTGGTGGTGTGCAACGAAGAACACCGCTTTCTCATCGCCGGGCAGTTGCGCGAGCTCGACATCGCGCCCTCACGGATGGTGCTCGAGCCGGTCGGACGCAATACGGCGCCGGCCGCCGCGGTGGCCGCCCTGTTGTTGGCCGGGGACGACGCGGACGCGGTGATGCTTTTGCTCCCGTCCGATCACGTCATCGAGGACGTCTCCGGGTTTCTGGCGGCGGTGGAGACGGGCCTCGCCGCAGCCGAGAACGGCGCCTTGGTGACGTTCGGTATCCCGCCGACCGGGCCGGAAACCGGGTACGGCTACATCCGCCGCGGCGCCGCCTACGCAGGTGCCAAGGGGTGCTTCCGCATCGCCCGTTTCGTTGAAAAACCGGACCTGGAAGAGGCACGCCGGTTGGTGCGCGCCGGCGATTACCACTGGAACAGCGGCATGTTCCTGGTCCGGGCGGGGCGCTATCTGGAGGAGTTGGAGCGCCTCAAGCCCGAAATGGTCGAGTGCTGCCGCAGGGCGGTCGCGGGCGCCGTCGAGGACCTGGACTTTTTGCGCCTGGAGGCGGAGGCGTTTTCAGGGATCGAGCCCCTGTCCATCGACTATGCGGTGATGGAGCACACGGAGGCCGCGGTGGTCGTTCCCGCGGATATGGGATGGAGCGACGTGGGCTCCTGGTCGGCACTGTGGGAGATCGGCGCCAAGGACGGCGACGGCAACGTGGTCCTGGGCGACGTCATCACCGATGGCACCACGGACTCCTATATCCGCAGCGAAGGCCGGCTGGTTGCCGCCCTGGGCCTGGACAACGTGGTGGTGGTGGCCACCGACGACGTCGTGCTGGTGGTGCGCCGGGATGAGGCCCAGAACGTCAAGAAGGTGGTCGAGGCCCTGGCGCGCGCCGGGCGCCCCGAGCACAGCGTGCATACCAAGGTCTACCGCCCCTGGGGCTACTACCAGAGCATCGATGCCGGAGACCGTTTTCAGGTCAAGCGCCTACACGTGAACCCGGGCCAGAAACTCAGCTTGCAAATGCATCACCACCGGGCGGAACACTGGGTCGTCGTCAGCGGGACGGCCAAGGTCACCCGCGGCGACGAAACCTTTCTGCTCAACGAAAACGAATCCACCTACCTCCCGCTGGGCGTGAAGCACGCCCTTGAAAATCCCGGCGACGCGCCTTTGTGCGTGATCGAGGTGCAATCGGGGGACTACCTGGGCGAAGACGATATCGTGCGCTTTGAGGACCGCTACGGGCGCGTGCCCGCGGCCAAGGCGGGCGACTGACCCGCCGGCCCGTTTCGCCCGGGGGGCCCGCCGGGGGGTGTCCCCCCGACACCGTATGCGGGGGGCGCCCCCGCGGGGTGCCGTGGGACCCGGCGTCCGGCCGATGCACGCGATGCAGTTTTGATGTCGGCGTCAGATACCGGGGCGCCGACCGGCGGGACGACCGCTCACGCCGTGGGGGCGTGCCTTTTTTCCGCCATCGGGGCCGGGTGTTCCACCTCGTCCGCGTACGCGCGCAGGGCCTCGACCACCTTCGGATCGTACTTTCCGGGGTTGTCTTCGAGGATTTTCACGGCTTCTCCACTGGATATGGTGGGGCGGTAGGCGCGCGGTTCGATGCGCGCGCAGTACACGTCCGAAACACCGATGACACGCCCGAGCATGTTGATCGCGTCGCCCTGCAAGGCCCTCGGGTACCCCGTACCGTCAAGGCGTTCGTGCATCTGCGCGACCGTCTCGCACACCGGCAGGCCGAAGTCGATGTCCTTCAGGGTCGCCTCGAGATGTTCGATATGGCCCTTGAGGATTTCCATTTCGTCGGGCGAGAGCCTGGCTTCCTTGGCCAGGATCTCCCGGGGGATCGACAGTTTCCCGACCTGGGACAGGTTGGCCGCCATCTCCAGGGCCGCGATGTCCTCCTCCGACATGGACAGCCGGCGGCCGATTTCCCCGCAGATCTTGCCCATGCGGCGGGAATGACCGGCCAGATAGGGGTCGTGCATTTCGATGGTGTGGACAAGGGCCGTCACCGTGGCCCGGCCCGCCTTCTCCAGTTTCTGCTGCTGTTCGATGATCTCGGTGACGTCGCGGGCGACGGAGACGATCCCGATCACATCCCCATCATCGTTGCGCAAGGGGACCTTCGAAACGGTGAGGAAACGTTTTTTCGAAAGGATCTCGAGCTCTTCGTCGGTGACCGTGACACTGCCTGTGGCCAGCACCTCTTCGTCGGACACGCTTAAGCGCTCAGCCGCCGCGGGACTGAAGATCGCCGCGTCGTCGCGGCCGACAACCTCCTCGACCTCGCGGTCCACCGCACGGGCGAAGGCGGGGTTGGCGTAGATATAGGTGCCGTCCAGGTCCTTGAGGCCGATGCGTTCATCGATGGAGTTGTTGATGCTGTCGAGAAGGCGGCGCTGGGCTTGGATCTGCGACGCCAACTCGTGATACTGAACGGCCAGGGCCCGGTTATCCTCGCCGACCTGCCGCCACCAGACGGCGACAAAGGCCGCCGCCACCAGCACCGTCGTCAACAGCGCCAGGCCGCCGCCGACCACGCGGTAGGTCGTCAGCGGCGAGAGGGTGGTCACCTGGTCCACCTCCTGCACCACCAGCCAGGGCGTCTGCGTGACCGCGGCGCCGGCCGAAAACACGGCCGTGTCGCCGCCAAGGCTCATCCGCCGGGCAAAGAGAAGGGGTCCCGAATTCGCCGGTACGTCGGCGCCCGGGATCGGACGCAGGTGGGGCGGGCCCGAGGGGTCCACCGCCTCGGCGCCGGCCGCCGTGACCTGAACCAGGCGGGTCCGTTCCCCGGTCTCGGCAAGGGGGCTTGGTGCGAGAACGCCGGCAAGCTTTTCGTTGGCGGGAACGGTGATCAGCAGGACGCCCACGGTCCGCCCGGCCCCCTCGGCGGCGACCGTTTGCGGCGCGGTGAGGGGGAACAGGATGTCCAGCGCCAGGCCGTCTTCGGTGGCGCGCAGCGGCAATACCGTTCGCCGGCCGGTTTCGTAAACGGCCTGCGCCGCGCTCCTCTGGGAGGGGATGAGGCTGGGCGCGGATGCGTTCGCCAGGTAGGCCTGGCCGTTGGGTCCGATGAGGTAGGCTCCGGCGATACCGCTCTGCTCCGCGAAATCGGTTACGGCGACCTGCATGTAGGGCAGCTGGTCCCGCAAGGGGCGGGAAAGCGCAGTGCTCCCGCCCTCGAGGCCGACCTCCGCCGCGAACAGCCTGAACAGGTCGCTTTCGGTCAGCCGCGTCGCAAGCTGGGCCACGCCCTCAAGCCAGGTGGCAAAGACCTCGGCGCGTGCCGTGGCGGTGATTTCAACCCGTTGCTGAACGCCGGCGACAAGCTCTTCTTCCCGGTTTTGCACCATCAGGACGAGGGTCAGAACCGCCACCGCGACCAGTCCCGCGATCACCGCCGCGCCGCGGAAGACCATCCGCTTGACGTTGGGCCGGGTCTGCCCGAGGGCACGGCCGGAGATCAGGTCCTTGACATCGGGGCCGGTCGCAACCCCTGCCATCACCGGGCCCCCCGCGCCGTTTTCCCGGCGGCCACGGTGGCCTGTGCGTGGACAACGATGTGCGCCCAGCGGGTTGTCTCGTTGACGGAATAAAACGGAACGTAATATTTCACGTCATTCTGCGTTAGAACACTGTTTGAAACACTATCCAGGATATGAATTTCACCTTCATGGTAGACGGCAAGAAACGAATGAACTTTATTTCTCAATACATCCTTGGCGACGACGATGCGGAGCTGTTCGTTGGTGAAGCCCAGCTCCCTCAGCGTGAAGAACTTTACGATGGCAAAGTCTTCCGAATCGCCCGACCGGGCGATGAATTCCAGCGGCGACGCCCAATACTCCTCGGCGCCGTAGTTCTCGTCGTCGGGCTTTTCGGACCAGGTGTTGAGGAAGCGGTTGACCTCCGACAACTGGTCCAGCGGCGCCTGGGACCGCAGTCCCTGAATCATTGCCCGCCAGGCCACGATCTCGGCGGAGGTGCACGCGTCCACGCTGACGTCGCAACGCTCCATAGCCTTTTTCTCGTCCTCGATCTTGTTCAGGATTCGCGTCCATTGGGGCAGGGCGGCAAGGTTGTTGGACGCGATCTCCACCGCGCCCAGGAGGGGCGAGGGCCCCGGCGTCCCGCCGCGCTCACGCCCCTGGGCAAGGGCGTTTCCCGTCGGGGACAACGCGGACGCGGCGACGATCACGAACAGCAACAGAAGCGGGTATCGCACGCTCATCGTTCCGTCAGAGCCCGGTCTCTCGCCTTGAGAATCGGTTTGAGAAGGTAATTGAGAACCGTCTTGCGGCCGGTCAGGATGTCGACGCTTGCCACCATGCCGGGAATGATGGGCAGGACCTTGCCCCGGTGCACGAGCTCGCTCTTATCCGTCCTGACGATGATCTGGTAGTAGCTTTCGCCGCGCTCGTCGACGATGGTATCGGCGCTGATGCGCTCCAGCGTGGCCGTCAGGCCGCCGTATATGGAAAAATCGTACGCCGTCAGTTTGACGGTGGCCTCCTGGCCCGGTTTGAGAAAGGCGACGTCGGCGGGCAGGACGCGGGCCTCGACCAGCAACGTGTCGTCCAGGGGCACGACTTCCATAAGGTTCATGCCGGGCGCCACCACACCGCCGATGGTGCTGATATTCAGCTGCTTCACGATACCCCTGACGGGCGAGCGCAGGTCCGTGCGCATCACGCGGTCCCTGGCGGCCAGGATGGACTGCTCGACCTGGGCGAACTCGGCCTTTATGGCATTCAGCTCGCCCAGGGCCTCGGAACGGAAGCTCAGGTACCTTTCCTCGATCCGGCGGGTGGCTTCCTGCACCGCCGACTTCGCCCTGGGCAGGGCCAGGATGGTGCCTTGGATCAGGCCCTCCAGGTCGTTCACCTCGCGTCTCAGGCGCAAGAGGTTGATTTTCGGAACCACGCCCGATTGCACCAGGGGCTCCGTCATCTGCAACTCTTCCTCAAGGAGTACCAGGCTGGACCGGTTTTGTTTCAGTTGCCCCCTGAGCTCGGTCAGTTCCTGCTCGCGTTGGTCCACCTGTTTGCGAAGGATGCCGAGCTGTGATTTCAGGTCCGCCCGGCGGGCGTTGAACAACTTGCGCTCGTTGACTGCCAACTGCCGCGCCTCGGCCATGAGTTCGGGCGCGAATTCGAGCGCACCGCCTTCGGACTCGGCGGTGAGGCGGGCCATCTGGCCCATCAGGCTGTAGCGCGCCGCATTCTGTTCGCCCAGGCTGGCGGCGAAGCCGGTGTCGTCGATGCGAAGGAGGATCTGGCCCGCCTCGACCATATCCCCTTCCTTGACCAGGATCTTTTTCAGGATTCCGCCTTCCAGGTTCTGGATCACCTGCACCTGCGATGACGGAATGACCGTGCCCTGGCCGCGGGTGACCTCGTCGATCTCCGCCCACCATGCCCAGGTGATCGCCGCGACGAAGAACAGCATGACAGAGAACAGCAGAAGGATCGCCACCCCACTCGGCCCCTGCATCCGGGCAGCCGTGACATCGGAAGCGAAATCCGCGTCAGTCCAGCGTTCGTTCTTGGGCATGGCGCTTCACCACAAAAGACTGTCGGGCGCTAGGCTTCTTCTCTCGCTTTCCTGAGCTGCTTCGCTTTGCTCAGGATCTCGTCGCGCGGACCGTCGGCGATGACCCGCCCCTGGCTCATGACGATGAGCCGGTCGACGAGATTGAACATCGACGGCCGGTGGGTGATCAGGATAAGAGTCTTGCCGGTCAACAATTCCTTGAGGCGCTTTATGAACTGCCTTTCCGAGGACATGTCCATCATGCTTGTGGGCTCGTCCATCAGCACGATCGGCGGATCCGGCACCAGGGCCCGGGCCAGGGCAATGCACTGACGCTGACCGCCGGACAGCGTTTGGCCCCGCTCGCCCACCATGAGGTCGTAGCCGTGCGGGTGGCGGCTGATGAATTCGTGCACGCCGGCCTGCGAGGCGGCCCGGAAGATCATCTCATCGTCGGCATGCGGGGTGCCCATGGCGATGTTGTCGCGCACCGTTCCGTGGAACAGGATGACGTCCTGCAAGATGACGCCGATCGCCCGCCGGATGTCGGAGGGGTCGATCTGGCGCACATCCGTGCCGTCGATGATGACGGCGCCGTCACTCGGCGCATAAAGGCTGATCAGCAGTTTCGAAATCGTGGTTTTGCCGGAGCCGATGGGGCCCAGGATGCCGACCCGCTCCCCCGGTTGGATGCGGAACGACACGTTCCGCAAGGCCGGAGTCTGGCTGTCCGGATAGGCGAACGTCACGTTCTGGAACTCGATCGTTCCCTTGCCGATGGTCCGGCTGAGGAAACTCTTTTCGGGCGGGCGCTCGACCGGCAGGGACATGATCAGGTTGAGGTTCTTCAACGCCGTCATCGACTGCTGCAGGCGCGAGAGTATGCCGGCCACCAGGGCCAGGGGGGCCATCGTCCGTCCGGTCAGGATCGAGCACGCGATCAGGGCGCCGATGGTCATCTCGCCATCGGCAATCCGATAGACGCCGAAAATGACGACGCCGATGATCGACAGTTGCTGGGCCGTGGCGGCGAGATTGATGCCCAGTTGCGAGACCGCCCGCGCGCGCAGGCCGGAACCGGCGGCGGCTCCGACGAAACGCTCCCATTCGCGCTGCATCTTGCCCTCGGCGCCAAGGCTTTTCACGGTTTCCAGGGCGCCGATGGTCTCGACGATGACGCCGTGCTTCTGGGAGGTCTCCTGGGTGGTCTTCTGGACCGCGCGGCGCAGAGGGAACTGCACGAACAGTCCCGCCAGGATGACTATGGGGACCGCCGTCGCCGGCACCCACACCACCGGTCCGCCGACGAGCCAGATGACGACCAGGAACACGCCCAGGAACGGAACGTCGACCATGGCCACGAACGTGGCCGAGGTGAAGAAGTCCCGCAGCGACTCGAAGTCCCGCAGTTGGTTGGCGAAGGCGCCCGAGGACGCGGGACGCGCCGCCATCTGCATATTGAGGACATGGGCGAAAATCCGGCTCGACAGCACCACGTCGGCGCGCTTTCCGGCGTTGTCGACGAAATAGCCGCGCAGGGTCTTAAGCAGAAAATCGAAAACGATGACCGTGCCGACGCCGATGGCCAGCACCCACAGCGTTTCGATGGCCTTGTTCGGGACCACCCGGTCGTACACGTTCATGATGAACAGGGGGGTGGCAATGGCGAACGTGTTGATCAGAAAGGCGGCGACGATAACATGGCTATAGGTGCCCGAGAACTTACCCAGCGTTCCCCAAAACCACGAACCCGGGCTTTCCAGTGTCCCTTCCTGTTTGTGGCGGCGGAAACTGAACTCGGGCCGCACGAAGATCGCGTACCCATCGTAAATATCGAGCAGGTCGTTGACGGAAATCGTCTCGGCTCCGAGGCCGGTTTCCGGCAGGATGACCTCGGCTTCGTTTCCCGGCAGCCGGCGGACGAGAACGCAAGCCGAGCGATCCTTCAAAAGCAGCACCACCGGCAGCACGACCTCGGGAATTTTCCGCAGCTTGCGGCCGACGATCCGGGCGCTGAACCCGGCCCGTTCGGCGGCGCGCAGGAAAAGCCCCGGCGTCAATCTGTTGTCTTCCAGCGGCAGGCCGGTGGTCAGGGACTCCGCGGACCGGGGGCTGCCGAAGATCTTGCTCAGCGCGACCAGGCACCCCAACAGCGGGTCCTGGGCGTCGGACGATAGCTCCGACGGATGCAGCCCCCAGGTCTTCTCGCCCGCCTCCGTGGTCTCGGCCGCGTCGTCGGCGGAGGTTAGGCCCGCGCCCGTCTCGGACACCACCGCGGCTATCTTTTCGGAAACCATCGCCTTGATGCGTGATTCGGTTTCGGCACTCTCTATCTTTGCCTACGTGACTAAGCGGATCATGCTCTGCGCTACGCAAGTTGGCCGTCTTCGAACGCCAATTGTGATGGCACAGACACTGGCTTCGTTGGACGAACTTTCCGGCGGACGGATGGCCCTCGCTCTTGGAGCTTGCACCAGGACTCACAGTCTTCGACATTCGCTCGAGCCTCTAGACCCTGTGTTGACTCTCACCGAGTGGATTGAAGCGATAAGGCTCTTGGTTCAAGGAGAAAAAGTCTCATTCAAGGGTCAGATCGTGAGTCTTAAGGATGTTGGGCTGGGCTGGAGGCCAATACGCAGGCAAATCCCCTTATGGGTGGCGGCAACGAGTAAGACCGGATTACAGCTTGCGGGTACAGTGGGAGACGGGGTTGTACTAAACTCCATCGCCTCCCCGGAGTATTCTCGCAACGCAATTAGAATCCTGCGGAAGGC
>JACZQZ010000019.1 GCA_022545455.1 Pseudomonadota bacterium
GGTCCGATGCCGGTGCGGCCGCCCGGGTCGCCACTTTCGCCTTGCGCTGACGCTCCGCTTCCGCCTTCAGCCGCGCTTCCTTTTCCGCCTTCTCTTCCGCCCGGCGCTTTTCCTCGGCCCTGCGCCGTTCCTCGGCTTCCTGGGTCAGGCGCGCCACCTGGGCCATGAGGCGCTTCTGCTCCTCGCGCTGGCGGCGCAGCTCCTCGGACCCGCTGCCTTTGACGGCCTCCAGGGCCTTTTGCTTCGCCTCGGCTTCCCGCTTCAGGCGCGCGATCTCGGCCGTCAGGCGCGGGTCCGGACCGGCCCCGCCCCCGGCGGGTATCCTGGTCCCCGCCAGGACGTTGGTCTTGGTGCCTTGCGGGAAGCGGACACGGACGAGGCTGTACTCCTTCCGGTCGCCTTTCTTCGGCCCCCGGGTCATCTCTTTAACGGACTTCAGAACCAGCCCCGACTCCGGGTTGTACCATTTGGTTTCCAAGTACCCTTCCGGACCGGCAGCAGAGTAGGCACCAGTCGTGCCTTCGCTGACCGCATGTTCTTCGATCACATATGTGGAATACAGCAAGCCGTTAAGCTCCAGGATCTCCGCCCTCACGACTTCGAGGGCCACGGTCCAGGGCCGTGTAGTTGGAAAGCCCGAGTAACCGGCCCTCGATTCCTCCGAGTTCAATTTTACTTTTTTGCCAACCTTCAGTGGCCACATGGTTTCCAACGCCGCCTTGCTCTCGGCATCGAGGTCGGACTCCCAATCCTGGCCCGCGGACCCCCACTCACCGCTCAAATACACATTGCTTCCGTGTTTTCCGAAGACGGCATAATATTTTTTCCAATTCCCGGCGTCGGTCTTAAACCTGATGTTGTAACCGTCGCTTGTCGTGACGGTGTAGCCCCAGGTGTCGTAGGTAACGATGGTGCCGACGGGCAGGGCCTTGTACTTGGCTGTCGGCAGCTGTGGCCCCGCCCGGTCCGCCGTTGCGGCGGCCAAGGCGGGCGCGCCGGCGGCAAGCGCCCACGACGCTAACGCAAAAGCGGCGGAAATGATCACTGTACGATGGGCTGTCCGTGCCATCGTGACCTCACCTGGGTTGGCGCGAGGCCGTTCCCGACCGGCTCCATCCGGGCGACGACGGGGATGCGGCGTTATCCCGCCGACGGAACTCCATCCCGTTTCCCGGATGGCCGCGCTGGTGGATGAAACCATACAAGGAATTCGCGTTTCTGACCACCCCGGGAGGCGGCGCTTCGTCCGAAACGAAACACGTACCCGGACACCGCGCTGCGCTCCCATCTCCGTATGCATGAACGTTTGTCCGGTCAGCCTGCGCACCGCCTAAACCTGGCCGGCGATCAGTTGCAGGATTTCGGCGAACAGCGGCAGTGGAATCGCCACCTCGGCAAGCTGAAAGGTGACGTACCGACCGTGCCGGACCACCTTGGCGCCGATCTTGACCAGCTTCTCCCGTAGCGTCGTCAGCGACCACGTTTGTGAGAAGGGCCGAATGTCCGCTTTGGGTCATTAGCAGACATACAGCGGCCCCATCCTAAATGTCTGCTTTCGGGGGTAAAGCGGACGTAAATCAGGGTGTGGGTGAATGTCCGCTTATAGCCATAAGCGGACATCCGAAACACCGGAAAATCTTGCTACTTGAACTGTCCCAGGAACATCTTGATCTTCTCCGACGCGAACTCGTCCTCAAGGAACGTGTGGCCACGTTCAGGGACATAGAAGGCAAAAGAGTTAGGCCTACCACTGACGCGGCACAGGCCATTACCCCATTCCCAATCGAGTTTGCCGACCAGGTTCAAAACAGGTTCCGATCCGGATGCCAGCCCTTTTTTGCAGTCATAGGCGAGGATAACTTTGGCCTTGAACCCCGCGCCCGTGTGATCGGCGACAGCCCGGCCACCTTCGCTCTTTCCAACCAGGAAAACCCTTGATTGGTCAACCCAATCGAGTTTTCTGAGTTGTTCGCGGGCATAGGTAATTTCGGATTGCCGCATCAAATGGATGAGATCTTTCGAAACCCCGGTGGCGCAATGGGGGCTCCGCCCCTCCCGTTGAAAACTGTCCGGGGAGAAGGTGATATATCCCAGATCGGCAAGCCAAGCGGCGTATTCGCCGTCGAAACGAAGGCAGCCGTGAAGAAATACGACGACGGGGAATTTCCGACCCCTCTTCCGGGCCTCGGCCGAAAAATTCTTCATGCAGACCTGCGTGTACTCATGGTCCAGGTAATATCCGCAGAACTTGTTTCCGGCGACATGTAGCGCATGCATGTAGCCGCGGTCCCACGTCTGCTTGGTGGCTTCGGGGCTACTCGTGGCCTGGCATCCGACCAGTAGGGCGAGCGTCGCGGCAACAAAAAAACGATTTAACATGTAGTCCCCCCCTGACTTTGATCTGACCACTTCCACACGGCTCATCTAGGACTGGCGGTTATAGTGGTGTCTCTACCTTAGGCCATTTACAGGCCCTCGAATAGAACTGTGGTTATGTCTGCTTTTGGTCAAAAGCGGACGTTTTTTGATAGCCCTCCCAATGTCCGCTTTCGGGGGCAAAGCGGATATTTTTGCTCTGAATGTCACCTGCCCCAAACGCCTCACGGATTGTTATTTCAGGCGTTTGCCGCGTCCCAGGTTTCCTGGGCCTCGGCCCAGCGGTCCTCGGCCGCGCTCAGGTCCTTTTCCACCTGTCCCAACTCCTTTTGCAGGGCCGCCAGGTTGGCGCTGTCGCCCTCATCCCGGTAGAGCGCCGGGTCGGCGATGGCTTGGGTGAGGTCTTCCTTTTTCGCCTGCAGCTTTTCGACCTCGGCGACGGCCCGCGCCAGTCCGCGCTTCAGGTTCCGGGCCTCTTTTCGCTGTAGGGCGGCCTCCCTGCGGCGTTCCTTTTTGCCGTTTCCCGCTGCGCCGTTGGCGGCCTTTGGGCCGTTCCCGCCCCGGCTCGCCAAAAGCGCCCGGTAATCGTCCATATCGCCGTCGAAGGGCGTCACCGCGCCCCCGGCGACGAGCCAGAAACGGTCGGCGGTGAGCGCGATCAGGTGGGGGTCGTGGCTGACGATGACGACCGCGCCCTCGAACGCATTGATCGAGCGCACCAGCGCCTGGCGGGAATGGACGTCGAGATGGTTGGTCGGTTCGTCCAGCAAAAGGATGTGCGGGGCCTCGGCGCTCATCAACGCGAACAACAGGCGCGCCTTCTCGCCGCCGGAAAGATCGCCGATTTTGGTTTCGGCCCTTTCCTGGCCGAAACCGAAGCGCCCCAACTGGGCCCGCACCTGGGTTGGGGGTTCGTCTGGGCGTTTGCGGGTCATGGCGATCAGGGGGGTCGCGGCGAGGTCCAGCTCGTCGGCCTGATGCTGGGCGAAATAACCGACGCGCAGCTTGCCCGATTTTGTGACCTCCCCCGTCATCGGTGAGAGCCGCCCGGCCAACAGCTTCAGCAAAGTCGACTTGCCGTTGCCGTTGGCCCCGATAAGCGCGATGCGGTCGTCGGCGTCCAGCCGCAGAGACAGGTTTTCAAGCACCGCCTTGGCGTCGTAGCCGAGGGAAACTTTCTCGGTTGTATATAGAGGCGAGGCCAGGGCCGGTTTCGGGGCCGGAAAGGTGAAGGCGACCGTTCCTTCCTCGCGGTGTTCGGGGCTCGGTTCCATCCGTTCCAGCATTTTCAGGCGCGATTGCGCCTGCTTCGCCTTGGTCGCCTTGTAGCGGAAACGTTCGACGAACTTCATGATTTGGCTCTTTTGCGCATCCTGTTTGGCGCGCAGTTTTGCGTTCTGGTCCAGACGCATGCGCCGGGTCGCCTCGAACCGGTCGTAGTTGCCGGAATAAAGGGTCAGCTTGCCGTTTTCCAGATGCAGAATTTCCCCGGCCACCCGGTTCAGCAGGTCGCGGTCGTGGCTGACCAGCAGCACCGTGCCCGGATAATTTCGCAGATAGGATTCCAGCCAAAGGGACGCCTCGAGATCGAGATGGTTGGTCGGCTCGTCCAGCAACAGCAGGTCGGGTTCGGTGAACAACAGCGCCGCCAGCGCCACGCGCATACGCCAGCCGCCTGAAAAGCTTTGGCACGGGAGCTGTTGCGTGGCCTCGTCGAAGCCGAGCCCCGCAAGTAGGCGCGCCGCCCTGGCCTGGGCGCGGCTGGCCTCCTTGTCATGCAGGCGGACATGGATTTCGGCAATGCGGCGGGGATCGGTGGCGGTTTCTGCCTCGGCATTGAGCGCTGCCAGTTCTTCATCGGCGGCGAGCACGGTTTCGATCAGGCTTTCGGGGCCGTCGGGGGCTTCCTGGCGGGTGATGCCGACCCGCCAGCGAGACGGCACGGAGATAGTGCCGGAATCTGGCTCTATCACCCCGGTCACCATGCCAAGCAGCGTCGTCTTGCCGGTGCCGTTGCGGCCGACGAAGCCGACCCGGTGGCCCGGATTGACGGTGACGCTGGCGCCGTCGAACAACGTGCGCGGGCCGATGCGATAGGTGATCTCATCAAGACGAAGCATGGGACGGCACCCGAAGCCATGAAAGTCATCACGGAGAGAGTTTCACAAAGGCTGGGGACGCATATTGGCGATGTGGTTACCGAAGTCTAGAGATAGCGCAACTCGAAACGGCGCGATGTCCGCTTTGGGTCAAAAGCGGACATAAATGGTGACCTTGAGAAATGTCTGCTTTCAGGGGTAAAGCGGACATAGACACTGATCAACGTATCCGTAAATCCGGCAGCTCTGCTGTGAGGGCGAACGGCCGTCCGTAAAGGCGCTGAAGCCGCCCGCCTCCCGGTGCACGAGCACCCCGGCGGCGTGGTCCCAGGGCCTGATCCGGCCGGCGTAGCGGGCGAAGTGCAGTTGGCCCCCGGCCACGCCAAATATAGCGGTTACTTGGGAAATGCGGGTTTAGCCCGCGCCGATGGCCCGGTGAAGGGCGTCCCAGGTGGCTTCGTCGGGCGCCAGCAATAAGGTGCCCTCGATGATGCGGGGGGCCGGACGGTAGGGCGAACGGCCGTCCGCAAAGGCGCTGAAGCCGCCCGCCTCCCGGTGCAGGAGCACCCCGGCGGCGTGGTCCCAGGGCCTGATCCGGCCGGCGTAGCGGGCGAAGTGCAGTTGGCCCCCGGCCAGGTCCATGTATTCCCGGCCGGCGCAGCCGTAGCGCACCAGGCGGGCGCCGGCGAACGCCCCGCCGGCGTGTTCGCGCAGCCGTTTGCGCAGCCTGTTGCCGAGGGACCCGCTCATCTTCCCGATGGGCGCCGGCGCGGCGACACGCACCCGGCGGTCGCCGATCCAGGCCCCCTCCCCGTCCGCCGCCCACTGGGTGACGTCGTTTACCGGGTCGTGGATCCACGCGGCAAGGGTCCGCCCGCCCAGGCAGTAGGCGACGATGACGGCGAAGCACGGCTTCCCGTGGACGAAGTTCCGCGTCCCGTCCAGGGGATCGAGCACCCATACCGGGGCGTCCCCGGCCAGGGCCAGGAGAATGTCGGGATCGGCGTCCACCATCTCTTCGCCGACCACGGCGGAACCCGGAGTCAGGGCCGTCAGCGCCGCGGCCAGACGGGCTTCGGACCGGGTGTCGGCGATGGTCACCAGGTCGCCCGGGCGCTTCTCCGAAACGTCGCCGGCGGCGAGGGCGCGGAACCGGGGCATGATTTCTGCGGCGGCGGTGTCGCGGATGATCCGGGTGACCCGGTCGATGTCGGGGTGCATGGGCCTTATGTCCCGCAAAACGGCGTCGCGGCAAAGGAAATTCGCGCGGAGACCGCCGGATAATACGGAAATGTTTCTTTCTCCTTGGCGTTCTCGGTGTCCTGGTGGTGGACAGGGTCTTTTTTGTCCTCCGCGTTCCTTTGCGTCCTCCGCGTTGAAATTCGAAACGCAGAGGACCGCAGAGGGTTCTCTTTTCCTTGGTGTTCTAGGTGTCTTGGTGGTGAACAGGGTCTTTCTTTTCCTCCGCGTTCCTTTGCGTCCTCCGCGTTGAAATTCGAAACGCAGAGGACGCAGAGGACCGCAGAGAGTTCTCTATTCCTTGGCGTTCTTGGTGTCCTGGTGGTGGACAGGGTCTTTCTTTTCCCCAGAGGGTTTTTAAAAAAACTAATGCGCTGTCACGGCCCGGCACCGAAATTTCACCCCCGGCGCCCGGTCGCGTTTGCGGACGAGCGCCGGGTACCGTTCCCTGTGTTCTTTGTGACCTCTGTGGTTCATGGACGCGGCGACGGATCAGGGGGCTTCCGGCCATAGTACGACGCCCTTGCGGGGCGGCGCCGGTTGGCGTCAAATTCGACCATGTCCGGGCGTGCCTGCGTGTTGGCGTTGGTTATGGCGGCGGTGCTCGCCGGGGGGACACAGGCCTGTTCGCCCACGCGGCTCGGGGAAGCGGCCCGCGTGCTGGCCGACATCGACGCCGGCGCCGGGCCGAGCGCGCTCAAGGAGCAGACGCCCGCCCCGGTGCGCAGGCCCGTGCGCTACACCGTCGACGGACGGGCGCGCGCCGGAGACCTCTATCTTCCCGGAAACGGGGCGCTGGCGGCCATGGTGCTGGTGCCCGGCATCACGCCCGAGGGCAAGGACGACCCCCGGCTGGTCGCCTTCGCCGGCACCCTGGCCCGGGCCCGCTTCGAGGTGCTGGTACCCGACCTGCCCAAACTGCGCCAGCTCAAGGTGAGCCCCGAGGACGCGCGCGCCATCGCCGATGCGTCCGTCTACCTGGACGGGCGCGCGCAAGGCGGGCGGCCCCTGGGCCTGACGGCCATCTCCTATGCGGTGGGGCCGGCGGTGATCGCCCTGTTCGAACCGGGGGCGGCGGAGCGCATCGACTTCGTGCTGGCCATCGGCGGCTATCACGACATCGAGGCCGTGCTCACCTTTTTCACCACCGGCTATTACCGCGAGGCCGGCGCCGCGGCCTGGCGCCGCCGAACCCCCAACGCCTACGGCAAATGGGTGTTCGTGCGCAGCAACGCGGACCGGGTGGGCGACGCCGCCGACCGGGCGCTGCTGGCGGCCATGGCGGAGCGCAAGCTCGACGATCTCGGGGCCGATGTCTCGGACCTGGCGGGCCGCCTCGGGCCCGCCGGCGCCGCCGTCCATGCCCTGCTCGCCAACCGGGACCCGGAGCGGGTGCCCGGCCTGCTCGCCCGGTTGCCGCCCGGCATCGCCGCGGACATGGCGGCGCTGGACCTCAAGCGGCGGGACCTGGGGGCGCTGAAGGTCCGCTTCGTGCTCGTCCACGGCCGCGACGACCCGATCATTCCGGAAACCGAGAGCGAAAGCCTGGCCGCCGCCCTGTCCCGGGCGGAGTTGTTCCTCGTCGACAGCCTCAACCACGTGGATCCCAAGCCCGTGGGCCTGTCCGACAAGCTGGTCCTGCTGCAGGCCATCTACACGCTCTTGCGCCTGCGCGACGCACCACCCGGATCCTGACTCCCTCACCTTAGCGAATCCGGGAATTGGAAGGTAAAACTAAAGAGAACACAGAGGACACAGAGAAGATAAAGAGAAGACACAGAGAACACGGAGGAGATTAATATATAATAATATATATTATATATTATTATTTTTTTACGTTCTCCGAAGGCTTGGTGGCGAAAAATCGTTTTTCTCTGTGAAATATCTCTGTGTTCTCTGTGTCTCCTCTGTGTTCTCTGTGTTTAAATAATATTCTGTTGTCAACCGACCTTTTTGCCGCGTTCCGCCGTTTCTCCGGTGGCGGGGGCGCCCGTTTCAATGATCACGCGGGACCGGCTAACGCGGCGGCCACAGGCGCGCCATCGCCGCGTCGGCGTCGGCCAGCCGGTTGGCGAGGAAGGCGTGGGTGCGCTGCTGGCCCACGGTTTCGTCGCGCAGCCAGAGGAACACGGTGGCGGCGAACAGCGCCGTAAGGCCGATCTCCTCGACCTGCCTGCGCCGGCCGCCGGCGTCCAGATGGGCGGCGTCGCGGATCCACTGCACCGTGCGCGAAAGCGTCCACACCAGGGCCAGGGTGTGGTGGGGATGGCCGGGATAGAGCTTTTCCCCCAGCATCTCGCCGGTCACGCCGCGGTAGGGCGCCAGGGCGTCCAGCCAGGCGGTGATCACCCGGTACAGCCGGTCGGTCGCGGGGAGCCTGGCGAAGCCCTTGCCGCGCTTGGCCAGCATGGCGGCGTCGGCGCGGGCGAACCAGGCGTCGGCGATGGCGTCCTTGTCCCGGTAATGCTTGCGGATGTCGGCCATGGAGAGGTTCAGGCGCGCCGCGACTTGGCGCAGGCGCAGGCGCCCCCATCCCATGTCGTCGGCGATGTCGAGGGTGGTGTCGAGGATACGCGCCGGCGTGGTTCTCGCCATGGAACCCTCCGCCCCCCATCATACAGCCATAGGCGGGTCGGTTCGAGCCCCTGCCGGCAGGGCGGCGAATATCCGGGCGGCGGCCCGCCCGCGGTTCACGCCGTGTAGACGTCCCGGTCCCGGTGGTAGGTCTCGGCGAAGGTATCGAGCATGCGCGCCGCCTCGGCGTCGAAGTCGGCGCGCTGCATGAGGGACCGGGTGACGAAACAGGCGAACGTCACCGCTTCGCCCTTGCCGCGCAGGGCGAAGGCGCCGGCGAGGTCGTCCAGGTATTCGTGGATGAGCTTGCGCGCCATGACGTTGAGCTGGCGTTTCACGAAGCGGTGCTTGTCCCGCCACTTCCGTTGCGCCTGCCTGGTCGCCATGAGGGCCCTCCCGCTCCGGGTGATAGATCTCCCGCAGACTAGGCCGGGTAATCTACTAGTAGAAAACGGGCCGCGTCAAGGGGCGCCGGCGGCGGGTCCGGCGACCGCAAGTGGTCATCCGTTCTTCTTTAATTTTTCGGTGACCATCTCAGCCCTCAGCAAGTGCTTCTGAACCTTGCCAACCGATGTGCGTGGAAGCTCGCGGCGAAACTCGACCCGATCCGGCACGCGGAAGCTGGCCAAACGATCTCTGCACCAGTCGATAACTGCATCGCTCTCCAGGGATTCCCCTTCGACGGTCACTACCATGGCGACGATCGATTCGTCGCGAATTGGGTCCGGCACGCCTATGACCGCGCAATCGAATACCTGTGGATGTGTCAGGATGACCGCCTCCACTTCACTCGCGGCGACGTTTTCACCGGCACGTTTGATCATGTCCTTGGCACGATCGACAAAATGAAAATAGCCGTCGCCGTCCTGACGCGCATTGTCGCCACTCCACAACCACCCCGCACGTATCGTGCCCTCGGTAGCCTCGCGGTTCTTGAAGTATCCCTTCATAAGCGTGCGTCCGGGCTCACCGGCAACGACGATCTGGCCAGTTTCGCCGCGGGGCACCGGGTTGCCCTGCTCGTCCACGAGCCTCACCCGATAGCCCATCACCGGCAGTCCCATGCTCATGTTGTTGCGACGGAAATGGATGGGATTAACGAGCGGCGGACCCATGGTTTCGGTCATTCCCCAAAGCTGCAGCAATGGTGCGTCGAAACGCTCGTGCCACTCGTCCAATTGATCTTCGGTCACACATTGCGCAAACAGCACGGCGCGCAACCTGTTTTTGGAAAGCTCGTCGCGGCGCGGCTGTGCCAGCAGCATGCGCATAGGCGCCGAGAACAGGCTCGACACCGTACAACTGTGCCGAATGGCCTGATCGAAGTAGCGGCTGGCGCTGAATCGCGATGACAATACCATGCTGGCACCCGTTACCAATGTGCTCATGGTGGAGTAGTACTGAGCATTGCCGTGAAAAAGCGGCATCACCACCAGGTGCCGATCTTCGGGCGTGAGGCACAAAGCCTTGGCGACGGTCTCGCCAGCGTAAATGTAGTTGGCGTTGGTGACGAGCACACCCTTGGGCCGTGACGTCGTGCCGGAAGTATAGAGAATCCCGACTTCGTCTGCGGCATCGCAACGCGTATCCGGCCGCTTATCGGATTGAGAGGATACGAGCTCATCGAAGGAACGGGCTTGCGCATCTCCGCTGTCTCCGCAGATAACGATTGCCTCGACCCGTGCGCAGCGTCCCCGCACCTCCTGTGCGACATCAAGATATCCCGACTGCGTGAAGATCAATCGGCATTCGGAATGATCGATCAGATATTCGAGCTCGTCAGCCGTCGCCGCCACGTTGGTGGGCATGATGATGGCGCCAATCTTCGCCGCGGCGAACCATAACAGCAGGAACTCGATACAGTTGCTGAGATGGAGGTTGACTTTGTCGCCGCTGCCGATGCCGAGAGCTTGCAGCATTCGTGCTGTTCGATTGACGCTTTTGTCGAAATCCGCATAGGAATGGCTGGTGGTCTCGCCGTCGGTGTCATCGAAGAGAACGAACAGCTTTTTCGGGGCCGTTTCCGCGCGGTACTCCAGAATCTCTCGCAATGTGCGACAACCAACGGCATCCACGAGAACCAACCTCCGACCCGCAAATCACGGCAACATGCCGCGAGTCCCAGGCCCAGTCGGGCAACAGTTACGTTTACTAGATACCAATGCGGAAATCCATTATGCGCTCCTTGTCTTCACCCCCCCCCTTTTTTTCCGTCCCTCCGCCTCCTTTGTATGGACCGGGGGTGCTTGCCGACTGCCACCGTCCACAACCTCAAAAGACTCGCCAATCACACCACAAGGCCGCCGCCACTGCCCATGATGGCCTGATCAATGCCAAAAAATTTCAAACCGGTAATCTGATAATGCCAGACAGCCTGAGCACACCCGCTCAGGCGGAAAGGAAACGTCCGCTCCTTCTAACAGCGGTCATCGCGACCCGGCTCTGATCAGACTATTTCAACAGCCTGCCCCCAATTGCGGACGTATCACGCGAGGCTGGTTTTCGTCCGGTGTCGGCTATTAGCGGGCTCAATCACCGCACCGGAATGACGACTGCTTTCATCCGCAAAGCCGACATTCGAGTCCGCTTTGCGCTTTCAGCGCAGCAAATTTCAAACTGAGACATTACCCGGCGGCGGGCCGGGCGCGCAGCGCTTCGGATGTCAACGGTATTCAGTGCGGCGACCGCTCCCGGCGCCGGGCGAAACGGGCGGCGTCGGCGGCATCCAGGCGCACCTTCAGGTGGGCGAAGCGTTCGTCGTCGGTGCGCTCGACCACGTCGCCGTGGTCATACAGCCAGGCCAGCGCGGCGCCGTCGTCGTGGGCGACGTCGATGTCGAGCAGCCGGGAGGCGGCGGACAGCCGATCGTCGAGAACCGCCAGCAGGACGGGACACCCCTCCCCCGTCAGGGCCGACAGCGGCACCAGGGTGCGGTTGGCGCGCCGCGCCTGATTGGCCAGGATTTCCCTTTCCTCGGGCGCCAACAGGTCGATCTTGTTGAGGACCTCGATCAAGGTGCGGTCCACGGCATCGCCCAGGCCCATGTCCCGGAGCACCCCGTGCACGTCGTCTTTCTGCGCCTCGGTGTCGGCGTGGGCGGCATCGCGCACGTGCACGATGACGTCGGCCTCGCACACCTCTTCCAGGGTGGCGTGGAAGGCGGTCACCAGCTCGTGGGGCAGATCGGATATGAAGCCCACCGTGTCCGAAAGGATGACCGTGCGCCCCGACGGCAGATCGGCCGCGCGCATGGTCGGGTCCAGGGTGGCGAACAACTGGTCCCTGGCCGGCACCCGGGCGTGGGTCAGGGTGTTGAACAGGGTGGACTTGCCGGCGTTGGTGTAGCCGACCAGCGCCACCACCGGATTGGCCACCCGCTGGCGGGCTTGACGGTGGAGTTCGCGGGTCCGTTTGACCGCGGTCAGTTCCTTTGTCAGGCGGGTGATGCGGCGGCCGATCATGCGGCGGTCGGCCTCGATCTGGGTTTCGCCGGGGCCGCCCATGAAGCCGAAGCCGCCCCGTTGACGTTCCAGGTGGGTCCACGACCGCACCAGGCGCGACCGTTGGTAGGTGAGCGCCGCCAGTTCCACCTGCAACCGGCCCTCGCGGGTGCGCGCCCGCTCCCCGAAGATCTCCAGGATCAGGCCGTTGCGGTCGATCACCTTGCAGTTCCACGCCCGTTCCAGGTTGCGCTGCTGCACCGGCGTCAGGGCCGCGTCCACCACGGCGACGTCGATTCTTGGTGTCCCGGCGCCCGTTTCCGCGTCGTCCCCGCGTCCGTTGTCCGGCGTTGCGCCGGCCATGAGGCCGCCCAGCCGGGCCACCGTGCCGGCGCCGAGCAGGGTGGCGGGCCGGCGGCGGGCTACGGGCACCACTTCGGTATGCACGACGGTGAGATTGATCGCTTGGGCGAGGCCGACGGCCTCTTCCAGGCTGGCCTCGGGCGTACGGGCGCGCCGTCCCCGCGTCTTCAACTGGGGATGAACGACGAGGCAGTGTTCAACGCCGTTGTCTGTGGCGGGTGGTTGCGCCCAGGGGTCGGTGGTGCCGGTCAAGCTATTCCGCGGCCGCTTCCGTCTCTGCGCCACTTTCCTCCTTGTCCGGCTCGAACAACTGGATCGGCACCGAAGGCATTACGGTGGAAATGGCATGCTTGTATACCAACTGCGTGTGGCCGTCCCGGCGCAGGAGCACCGAGAAGTTGTCGAACCACGTGACGATCCCCTGCAACTTGACGCCGTTGACGAGGAAGATCGTGACCGGTGTCTTGTTCTTCCTGATGTGGTTCAGGAAGACGTCTTGAACGTTTTGCGACTTTTCGGAGGACATGGATGTTCCCCCCCTTTATTTGGGCCCTTTTTGGATGGCCCGTGTGTTCCCCTGTTGTCGGTGCATGTGCTCGCCCCATGCGTCCCGTCCGGACCGCCGGCGCGGGATCCTACCGGCAACGACACAGCTTACAACCTCCGAACATGGTTGGAAAGCGCTAGACATTCGGCGAAATGCCAGGCGGGGGGATGGGCACGGAATTCTCCGGGTTCGGGGGCGCTGTCGCGCACCAGCACGGGTACGCAGCCGGCGTTGACCGCGCACTCCAGGTCGATGCCCGCGTCGCCGGCGAACCAGACCTGGTTGCCGGGGCGCACGCCGCTGCCCGCCAGGGCCATTTCCACAGGCGCCGGCGCGGGTTTGTCCCGCTCGGCGTCGAAGGCGCCGACGATGCGGCCGAAATAGACGTCCCAGCCCAGGTGCGCCGCCTCCGAGCGCAGGTATTCCCCCTTCTTGTTGCTGACGACGCCGAGATAGACGCCGGCCTCGTTCAGCTCCGCCAGCATCCGTTCCGCTCCGGGAAGCGGCCTCAGGCTTTTCAGGTGGATGGCGCCGAAGCGTTGGTAGAACACCTTGCCGGCCTCCTCCCAGCGGTCGCCGAAGAGGTCGGGAAAGCTGTTGCGCATGGATTCGGCGACGCGCCGGCGGGTCTCGTCCAGGGTCCAGGGCTCCAGGCCGAAGGCCACCAGGGTGGCCGTGAGCGCCTCGTGGATAACCGGCCACGAATCGACCAGGGTGTTGTCCCAGTCGAACAGGATGGCTTTCGGCCGCCCGCCGCCGCCGGCCCGGGCGGCGTCCGCACCGGCGGTCACGGGCTTTCCTCCTGGGTCTTCATGTGGGCGGCATAGAAGGCCGCCAGCTTGCCGGTCAGGGGTCCGGCGCGGCCGTCACCGACCGCCTGGCCGTCGATGTGCAGCACCGGCTTGACGAGGACCGTCGTGCCGGTGAGGAAGGCTTCGCGCGCCGCTTTTGCCTCGTCGACGGTGAAGGGGCGCTCGACAAACCCGATCCCCTCCCCGCGCGCCAGCTCCAGGACCGCGCCGCGGGTGATGCCGCTGAGGATGGCGCGATCGGCATGGCGGGTCACCAACTCGCCCTCGGCGGTGACGATCCAGGCGTTGGACAAGGTGCCTTCCGTGACGTGGCCTTCGCCGTCCACCATCCATGCCTCATAGGCTCCGGCATCCTGCGCCTGCTGCATTCCCAATACGTTAGGAAGAAGGGATATTGATTTGATATCACGACGTTCCCAGCGAATGTCCGGGATGGTGATCACATCCACCCCGGTCTCCGCCGCGGCGTCGAAGGGGGGTAAACGGCGGGCCGTGACGACGAGGGCGCTGTCGGCGGCATCGGGGAAGGCGTGGTTGCGCGGCGCGACGCCGCGGGTGACCTGCAGGTAGATCATGCCGTCATGGCCGAGGCGGTTGCGGCGGACGACCTCGCCAATCACCACCCGCAGGGCCCGCCGCGCCATGGGCGGCGCGATACGAAGCTCGCCCAGCGAGCGCTCGAGGCGGTCAAGGTGGCCGTGTTCGTCGACCAGACGGCCCCGGTGCACCGCGATGACCTCGTAAACGCCGTCGGCGAACTGGTACCCCCGGTCCTCCACGTGCACGGCGGCTTCGCCGTGGGGCACATATCGGCCGTTGACGTACGCGATGCGCGTCATCCCTTCCTCCGGTGTCCCGGGAACATCGCCCTGGCGGTCGTCATCCGTGGCTTTCGGCGGCGCGCCCCGCACGCCCGAAATACCACTCGACGCAGGCCTCCGCCAGGGCCTGGGTCGCGTCCACGATGGGGGGGAGCGACGACGACGAAACACCGTTGAAGACGATGGGGATCTCGGTGCAGCCGAGAACGATCGCCCGCACCCCTTGCGTGCCAAGTTTGGCGGCCGCCGTTTCGAGGAGGGCCCTGGCGTCCTCCATCTCCCCCGCCTTCACCAGCGCGATTCCGCGCATGACCAGATCTTCCATGTCGCCCGCCCCGAGAACGACACAATCGTACCCGTGCCCGTCCAGCCGCGCCTGATAGATGCCGGCGGCGATGGTGCCCGTGGTGGCCAGGAGGCCGACCGGACCGTGGCCGACACCGCCGCGCTCCATGGCGGCGCACGCGGCGTCGACAATGTGGAGCACCGGACACCGGCTTTCCCGCGCCAGTTCGTCGTACCAGTGGTGCGCGGTATTGCACGGGATGGCGATGCATTCCGCGCCCGCCTGCGCAAGGGTGCGAATCCCGCGAACCATGGCCGGCAACGGAGAGGCCGCGCCCTCGAGAATGCACGCGGAACGCCCGGGGACCTGGGGCACCGAGTACACGATGAGGGGCAGGTGCTCCTGGTCCCGGCGGGCCGGAGTCAGATCGATGACCTTGCGCATGAAGTCGACGGTGGCGAGCGGTCCCATGCCGCCCAGGACTCCGATCGTGCCGCTCATATCTCTCCTTCTCTCCGCCCCGGCGTGTCCGCTCCCCGAACCCGCCCCTATCCCGGCTAAAAGTATTCCAGCTGCACGGAGAACAACGTCTCCACCTTGCGAATGGCCTCCTCGGCCGCGAACAGCACGATGCGGTCCCGGGCCCGGACCACCGTGTCGCCGCGCGGGCTGATCATCTTGCCGTCGCGCACGATGGCGCCGAGCAGGACACCGCCGGGGAGGTCCACTTCTCTCAGCGGCGTGCCGACCAGGGGCGAGGTCTCCAGGGCCTCCGCCTCGATCAGTTCGCCGAAGCCTTCCCTGAGGGTGTGAACCGAATGGATCCGGCCGCGGCGAACGTGTTGAAGGATGGTGGAAACCGTGATGTTGCGGGGGCTGACCACGACGTCGATGCCGAGGGTGTTGATCAACGGCTCGTACGTCGGCTTGTTGATCAGCGTGATCAGGCGCCGGCAGCCATAGCGCCGGGCGAGCAGCGACGCCAGGATGTTGGTCTCGTCGTCGTTGGTCACCGCCACCACCGTATCGGTGGCACTCACGTTCGCCTCCGCCAGGATTTCCGGGTCCAGCACGTCGCCCTGGATCACCACCGTGTTTTTCAGCCGGCCGGCCACCAATTTTGCCCGCTCCGCGTTCGCCTCGATGACCTTGGCGTTGACCCAGGGGTGGTCGTTCTCGATTTCCTGGGCCAGGAAAAGGCCGATGTTGCCGCCGCCGAAGATCAACAGCCGCCGCGCCGCCGTCTCCTCGTGACCGAAGGCGCTCATGGCGCGCGCCACCTGATCGCTGTCGACGACGAAATAGACCTCGTCGCCGGGCAACATCTGGTCGTCCCCCTTGGGCACGATGCGACGGTCTTCGCGCATGAGCCCGACGATGACGATGTTGAGGTCGGGGAACAGCTGGGTGAGTTGCCTGAGCGGCGTATTGACCAGGGGACAGGTGTCCTCGCACCGCACGCCGAGCAGCTTCACCTTGTCGTCGGCCAGGGAAATCATCTCGAACGCCCCGGGCACCTCGAGGCGCCGCGTCACCGCGCGGGCCACTTCGATCTCGGGCGAGATGATGACGTCGATGGGCATGTTGTCGCGGGAAAACAAATTCGCCCAGACGGGTTCCAGGTAGCTCTGGTGACGCACGCGGGCGATCTTGGTCGGCACGTCGAAAATCGAATGGGCCACCTGACAGGCCATCATGTTGACCTCGTCGGCATAGGTCACCGCGATGATCATGTCCGCGTCCGCCGCGCCCGCTTGTTCCAGGACATCGGGGTGCGAGGCATGGCCGATGACCCCTTGCACGTCGAGGGTGTCGGTGACCTTGCGGATGAGCTCCGGAGACTGGTCGATGACGGTGACGTCGTTTTTTTCCAGGGCCAGATGCCGGGCAATGTTGAAGCCCACTTGTCCGGCGCCGCAGACGATTACCTTCATAGTCTTGAAACCTTTGCCGTCACGCCCGCGCCGGGAAGATCGGCGAGGTCTTCAGAATCCTGCTAACTCCTTGCCCGGCGCAATCTTTCGTCGCTTTGGACGCCCAGAAACTTGAGTTTGCGATGGAGGGCTGATCGTTCCATCCCGACGAAGGCCGCCGTGCGCGAGACATTGCCGCCAAAGCGCATCACCTGGGCCTGCAGGTAATCCCGCTCGAAGATCTCCCGGGCCTCGCGCAGGGGCAGGCCCATGATCTCGCTGCCTTTCTCCCAGTCCCCGGTGGCCGGCGGGCCGGTTCCGATACCGGCGGGTAGCATGTCGGCGCCGATGGGTTCCCCTGGATCGCCCGGAGCCATGATCAGCAGCCGTTCGATGACGTTGCGCAGTTCCCTGACGTTGCCGGGCCAGTCGTATGCCTGCATGGCGGCAATGGCATCCTCGCCGATGCTCCTGAGGGGCTGCCCCGCTGATTCGGCGGCCCGTTCCATGAAGAAGCGGGCGAGCAGCGGGATATCATCGCGCCGGTCACGCAACGGCGGCACCTGAATGGGCACCACGTTGAGCCGGTAGTACAGGTCTTCGCGGAAGCGGCCGTCGCTCACCTCCAGGGCAAGATCGCGGGTGGCGGCAGCCACGACGCGCACGTTCACCTCCACCCGGGTGCCGCCCCCGACCCGCTCGAAGATCTGTTCCTGAAGGACACGGACAATCTTGCCCTGGGTCTGCATGGGCATGTCCAACACCTGGTCGAGGAAAAGGGTTCCGTTGTGAGCCCGTTCGAACGTCCCCACCTTGCGCGGGCCGTCGCCGCCATCGACCGGGCCCTCGGTGCCGAACAGTTCCATTTCCATCCGCTCGGGCTGCATGGTGGCGCAGTTGAGCACCACGAACGGGCCGTCGGCGCGGCGCGAGCGCGCGTGCACCATACGCGCGACCACCTCTTTTCCCGATCCCGCGAGCCCGGTGATGAGAACGCGGCTGTTGGTGGGCGCGACGCGTTCGATGGCCTGGCGCACATGGTTGATGGCCGAGGAACGGCCGATCAGTTCGGAGTCCGGGCCGGTGCGCAGCCTCAACTCTTCGATCTCGCGCCTAAGGCCGGCCGCCTCGATGGCGCGTTCAGCGACCAGCACCAGGCGGTCCGCCTTGAACGGTTTTTCGATGAAGTCATAGGCGCCGAGCTTGATCGCCGCCACCGCGGTTTCCACGGTGCCGTGGCCGCTCATCATCACCACCGGGACGCCGGGGTGGTCTTTCTTGATGGCTTCCAGGATACCCAGGCCGTCCAGTTCGCTGCCCTGCAACCAGATATCCAGGAGAACCAGGCTCGGGCGACGGGCCTCGATGCCGGCGAGCGCGGCGGTGCTGTCCGCGGCCTCGCGGGCTTCGTAGCCCTCGTCTTCGAGGATGCCCGAGGTCAGCATCCGGATATCGGCTTCATCGTCGACGATGAGGATGTCATGAGCCATGGGCAAGGATGTCCGTCGCGACCTTCATGGGATCGGCGTCTTTTCCGGCCGGGGATTCATCTTCCCCGGCCCCTTCCGCGCCCGCCGTGTCGCCCACCGGGTGGAAGATCACGGAAATCCGGGCGCCGCCCCCCTGCCGGTCCTCAAGTACCAGATCACCGTTGTGATCTTCCATGATTTTCTTGACGATGGCCAAGCCCAGGCCCGTGCCCTTGGTGCGCGTCGTAACATAGGGCTCGATAAGCCGGTCCCGGTGTTCCTCGGGCAGGCCCTTGCCGTTGTCCTCGATCGCGATGGTGATCCGCGTGCCGTCGTCCGCGGTTTCCTTCTGCAACATGAACCGGATGTGGCCCCTGGGCAGGGTTTCCCCGTCGGCCGCTTGCCGGTCCGTGATCGATTCGGCGGCGTTTTTCATCAGGTTGGTCAGCGCCTGCGCCACCTGCCGGCTGTCGCACCTGAGATGCACGCCCTCGCCCGGGACCTCGACCGTGAATTCGATCTCGGGATGCCGGTTGCGCTCCAGGAAAACAGCCTGTTGGCAGATTTCCGCAAGGTTCTCCGGTTTCATCGTCGGTTGCGGCATACGGGCGAAGGACGAAAACTCGTCGACCATGCGGCCCATGTCCTCGACCTGGCGCACGATGGTGTCGGTGCACACCGCGAAGGTCTCCGGGTCGCTCTTGATCTCTTTCAAGTACTTGCGTTTCAGGCGCTCCGCCGAAAGCTGGATGGGGGTCAGGGGGTTCTTGATCTCATGGGCGATGCGCCGGGCGACGTCGGCCCAGGCCGCCGTGCGCTGGGCGGACATCAGCTCCGTGACATCGTCGAAGGTGACCACGTAGCCGATGATTTCGCCGCCAAGGCGTTCGGCCGCTATGCGCGCGAGAAAGGTGTGGAACCGTCCCTCGCGGATGAGCTTGATCTCCGTCTGTTGCATGCGGTCCGGGCGCTCCATGACCCCCTTGAGAAGGTCCGCCATCTCGGGGACCGCCTCGCCCAGGTTCTTACCGACGGACTTCTCCAGGTCGATGGCCAGGAGCTCCGAGGCCGAACGGTTGGTCAGGTTGATGCGCCCGTTGATGTCCAGACCGATAACGCCGGCGGACACACCGGCGAGCACGGTTTCCATGAACCGGTGCCTTTCGTCCAGTTGACGGTTGGCCTCCATCAAGCCCGTCTGCTGGCTTTCCAACTGGCCGGTCATGCGATTAAAGGCACGGCTCAAGGTGCCCAGTTCGTCGGCGCGGGTGGAGTCCTCGACGCGCGCGCCCAGGTCCCCTTTGCGCACCCGTTCGGCGGCCGAGATCAAGTTGCTGATGGGCCGCGCGAGTTGGGTCGCCTGCGCCATGCCGACCCAAACGGCGGCCAGCAACAGCAGCAGCACCACCAAAACGAAGATGATCACGAAGATGATCTGAATGTCCTTGAGGCGCTTTTCCAGGCGTTTGTATTGGCTCGTCGCCATTTCGACGCTTTCGACGTAATTGAGGACGCGCGGGTCGACGAACCGCCCGACCAGCAGGTAGGCGTCGACGAACCGGTCGAGCCGGATCACCGCACGCACGCGGTCCTCCTGGCCCGGGGTCAGCACGACGATTTCTCCCAGGTCGGCCAATTCCATGGCCTCCGGAGGGGCCAGTTCGAATTCCAAAGAAAGGCTGAGCTCGGACCGGGCAAGAACCCGGCCGCCGCTGTCCACCACCAGGGCCTCGGGCAAAGAGCGCAGCGCCGCCTGCGCCGAGAGAATCTCGCTGAAGCGTCGCGCATCACGCATCAGCGTCGGCGCGTCGCGGTTCAGGTCGTTGGCCATGGCGAAGGCGTCGGCGCGAATACTCTGCCGGTGTTCATGAAGGTAGGCGCTGGCCACCTTTTGGGACTGGTCGAGCGCCGTGCGCACCCGTTGGTCGAACCAGGATTCGATGCCCAGGTTGAGGAACACCCCCGAGAACACGGCGACCAGGATTGCCGGGGTTACCGTCGCCAGACTGAAAAGCGTCACCAAGCGGACGTGCAGGCCCGATCCCGCCAGCCCCCGGCGCCGCTCCGCCCACACCGCGGCGAGCCGCCATGCCACCACCACCCCCAGCATGAGCAGCAGGAGAACGTCCAGGGAAAGAAAAATGAGAACGGTACGGGGATCGGGGGGGCCGCCCGACCACACCTCGGTCATCGCGGCCACCGTTGCCACCCCCGACGCCACGGCCGCCGCCGCCAGGCAGAAGGCCAGCCTGCGGCCCAGGCCGGCGCGCGCCGACCACAGGCGGACGCGCGCAAGGAGCGAACCGGACATTGGCGCCGGGGCCGTCATTTCCCCCCCCGCACCACGGGAATGTTCAGTTCGCGGATTTTCTTGCGCAGCGTGTTCCGGTTAAGGCCCAACACATCGGCCGCCTTGATCTGGTTGCCGCGCGTCGCCTGCAGGGTCAGGGTCAGCAACGGACGTTCGACCTCCTTCAGGACCCGCTCGTAGAGGCCGGTCGAGGGAAGGTCGTCGCCGTGGGCGGAGAAATAGGCCCGCAGGTGGTGTTCCATGGACCGGGCGAGGCCCTCGCCCTCGGGCTCGGCGGTCGCGGGGGGGATGTCGGCCAGTTCCGCTTCGATCACGTCGACGCCGATGACTTCCTCGGAATAGAGGGCGGCCAGGCGCCGCACAAGGTTTTCCAACTCCCGTACGTTACCCGGCCAGCGGTAGCTCTTCAGCCGCTCCATGGCGGCGTTGTCGATGATTTTCCAGGGCAGGTTCTCGGCCGCCGCCCGGGTCAGGAAATGACGGACCAGTTCGGGAATGTCGTCGGTGTGCTCGCGCAGCGGCGGCAGCCGGAGGGGGACGACGTCGAGCCGGTAATACAGGTCCTCGCGGAACAGGCCCTGGCGGATCAACTGCTTGAGGTCGTGGTGGGTGGCGGCGATGATCCGCACATCCGTCCGCATGGGGGTACGGCCGCCGACGGTCGTGTACTCGCCTTCCTGGAGAACGCGCAGCAGCCGGGTCTGGGTTTCCGGCGGCATGTCCCCGATCTCGTCGAGGAACAGCGTGCCCCCCTGGGCCTGTTCGAAACGTCCGACGCTGCGCGTGATGGCGCCGGTAAAGGCGCCCTTTTCGTGGCCGAACAGTTCGCTCTCGATGAGCTCCCGGGGGATGGCCGCCATGTTGATGGCGACGAAGGGGCCGTCGCGCCGCTTGCCGTAGTCATGAAGGGCGCGTGCCGCCAGTTCCTTGCCGGTGCCCGATTCACCGCTGATCATGACCGTCAGATCCGTCGGCATGACCCGGGCGAGGATGCGGTAGATGTCCTGCATGGCCGGGGAGCGCCCGATCAGCGGCAGCTGCTCCTCGGCCTCCTCTTGCCCCGGTCCCTCCGGCCCCTCCCCGTCGGCCATCTTCGGATCTTCGAGGGCGCGCCGCACCACACGGACCAGTTCGTTGAGGTCGAAGGGCTTGGGCAGGTATTCGAAGGCGCCGCGCTCGGTCGCCTTGACCGCCGTCAGCAGGGTATTCTGGGCGCTCATGACGACGACGCGCAACGCCGGGCGGATCTTGCGGATGCGCGGTATCAGATCGAGTCCGTTTTCGTCGGGCATCACCACGTCGGTGATGACCAGATCCCCTTCCCCGTCGCTGACCCACCGCCACAGGGTGGCCGCGTTCCCGGTCGTGCGCACGGTGAAGCCGGCGCGGCCCAGGGCCCGGTTGAGCACGGTGCGGATGGCGCCGTCGTCGTCGGCGATGAGAATGGTCGGCGCCGCCATCACCCGGCCCCCGTTTGCGTGACCATGGGCAGCATGACCCGGAACACCGTGCGCCGAGGCCGGCTGGTGAACTCGATGACCCCGCCGTGATCGCCGATGATCTTGGCCACCAGGGGCAGCCCCAAGCCGCTGCCCTTGGGCTTGGAGGTGACGAAGGGGTCGAAGAGGTGCTCCCGGATGTCTTCGGGAACGCCTTCCCCGTTGTCCTGGACGCTGACCTGGAGGGGCAGGTGAATGCGGCTGCCGCTGCCGCCCACGACGAAACGCACCCCGTGTTTATACGCGGTGCCGAGGACGATCTCCCCGCCCTTTTCCGGCACCGCTTCGGCCGCGTTCTTGACCAGGTTGAGGAACACCTGCACCAATTGGTCCTGGTTGCCGAACACCGGCGGCAGGGAGGGGTCGTAGTCCTCGACGAATTGCACGTGACGGCCGAACCCGTTCTGGGCCAGGCGGCGGGCGCGGTCGAGTATCTGGTGGATGTTGACCGCTTCGCGTTGCAGCGGGCCGGCGTCGGAGAACACGTCCATGCGATCGACCAGGCCGCAGATACGGTCCGCCTCGTCGCGGATGAGGCGGGTCAGCGCCCTGTCCTGGGGCTGGGCGGTCTCCTCCAGCAGTTGGGCGGCGCCGCGAATCCCCGACAAGGGGTTCTTGACCTCATGGGCCAGCATGGCGGCCATGGCGGTGACCGAGCGGGCGGCACCGCGATGGGTGAGCTGGCGGTCGATCTTGTCGGCGATGGAGCGTTCCTGCAGGGCCACCACCACCCATTCCGGCCTCTCGGGCACCGGCGTCGCCTGGATGTTGACGAAATGCCTGCCGATGCGCGGCGAATCCAGGGGCACACCGTACTCGGAGACGGCGTTGCCGTCGTTGCGCACCTGGTCGACGAGGGCGAACAGCGGACTGTCCGTGGGCAGCAGATTGTCCAGCCGCTGTCCCCTCAGGTGCTGGGCGCTGCCGCAGAAGAACTGTTCGGCGGCACTGTTCAGGTAGACGAGGGCGCCGTCCGGGTCGACCACGACGACGGCCGTGGCCAGGGCGTTGAGCACCGATTCCGTGTCCACTTCCACGGGCCGCGGCGTTTGCTCGAGGGCGATCACGGGCTTCTCCATTACGCCGCCATCGCCTCCATGACCCCTGCGTAGAATAGCCGCACCAGCGCGCGCACCCGCTCGGGATCGGCGGTGCGCATGACCTCGGCGCGGAACTCGGCCGAACCGGGCAGGCCCTTGCTGTACCAGCCGATGTGTTTGCGTGCGATGCGCACGCCCCGCTCCGCTCCGTAGTGAACGAGCATGTCGTCGAAATGCCCGAGCACGGTCGCCTGCTGCTCCTCGATGGGCGGGTCGGGCAGGCGCTCGCCGGTGCGCAGGAAATGGATCACCTGTTCCAGGAACCAGGGCCGGCCGTACGTGCCGCGCCCGATCATCACCCCGTCGGCCCCGGATTCGGCGAGCAGCCGCCGGGCGTCGTCCACGGTCGTCACGTCGCCGTTGCCGATCACCGGGATGGTGACCGCCTCCTTCACCTTGCGGATGAACGACCAGTCCGAGCGGCCCTTGTAGAACTGGCACCGGGTGCGGCCGTGGACGGTAATCATCTTGACGCCGCAATCCTGGGCGATGCGGGCCAGCCTGGGCGCGTTGCGGGAGCTGTCGTCCCAGCCGGTGCGCATCTTCAGGGTCACGGGCAGCGTGACCGCGTCGACCGCCGCCTCCAGGATGCGCGCCGCCGTGTCCTCCTCGCGCATCAACGCCGAGCCCGCCTGCTGGCCGCTGGTGACCTTTTTCACCGGACAGCCCATGTTGATGTCGATGATGGCGGCGCCCCGATCCTCATTCAGCTTCGCCGCTTCCGCCACCAGCGCCGGTTCGCAGCCGGCCAGCTGCACCGCCATGGGGTATTCCTCGGCGCAGTTGGTGGCCATCTTCATGGTCTTGCGGTTGGCCCGGATCATCGCCTGGCTGGCGATCATCTCGGAGATGACGAGGCCCGTTCCCCACCGTTTGACCAGGCGCCGGAACGGCATGTCGCTGACTCCCGACATGGGCGCCAGCACGACCGGCTCCTCCAGGCAGACGGTATCGATCTGGATACGCATTGTTCTCAGGTTTCTCGTTGTTGTTGGTTGCCTATTTAATAGGCAAATCCGCCTCAGGTACAATGAAATTGCCCCACGCAAGGCGGTGGCCACTGGGGCCGCCTGGCGATGGGGGTCAGGCCATCAGCACGTCGGTGACGAATTTGACGCCGGGATAGCCAAGGGTCAGCAACAGGTACGCCAACAGCACGAACCGCGCCGCCATGCGCCCGCGCACGCCGCTTCGGAAATGGGCCACCAGGAGCCCTCCGATGACGGCGAAGGCGGTGACGGTGAGGATCGTCTTGTGATCGAATTCTAGCACGGCGCCGGTTTCCTCGTACTGGGTCGCCATGCCCGTGGCCAGGCCGAGGGCGAGGACGATCGCGCCGAGCACCAAAAGGCGCACCATCAGGGATTCACAGTCGGCCACCGAAGGCAGCAGCCGGGTCAGCGCCGTGGGCCGTTTGGCCTTCAGCGACCGTTCCTGCAGGAAGGCGGCCAGGGCCGCCACGGCGGCGATGGTGACCAACCCATACGTCGCCACGGAAACCACGATGTGGACCTCGATCCAGCCGGCCGGCGCGGCCGCGCCAAGGGGCTTTTGCGGGGCGTGCTGCCAGATCGTCGCCAGGATTCCGATGCCCAGCATGTAGGGCGCCATCAACGGCGTCAGGCGCCACGCCTGGCGGTGCACCGCCACGATGACGGCGAACAGGGCCATGCTGGCGGCCACGGTGACCCAGAGCGTGGTCGACAGGCCCGTGCGCCAGGCGCCGGACATCTGCGCCACCACCCATGCCAGGGGCCCGGCCACCGCCACCGCCAGAACCATCCAATAGACGGCGTCCGGCCCCGAGTCCCGGCGCAGGGCGACCAGGGACGACGGCACCAGGGCCGCCACGGCCGAGAGGCTGAACATCATGTCTTCGGTCATTGGCGAGAGCGCAGCCGCATTTGCCTTCGGGTTCCACCGGCCGTCATCGCCGCCGGTGGCCCGGAAGCGCACAATCGCGCCTGATGTTCCTCTTGGCAAGACCCCTTGGTCAATCTCGTACCCTCCCTCATAATGGGGATCCCGGCCGGTGGGCCGGAATTGGCTGTGCATGATGAGTACGGAAAAGCTATGAGCGGGTGCGTGGCCTTGGTCCTCGCCGCCGGACGGGGGCAGCGCGTGGGCGGCGAGGTGCCGAAACAGTACCGGGCGGTGGGCGGGATGCCCATGGTGCGGTGCGCCCTGCTCTCCTTTGTCGGGCATACGCAGGTGGACGCCGTGCGCCCGGTCATCGATCCCGATCATGAGGACCTGTTCGCCGCGGCGGCCGAGGGGCTGGACCTTCTGGAGCCGGTGCACGGGGGCGCCACCCGCCAGGATTCGGTGCGCCTGGGCCTGGAGAGCCTGGCCGGGTCGGCACCCGAGCGGGTGTTGATCCACGACGCGGCGCGGCCGTTGATCACGGACGGGCTCATCTCGCGGGTTCTGGCGGCGCTTGACACGGTGCCGGGGGCCATCCCGGCGCTTCCCGTCAGCGATACCCTGAAACGCGGCGCCGGCGCCCTGGTCGTCGGCACCGTGGACCGCGAGAACCTGTGGCGGGCGCAAACCCCCCAGGGCTTCCGCTTTGCCGACATCCTGGCGGCCCATCGCCAGCACGCCGGCGCCGGACTCACCGACGACGCCGCCATTGCCGAGCGGGCCGGCCTCACCGTGGCCATCGTCGCCGGCGACGAGGACAACGTCAAAGTGACGACCGACGATGACCTGCGCCGCGTTCAACGGCACTTTGCCGGCGCCGAGACGCGGGTGGGCTTCGGTTTCGACGTGCACCGCTTCGGCCCCGGCGATCATGTCATGCTGTGCGGCGTCCGGGTTCCTTTCGAAGCCGGCCTGGAGGGCCATTCCGATGCCGATGTGGGTCTGCATTCCCTGACCGACGCGCTGCTCGGCGCCATCGCCGCAGAGGACATCGGCAGCCATTTCTCGCCCGACGACCCGGCGTGGCGGGACGAGCCCTCGGACACCTTCCTGCGCCGGGCCGGCGAACTCGTCGCCGAAAGCGGCGGCACGATCACCAACCTGGACGTGACCCTGATATGCGAAAAGCCTAGGATCGGTCCCCATCGCGCCGCCATGACGGCCCGCATCGCGGACATACTCGGCCTGTCCGTGGGGCAGGTGAGCGTCAAGGCGACGACGACGGACCGGGTCGGTTTTATCGGCCACGGCGAGGGAATCGCGGCGCAGGCGGTGGCCAGCGTGCGCTTGCCGTTCCACTTGCCCGTTGCCCTGTGACATCGGCGCGGCGGGATGGAAAGACGGGGTCGACAACTGTAAATAAAGTGGTGCGGGCGCGCCGGGATGGCGGTGGCACCCAGGCCGCGCCCCGCGTGCCCGCAGAAGGACGGTTCCCTGGCGATGGAAAAGCTGAAACTCGACGTTGTCGATGTGTTGTTGGTGGACCCGGACCACAATACCCGGCAAAGCATCCGCAATATTCTTTACGACACCGGATTCCGCAACCTGCGGCTTGGCAGAAGGCTGACGGAATTGCGCGACGCCATGGTCGTTTCCATGCCCGATCTCCTGATTTCCGAGACCGAACTTCCCGATGGCGATTTCTGCGAGCTGGTTCATGCGATCCGGCACCACGAAATCGGCACCAACCCGTTCCTTCCGGTGATCGCGCTGACCGGCGACCCGACCCCGAACATGGTCAAAAAGGTGATCGAGTGCGGGGCCGACGCCCTGCTCGCCAAACCCCTTTCCGCGGCCCAGGTGCTGGAACGCATCGGCATTCTGATCAGGGAACGCAAACCCTTCGTCGTGACCAGCGATTACGTCGGCCCGGACCGGCGCAAGGAAGCCAAGCGGAAAGGCGATTTTCCCGTGGTGGAGGTGCCCAACAGCCTGAAGGTGAAGGCCACGGGACAAAAGGCGGAGATGGAGGCCATTCAGCGGGCCATCGACGAGGCCATCGTGGACGTCAACCTCCGCAAGCTGGAACGTCACGCGGTCCAGATCGCCTTGCTCGTGGATAAGATCGTGCCCGACCTGGAAAAGGGCGTCGTCGATGAACCGGTGCAACAGTTCCTGAAGCGGCTTCTCTATGTGGCCGAGGACAGCAGCCGCCGCATGGTCGGCACGAAATACGACCATGTGTCGGAACTGTGCCGGTCGCTTATCAAGGTCACCACCGACATCCGCGCCGCCATGGGCAGCCCCGAGGACAAGGATGTCAAGCTGCTGAGCCCGCTGTCGCAGGCCATCCAGGCCGGATTCGGCACCGGCACGGCGGCGGCGGCCCGCGACATTTCGATCTCGGTCGACAAAAAATAATATTTCTATATCAACGTATTATCTGGTTTCCTTGGAAATCCAGTCGAGGAAGTCCTTGTTTCCCCCGGCGATCGGAAGAGCGACCACGCACGGGCATTCATAGCTGTGGAGTTCCTTGACCTTGGCGACCACCTGGTCCACCAGGTCCTGGCGCGTCTTGAGGATCAGGACCGCCTCGCTGTCTTCCTGTCGGGACCCCTCCCACCAATAGACCGACGTAATCCCGGGAAACACGTTGGCGCACGCGGCGAGCCGGGCCTCGACCACGGCGCGGCCGATGGTGAGCGCCTCGTCCGGCGAAGCCGCCGTGATGTAGATGGTGGCGAACGTCATGGCTTCCCCCTTTCGCGATCCTGCCGATGTTGGCTGCGGGGGTTTAATTACAATACCAGGGGGCCGGAGTCATCGTTCCCTGGGGGGCCCCGGCGCTCCAATTTGCGAGGGCATTCCCTTTTTGCGATCCAAATTGCAAATTCGCCGGCCGCCCGGATGGATACGCCAGGGCCCGTCGGCCCGATCCAAGCGGGTACGGACGGCCCGGCGAAATCCATGTCCGGGACACGGCCGGGCGGGGACGGGTTTCCCTGCCGCCCCGCCGCCGTCTCCCAAAGCCCTGTAATCCGGGCAATAAGAGGACCTGTACCACGTACAAGCCCTCGTACAGTGCTTTAGGAAGGTCGAGGAAAGGGCAACCCGGCGGCCTGGGCTGGTGGCGGAGGGGGGGGAGGAGGGCCAACCAGACCGCCGGGGTCGCCGGCTTTATTCTCGCAAGGACCGTGCCAAGCGCGGATGAAGGGGTCCTGCGCAAGGCAGAAAGTTCCGCGCCGTTACCACGTGAACCACAAAGGCCAAAGGGGCGTTTCGATCCCCACCAAGGGCGGCCCCTGGCACCCGATAATCCGGGTCCAGGGGATTTGAAATCCCCTGGCGGGGGTGTTGGGGGCGGAAGCCCCCATGGCCGTATGGCCACCCCCCGTTCATCACGGGGAATATCGTGGCCGGGACCCGCCCGTGAAGAGGCATTTACCCTTTGCCGGAACGATCGGGCATAATGGACCCGCGCTCGATGACAGACGGGGAAAGCGTGGCGCCATGCGATACCGGCTCACCGACGAAGGCGGCGCCATCGTCATAGCCTTCGAGGGGGACATCGATCTCGAATGCTCGGCCGAGGTGCGGGCACTGTTGTTGGACTGCGTGTCCCGCGAGCCGGTCGTCGTCGTGGATATGTCGGGCGTCGCCGTCATCGACAGTTCCGGCGTTGCCACCTTTCTCGAGGCCTATCAGGGCGCACGCAAGAAGGAGGGGACATTCGTCCTCGCCGCCGTGGGGGAGACGGTGTTGCGGGTGCTCAAGCTGGCCCGGCTGGACGGCGTCTTTACCCTCGCCGACAGCGTCGCCGAGGGGCTGCACGCGAGGGACTAATACCAAGGAGCGCTGATCATGACCCGACGAGCCGGCTTACCAAGGTTTTCGGCCCTAAGCGTGCGCCGTGGCGATGCGGGGCATCGCAAAGCGTGCGCGACGCCGTCCGAAAGCCTTGGTAAGCCGCCGTTGCGGTCGCGTAGGCGGCCCGTCGGAGGGCGTCGGAAAGTTTTGACGGTGCACCGCATCGCCTGCAACTTTCCTCCTACCCGACGAGCCGCCTACGCGATCTCTATGAGCCATGATCAGCGCTCCTTGGTATAATCCGGTTACTACCCGGAATCGGGGCGAACGGCAACGATTTCCGCCCCTTGCGGGTTCTGCCGGCGGTCGCGGGATGTCGACGGAAAGGGTTGGGACCCGGGGTGGAGCCGGCGTTCCCTCAGCGCAGGGTGAAGGTCTGTCTCTTCACGGTGAGGCCGATACCGGCCACCATCACCGGGACCATGGCCTTGGTCAGGGTGAAGCCGTCGGACCCGCGCACCGCGGCGGTGGTCCACGCCTGCCACAGGCGCTTGCCGTCGGTGCGGTCGTCGATGGTGGCGTCCAGGCGATAGGTGCTGGGCGTCGTGATCTGGGTGCCGGTCCGGCCCTCGTTGAACACGGCGCCCCGCCGGCTGTCATAGAGGTTGAGGCGGATCTTGGGGGCCTCTTGCCCGCCCGGGCTTTGGTTGTTTTGCAACTGCAGGAGCTGACGCCGTCCGCCGTCCGACCACGCGCCAAGCTGGCCGCGGGTCTCGAACGTCAGAATCAGGTTCGCATCCTTGGAAACGGTGTAGCCCCCGGCTCTCAACTCGCGTTCGAACACCTGCTGCAGAACCTGGTTTTCGTCGGAGTTGTCGAGGGGACGGACGGCGATGGACGCACCCTGCGGCAGCGATCTGTAGGCGACGGCATTGAGCACGCCGTCGCCGGCGCTTTCCCGCCCGGCGGCGGGATCGCCCGCACCCTGGGCATGGGCATCCTCTCCGTTGCCAAGCACAACGACCACCATGCCCAAACAGGCAAGGACACTACCCGAAAGCCTCATCATCCTAATCCTTCCGGTATTAATTCCCGACACGCCGCCGGGGGCGTGTCCGCGCCTTCAGCGCCGCCGCAAAAGGCTATGGGAGAACGTGGACGGCCCGGCCGTCCCTGTCAACGATCGGCCGAATGCCCGGGTGACACAAATCCGTGAACGGTCCTGAATCCAAGGCGATGTCTATCGCCTGAATGTATCACTCCGCCGCCGGGGCCGCCACGCCTTTTCCCCGTTTCCGGGGCGTTTTTTCGCGGAGCCGGCCCGCCCGCCCTGCCGTGCCCCGGGATGCCCACTTCACTCCAGGCAGACCGTCAACGGCCCCGTCCCGGCCGCCGCCCAGGCCAGCACAACCACGACCGCGCCCTTGACGCGATTCATGGCCTGGGCGGGAACCTGGCAACGATGTCCACGGTCTCGGCGCCGCGCCTGACGCGCAGGGGCAGCCAGGTATCCGGCGCCTGGCGGCGGACGATTGCGATGAGGTCGCTGGTCTTGGAAACGGCCACGCCCGCCGCCTCGCGGATCAGGTCGTCGGGGGCCAGGCCGGCGGCCTCGGCAACGCTTCCCTCGATCACCTTCTTGACGCGCACGCCGCCGTCCCCGTCGCCGATGAGGACACCGAGCTTGGGTCTTTGCGGGGCGGCCTCGTCCGCGTGTGCGGCGAGGCCGAAGACGGCGTCGGCGACGGCCGGTCCCCCCGGCCGCGCCAGCTCCGAACACGCCCGCCCGGCATCCCAGGGCGCCAGCACGGCCGTGCCGGTGACGCCCAGGTCCGCAAGTTGAC
>JACZQZ010000181.1 GCA_022545455.1 Pseudomonadota bacterium
GGGGGACACCCCCCGGTGCCCCCCCGGGGCGTCGGGAACGCTTGACGATGGGTCCCCATCGCCCGCGCGTCCCCTCCTGCCGAGGGAACGGGAAACGCGATCGTATGATACGCGAAATCGTGCAAGGGAGTACTGGGGCGCGCGGCAAGGGCGCCGGTGCCGACGACTTCTCCCGGTGGGTGTCGCGCTGGACCGACCACTATTTTCTCAGGACCAAGGAAGCGGTAGGACGGTTCGGCGACAAGGACGTCACCTATGCCGTCTTCATGCGCCGCCCCGTCATCTTCGCCCCGCGCCTGATGGTGGATTGGCTGGAAGAGGTGGCCCGGGCGCGCGGCGTCGCCTTCGCCATCGATCTCAACTTCGCGGAAGGGGAATGGGTCGGGGCCGGCGAGCCGCTGGCGTACATCACCGGGTCGTTCTATCACCTGGTGGACCTGGAAACCCTGTACCTGCAGAAACTGGGCGCCCCTTGCGTGGCCGCGTACAACGCGTTCACCATGTGCAGTTCTCTGCCCGGGGTGGCTTTCCTGGCCATGGACGCGCGTCATTGCGCCGGCACCGAGATGGCGGAACTGATGGCCTACGCGGCGGCCGTCGGCTCCGACGCCGCCCGCAAAAAATCCGGCGCCAAGGGCTTCATCGGCAACTCCACCGGCGCCACCGCCCACTACTTCGGACGCGAAGACGGGCTCGGCACCATGCCCCACGCGCTCATCGGCTACGCCGGGTCGACGCTGCGCGCGGCCGAGATGTACGTCGAGACCTTTCCCGGCCAGGACCTGACCGTGCTCGTGGACTATTACGGGCGTGAGATTGCGGACTCCCTGGCCGTCTGCCGGCGCTTTCCCGAGATGGCGGCCGAGGGTCTCATCGGGCTGCGTCTGGACACCCACGGCGGCCGCTTCATCGAGGGGCTCGACCCGCAGGCCTCCTACGCCGTCCTCGAACGCCATGTGCCCCTCGCCGTCAGGCGATACCGCAGCGAGACCGAGCTGCGCTACCTCACCGGCACCGGCGTCTCGGCGGCGGCCATCTTCTATTTTCGCGAACGGCTGGACGAGGCCGGCTTCGGGAAGGTGAAGGTGGTCGCGTCGTCGGGCTTCAACGTGCAGAAATGCAAGGTGATGGCCGACGTGGGCGCGCCCATCGACGTCATCGGCACCGGCTCGTACCTGCCCGAATCCTGGCCCGAGACCTACGCCACCGCCGACATCATCGCCTACGGGGGCGCCCCGTCGGTCAAGGTGGGGCGCGAATTCCTGCTCAAGTTCCTGAAGAAGGACCGCAAGAAGAAGCCGTGAGCAGCGGCGGCGGGAAAGCCCGCGGCGCTCAGCTTTCCCCGGCGTCAAACTGTTTCATGACCTCGGCCAGGGCGGCGCAGGTCTCCGCGCCGTGGTCGCGGCCGAGCGTCCGCCGTCCCCCATCGTCGGACAGCGCCTGTTTCAGGTCCGACAGCAGCGCATCGAGGACCCGCCGGCAGGCCCCTTCCGTGAATTGCCAGGCGGCGGCGTCTCCGGCCTCGCCGGCGGCGGCGTCGGGCGGGCTCAGGTGGCCGTTGACCAGGTCCACCATCCATGCGCTGCGTTTCGTCAGGTCCCGGAAGTTGAGGGCGATGGCGACCTGGGCGTCCAGGGCCACGGCGTTGGCCTCCGTGTCCGCCAGCACCTCGTCCCAGGAGGCGTCGTCGTCGCGCCCGTCTCGCACGCGCTCCGCGATGCGGGCGCAGGTATCCCGGTAGCGGGCCACCGAATCGGCGCCCAGCATCATGTCCAGGGCCATGAAAAAGCCCGGCAGGATACGCCTGGACACGGCGTGGTCTTCAGTCAGCAGCGCCTGGCCTTCCACGAACAGGTGGGAAATCCGGTGCACCATCAATCGCCCGAAGGGATCGCGGCGCGTGTGGTCCCGCGGCTGCCCCCCCTGGGAGCGGACGAATTCCTCGAACGACTGCTCGAACAGGGCCTGAAGCGCTTTCGTCTTTTTTTGGAACTCCCTGTCCAGGGCCTCCAGGTCCCCGATTGTCAGCGTACCCCCCTTGCGCTTGGCTTCCGCCTTCAGGCGCTCGACGAAGGACCCGACCACCGCTTCCGCAAGGGCCTGGCCGTGGCCGGCCGGGGTCGGGGCGGCGGTGCCGGGCTTTTCCGCCTCGCCCGCCACGTGAGCCCGTGCGGGCCGCCGCGGCGGGGCGGACGACTCGCCGGTCGCGGTGTCTTCGGTGGCTGGTCGTGTGCCCTTGGTCATGGTTGGTCCAAGGCGTGAGCGCGCCCGCCGCGTGCATAGGTGGAACATCCTAAGTCTGGTCCATCCCGGCATCGCCCGCAAGGGATACGCGTCCCCGACGTGGGAGAATTCGGACAGGGCGGGATCGGGAAAGGCATGGTGCCCGGCGCAGGGGCCGATCGCGCTTCCATCGCGGCATATGACAGGTCTTTAGCATCCTGCTAGTACCCTCTATCATAATAGGATGATACGTGTGACGGTCATGGGCGGCCATTCGGCTAGGAGCGAGGTTCGACGTGATGGGGGTCCATCACGAGAGCCGCGCGACGACGTCCGATGACCGCCCATGGCCGCCCGAAGGGTCGCTTTTCGCGCCTTTTGGGGGCGTCAGCGCCGCTTGACGATGTCCCGCATCGCCGGCGCGACGCTTCCTGCC
>JACZQZ010000111.1 GCA_022545455.1 Pseudomonadota bacterium
CGTCGTATGACCGGTAGCCAAACCAATGGGTAGCACTGTTGACGAACCAGGTTGAATGATAGACAGCCACCAAGCGCACGAACATGCCCCAAACCACGAACGGCAAGCCCCCGATCAGGAAAAGCACGATACCGAGCGCCAGTTGCCAGAGCAGCATGGTGCGGTCGAAAAAGCGATAGACCGGATCGCGGGCAATGTCCTTCACGTAAAGCCCCATGGATCGGTCGCAGGGCAGTTTGTGGAGAATCCACCCGACGTGCGCCCACCAGAAGCCCCTGTTGATGTCATGCGGGTCTTCAGCGGTGTCGGAGAAATGATGATGCATGCGGTGTTTGGCCACCCATTCGAGGGGCGATTGGCAAGCCAGCGTGCCGCAAAAAAGCAGGACATACTCCAACCACTTCGGGGCCCGGAAACTCCGGTGCGTGATCAATCGGTGGTACCCGAGGGTTACCCCGACGCCGGCCGTCAACCAGTGCAAGACAAGAGCGACCGCGACAGCAGGCCAACTAAAGGTGCCTGGCAGCAAAGCCGACAATGCGAACAAATGCACACCGCCGAGGAATATAATGACCGGCCAATCCGGCAAGGGTCGGTCGATTACCACGGATGATGCGTTCATGAAGGGGCGTTCGAATTCTGTGAAGAAGCGGGGGTGAAAAATTTTGTATTCATCTGTTGGTCAATTCGGGGCCAGTACCCTAAACATTTCCCGCATTCTAATGTCAATCTGGTTTTCTCCGACGCGGCACCATTGCAAGATTCGTCCTAGCAGAAATGGAGGCAAGGCACAACGTGCCCGCCGAATCTCTTAATGCCATTGTCGGGCTTCTTAATGCCATTGTCGGGCTTTCGGAATTAAGGGAACACCTTACCTTAATTGCCCCCAAAAACATCGTCTCTAATTGAGCCAATTAAGTAAGGGGTCCCGTTAAAAAAAGGTGTCCTTTTAAAAAAACCCCCCAAATGACCTCTCCGATTCTCGGAAATCGCCGGATCGCAATATTACGCGGTGAGGTTCGAGCCTATACGGGATTTCAGAAATCTTGATTCCCGTCGCGCGACAAAGCGCTGTTTTTCTTCCCTGTGAATCCCTCTGCGATCTCCGTGGTTCGGAAAAACCTTGGCGCGAGGGTTCCGGCCTTCCGCCTCAGTCGCCGGTGTCCGCCTTCTCGTCCAGGGCCGCCTGGGCCGCCGCCAGCCGCGCGATGGGCACCCGGTAGGGCGAGCACGAGATATAATCCAGCCCCACGGACTGACAGAAGCGGATGGAGGCCGGGTCGCCCGCGTGTTCGCCGCAGATGCCGAGTTTCAGGTCCGCCCGCGCCGCCCGGCCGCGCTCGACCGCCATCCGGACCAGCTCGCCGACGCCCTCCTGATCGAGGGTGATGAAGGGATCCTCGGTGAAGATACCCTTCTGGTGATAGAGCGCGATAATGTTTCCGGCGTCGTCGCGGGAAAGGCCGAGGGTGGTCTGGGTCAGGTCGTTGGTGCCGAAGCTGAAGAACTGGGCGTTTTCGGCGATGTCGCCGGCGCGCAGGGCCGCCCGCGGCAGCTCGATCATGGTGCCCACCAGGTAGTCCAGCCTGACCCCCGCCGCCTCCATCACGTCGGCGGCGACGCGGTCGACCGCCTCCTTCACGATGTCGAACTCCTTCTTCATGCCGACCAGCGGGATCATGACCTCGGGGTGCACGGTGTGGCCCGCCTTGGCGACCTCGGCCGCGGCCTCGAAGATGGCGCGCACCTGCATGTCGTAGATCTCGGGGTGGGTGATCCCGAGGCGGCAGCCCCGGTGCCCAAGCATCGGGTTGCCCTCGTGCAACTGGGCGGCGCGGGCCTTGACCATGGCCACGTCGACGCCGGCGGCCTCGGCCAGCTCGGCCATGTCCCCTTCGGTGGTGGGCAGGAACTCGTTGAGCGGCGGATCGAGAAGGCGGATGGTGACCGGCAGCCCGGCCATGATGGTGAACAGGTCGACGAAGTCCTGGCGCTGATAGGGCAGCAGCTTTTCCAGCGCCTCGCGGCGCCGGGCCTCGCTCTTGGACATGATCATCTGGCGCATGTAGAGGATGCGCTCGGGCTGGAAGAACATGTGCTCGGTGCGGCACAGCCCGATCCCCTCGGCGCCGAACTTGAGGGCGGTTTCGGCGTCGAGGGGCGTTTCGGCGTTGGCGTACACCCCCATGGTGCGCACCTCGTCCGCCCATTCCATGAGCGTGGCGAAGTCGCCGGTAAGCTCGGGCTGGATGGCCGGCACCTTGCCCAGCATCACCTCGCCGGTGGCGCCGTCGATGGTGATGACGTCGCCTTCCTCGATGACCGCGCCGCCCGCCGTCATACGCTTGGCGCCGTGGTCGACGCGGATGTCGCCGGCGCCGGCGACACAGGGCGTGCCCATGCCCCGGGCGACCACGGCGGCGTGGCTGGTCATGCCGCCGCGGGTGGTGAGGATCCCCTGCGACACATGCATGCCGCCGATGTCCTCGGGGCTGGTCTCGACGCGCACCAGCACCACGGCCTCGCCCCTTTCGGCCCAGGCCTCGGCGTCCTCGGCGCTGAACACCACCTTGCCCGAGGCGGCGCCCGGCGAAGCCGGCAGCCCCTTGGCCAGGACCCGGCGCTCCGCCTTGGGGTCCAGGGTCGGGTGCAGGAGCTGGTCCAGCCGGGCCGGATCGATGCGGCGCACCGCTTCGGCCTTGTCGATCAGGCCCTCGGCGACCATGTCGACGGCGATCTTCAGCGCCGCGTTGGCGGTGCGCTTGCCGGCGCGGGTCTGAAGCAACCACAGCTTGCCGCCCTGGATGGTGAACTCCAGGTCCTGCATGTCCGTATAATGGGCCTCGATCTTGCTCCGTATGTCCTGGAGCTCGTGATAGAGCTCGGGGATGACCTCCTCCATGGCGGGAAGATCGGAATCATTGGCCCGTTTTTCGGCGATGGTGATCGGCTGGGGCGTGCGGATGCCGGCGACCACGTCCTCGCCCTGGGCGTTGACCAGGTACTCGCCATACAAGGCGTTTTCGCCGGTGGAGGGGTCGCGGGTAAAACAGACGCCGGTGGCGCAGTCCTCGCCCATGTTGCCGAAGACCATGGCCTGGACGTTGACCGCCGTGCCCCAGTCGCCCGGGATCCCGTGCAGCCTGCGGTAGGTGACGGCGCGCGGGTTCATCCAGCTTCCGAAGACGGCGCCGATGGCGCCCCACAGCTGCTCTTGCGGATCCTGGGGGAAGGGCGTGCCCAGTTGTTTCTCGACCTTGGCGTGATAGGCCGTGACCAGGGTCTTCCAGTCCTCGGCCGTGAGGTCCGTATCCAGGGTCAGGCCGTGGCTTTCCTTGTGGCTCTCCAGAAGCTCTTCGAAGTGGTGGTGCTCGACGCCGAGCACCACGTCGCCGTACATCTGGATGAAGCGCCGGTAACAGTCGTAGGCGAAGCGTTCGTCGCCGCTGTCCCCGGCCAGGCCGTCGACGGTGTCGTCGTTGAGGCCCAGATTGAGCACCGTGTCCATCATGCCGGGCATGGACGCCCGGGCCCCGGAGCGCACGGACACGAGCAGCGTCCCCGCGGGGCTGCCGAACCTGGCGCCGACGGCGTTTTCGATGCCGGCGAGGGCGTCCTGGACCTGGCGCTTGAGCTCGTCGGGATAGGTGTCGCCGTGCTCGGAAAAATAGGTGCAGGCCTCCGTCGTGATGGTGAATCCGGGCGGCACGGCGATGCCCAGGTTGCTCATCTCGGCCAGATTGGCCCCCTTGCCGCCGAGCAGGGCCTTCATGTCGGCGCGGCCGTCGGCGCGGCCGCCGCCAAAGGAATAGGTCCACCTGGTCACCGCTCGCCACCCTCGATCCTGGAGAAGTCGGCGACCTGGTCGAGGGTGGCGTCGATGCGGCTCAGGAGCCGCAACCGGTTTTCCCTCAGTTTCGCCTCCTCGCAGTTGACCGTCACGTGGTCGAAGAAATCGTCGACCGGCCGGCGCAGCCGGGCGATGGACGACATGGCGCCGGTGAAGTCCTCTTGCGCGAGCGCTTCCCTGGCGCCGCTGGTCGCGTCGTCAAGGTAGGCAGCGAGGTTTCTTTCTTCATCGGCGACAAGCAAGTCCGGTTTAAACTCATTGGCATAGGTCTTGCCGTCCCTCTTTTCCTCGATGCGCACGATGTTGGCGGCGCGCTTGTAGGCCACCAGCAGGTTCTCGCCGTCGTCGCTCTTCAGGAACGCGCCCAGGGCCTCGACCCGGGCCAGGAGCCGCACCAGGTCGTCCTCGCCGTCCACGGCGAACACCGCCGAAATCAGGTCGTGGCGCACGCCCTTCTCCCTCAGGTGCACCTTGAGCCGGTCGGCGAAGAAGTCGAGGAGGTCAAAGACAGCGGAGTCATATTTTTTCTTCCAACCCGGACGAGCTCTAATGGCTCTTAGGTCACCGACAGCGTGGGAGCCTTTTTCTTTTCCTGCCTTTGCAACGGCCACCTGATGTATTGCACCCCGATTAAGTTCAATCGCACATTCAAAAATATCAGCAAGAGGAATGCGCAGGCTGTTCTCCAAAATCAGCCGGATGACCCCCAGCGCCGAACGCCTGAGCGCGAACGGGTCCTTGGAACCCGTCGGCCTTTCGTCGATGGCGAAGAAACCTACAAGCGAGTCGATCTTGTCGGCCAGGGCCACGGCGACGCTGACCGGCGCCGTCGGGCAGGCATCGTTGGGGCCGACGGGCGCGTAATGCCCGGCGATGGCGTCGGCCACGTCGGCCTTTTCCCCGTCGTTCAGCGCGTAATAGCGGCCCATGGTGCCCTGGAGCTCGGGGAATTCGCCCACCATCGCGGTGGAGAGATCGGCCTTGCACAGCCGCGCCGCGCGCCCGGCCAGGGCGGGCTCGGCGCCGGCGTAGCCGGCCAGCCCGCGCGCCAGCCCGGCGATGCGCTCCGCCTTCCCCGCCATGGAGCCGAGCCTGGCGTGGAAGATGCGCCCCGCGAGGTCGGGCACGCGGCTTTCCAGTGTTCGTTTTCTATCCTGGTCCCAGAAGAACTTGGCGTCCGCCAGGCGCGCCTTCAGCACCCGTTCGTTGCCGGCGACGATGGCCTTGCCTTTGTCCCGGGTTTCGGTGTTGGCGACGAATATGAAGCGGGGCGCGAGGTTGCCGTCCTCATCCAGCAGGGCGAAATACTTCTGGTGATGGCGCATGGAGGTGGTCAGCACCTCCGCCGGCAGGTCCATGAAGGCGGCGTCGATGCGCCCCATCAGCACCACCGGCCATTCCACCAACCCGGCGTTCTCGTCGAGCAGGCCGGCGTCGGGCTTGAGGGTCAGTTTGGCCGTCCTGGCCAGCTTTTCCGCCTCGGCCAGAATCGTCGCCCGCCGCTCGGCAGGATCGAGGACCACCTTGGCTTTCCTGAGCCTCGCCTCGTACTCGGCAAAGCTCTTGACCGTTAACGGCCCGGGATCGAGAAAGCGATGACCGAATGTCGTCATCCGAAACTGCAAGCCAAAGAACCCAGCCTCAAGAGCCCTGCCATTGAAGATTGCCAAAATATTGTGCAACGGGCGAACCCACCTAAATGGCTTGTCGGACCAGCGCATGGATTTGGGCCACGGAATTTGTGGAATTAATACCGGGAGAAGATTGGCCAGCACCTCTTTGGTAGCCTGCCCTTTTTTTTCGATGACGGCGAAATAGAAGTTGCCTTTCTCGGTCTCGCGTTTCTCCACCTGATCCATGGTCAGGCCGACGGATTTCAGGAACCCCTGGACGGCTTTCTCCGGTGCGTCGACGCGGGGGCCCTTCCTTTCCTCGGTAACGTCGGGCTGCTTGTCCGGCAACCCGTCCACGACCAGCGCCAAACGCCGCGGCGTGACGAACGCTTCCGCCTTGTCGAACGCCAGCCCGGCCTTTTTCAGTCCGTCGCAGACCAGGCGCTTCAGGTCCTGCGCCGCGCGCGCCTGCATGCGCGCCGGGATTTCCTCGCTCAGCACCTCCAGGAGAAGTTCGGGCACCGCGCTCAGACCCCGTGGCCGCGGCTCTTCAGCCAGGCCTCGCAGCAGCCCTTGGCCAGGGCGCGCACCCGGGCGATGTAGGCGGCGCGCTCGGGAACGCTGATCACCCCGCGTGCGTCCAGCATGTTGAAGCGGTGGCTGGCCTTGATGCACTGGTCATAGGCGGGCAGCGGCAGCTCGGCCTTAAGCAGCGCCGTGCACTCCGTCTCCGCGTCCGCGAAGTGGCGGAGCAGGATATCGGTGTCGGCGTGTTCGAAGTTGTAGGCCGAGAACTCGCGCTCGTTCTGCAGGAACACGTCGCCGTAGGTGACGCCGGCGCCGTTCCAGTCCAGGTCGTAGACGTTCTCGACGCCCTGGATGTACATGGCCAGGCGCTCGATGCCATAGGTCAGCTCCACGGAGACCGGGTCGCACTCGATGCCGCCGACCTGCTGGAAGTAGGTGAACTGGGTCACCTCCATGCCGTCGCACCACACCTCCCAGCCCACGCCCGAGGCGCCCAGCGTCGGGCTTTCCCAGTCGTCCTCGACGAAGCGGATGTCATGCAGCTTGGCGTCTATCCCCAGACGATACAGGCTTTCCAGGTAGGTCTCCTGGACGTCGTCGGGCGAAGGCTTGAGCAGCACCTGGAACTGGTAGTAGTGCTGGAGCCGGTTGGGATTCTCGCCGTAGCGGCCGTCGGTGGGCCGGCGCGTCGGCTGGACGTAGGCCACGCGCCACGGCTCCGGCCCGAGGGCGCGCAGGATCGTCGCCGGGTGGAAGGTGCCGGCCCCGACCTCCATGTCATAGGGCTGCACGATGACGCAGCCCTGCTCGTCCCAGAAAGACTGGAGATCGAGAATCAGGGATTGAAAGGTGGGCTTGTTCCTGGGCGCACCGGCCATGGCGCGAAGACATCCGGTTTGTTGCGTGCAGCGGACGATACTGTCCGCCCAAAGACCGGTCAAGACGACCGCGCCGTCATCCCGGATAGGGGCACTCCCCGCGCCCGCAGGACACGGCGCCCCGGGCCGGCACGAAGGCCCCGCAGACCGTACATTCCACCATGTCTTCGACCTCCGCGGGAGAGGGGGCCGCGGCCGCGGCCCGCCCGCCGCGGCCGGTCCCGGGCGCGCCTTCCCTGGCGATGGCGTCGCGCCGCGTCTGCATGCGCCCCAGCCACTTATAGCCCTGCCAGACGATGACGACGACCGCCAGGGTGAACAGAATCTTGGTGAGGCTGAACCCGAACATGGGAGCCTTTGTAGAGGGCGGTCCGGTATCCGGTCAACCTAAAGCCCGAAGCGTCCCCACAGCAGCCTTTCCTCCACCGTGGCCAGGGCGCCCGCCACCCAGTCGCCGGCGTCCGCGGGCTGGCGCCGGCCCGCCCGGAAGCCGAAACGCCCCCGCCACCAGCGGCGCCCGTCGCCGACCAGGCGTAGTTCGACCCGCTCGCCGAAGCGCTCGCGCATAATCGTGCGCATGTCCCCGATGCCGTCGATCAACCCCAGCTCCAGGGCCCGGCGCCCGGTCCAGAACTCGCCGCTGAACAGCTCCTTTTCCGGCGCCGCCAGCTTGGCGCCGCGGCGTTCGCGCACGATGCGTTCGAAGCTTTCGTGGATGTCGCGCTGGATGGTTTTCAGGCGCTCCACGTCGTCCGCCCTCTCCTGCAGGAAGGGATCGAGCATGGCCTTGCGCTCTCCCGCCGTGTGCAGGCGGCGTTCTATGCCGATACGCTTGAGCAGGCCGGGAAATCCGAATCCGGCGCTGACGACGCCGATGGAGCCGATGATGGAGTTCTCTTCGGCATAGATCTCGTCCCCGGCCAACGCCAGCCAGTAGCCGCCCGAGGCGGCCACGTCCTCGGCGAAGGCATAGACCGGCACCCCCTTCTCCTCGGCGAGCGCCCGGATGCGCCGGGCGATGAGGGCCGCCTGCACCGGCGAGCCGCCGGGCGAGTTGATGGCCAGGGCCACCGCTTCGAGACGGCGCATGCGGAAGGCGTGCTCGATGAAACGGGCCAGGCCGGCAAGGGTCAGCCCCCGGCGCACGGGCCCCAGTTGCCCGAGGATTCCGGCCAGGCGCAGGACAGCCACGGTCGGCGGCGGGTCGCGAAACCGCTTGATGGGCACGAGCGCCCTCAGCCTGCCAATGTTGAACCCGGGAGAGGCCATCCCGATACGCTCTCCTCCCTTCCCGTTGGACGGCGGGCACGCAACCCGGCCGCCCGGCGCCTCAGGCCGGCTTGCCCGCCGGCAACGCCCTCAACGGACCCCCGTCCGCTGCCTCGGCGGTTTCCTCTCCCGCCTCAGGTTTTGCCGCCGGCCTTCGCTTTTGCGGGCGCACCCTGTTCGCCGCCCCGCACCGGGCCCTGCCCGCCCAAGGCGGCCTGTGCGCGCAGGCCGCGCAGTTCCTTGGCGATTTCCGCCAGGGTGTTCTGCACCTGCTTGCGGTACTCGAACTTCTCCGCCGCGAGTTCCTCTTTCAGTCGGCTCCCCGCGTCCTCGTATTCGGCGCGCACCCAGTCGGCGCGCCTGGAGACCTCCTGTTCCACGTGCCGCCACATGTCTTCGATCTTGCCGTCAAACTCGCGGCGCATCTCGACCTTCAATTCGTAGATGGTGTTGGCGATGGACCCAAGGTAATAGATCAGGAAAAAGGCAATAAGGACAGCGATACCGACACCCACGCCGACGAACAATGATGTGAGTCCAGTCATAACGTGCTCCCTCGCACGCGGCAATTGCACCGGTTCCGCTCTCTCCTCCCCCCCATGGATACATCGCGCCCCGTTCGCCAAACGTCAAGGCACCCACCGCCTCACGGGGCCTATAGCCTCAGCCCCCCGGCGTGCCGCAGCACCGCCTCGGCCTCGGGCGTGAAGGCGCCGCCGGCCGCGTGCAGCACCAGGCCGGGCGCCAGACGGAGCGGCGCGGCCGGCACCGCGTCCAGGCGGTCGGCGCGGACTACCGGGGGCAGACGGCCGCGATGAGGTTAGGATCGATGGCGGATTCGGGCGGTTCCCAGCGCGGTTCCAAACCGTTCATGGCGTCTTGGAATTTCGGGGACGTGAGAAGCAGGTTCCGGGCTACCTGGCGAAGCAGGTCCACCGTCGGGGCGGGAAGGCTGAAGTTGGTGGGCAGTCCCTCCATGCACAAGCGCAGGCGATCATCGGCAATTCCGTCGAACGATATCTCGACGGCGTGGACGTCCACCGTGGGCAGGACCAGGGGCATCTCGGCCGCGGGGCATTG
>JACZQZ010000112.1 GCA_022545455.1 Pseudomonadota bacterium
TACCAGCGGCGGCGACACCATGACCATCGATACCTTCAACCACGACGCCGGCGCGACTCCCACCCTGTCCGGCGGCAGCGACACCTTCAACGTCGGTGCGACGCTGAACGTGGGCGCCACCCAGGCCGCGGGCACCTATTCCGGCACCTTCTCCGTGACGGCGAACTACAACTAAGCCGACATTTCCCAGGTAACCGTCAAATCGGCTCCGACAGGACCCAATTCTCACGGTCATTGGAATAGTTTCACCTCCGCAGCCGTCTGACACCCGGACTTTGGTGATTTGGCCGTGTTCGGAAGCCCATTCGGCCCGGTTTTTCATCATCCAGACACACCCCTCCCAGGATTGGACGTGTACCCTTGGAATGTCCGCTTATGGCTGTAAGCGGACATCCAGCGCGGGTCTACTGAACGTCCGGTGTTGGCGCAGAAGCCGACATCGGCGCCCCGCCGCTGACCCAAATCTCGCTTATGAGCACACGACCTAGGCCCGCGCCCGCAGCCTCTTCTCCAGGTGCGCCAGCAGGCCGCCGTCGGCGACCATGGCCATGAGGTGCGGGGGCAGCGGCTCGCAGGCGAGGGTTTCCCCGGTGGTGCGGTTTTCCACCCGGCCGGCCAGGGGATCGACGGCGAGCGCGTCGCCGGCGCGGATGGCATCGGCGGCCGGGCAGACCAGCGCCGGCAGGCCCAAATTCAGCGCGTTGCGGTAGAAAATGCGGGCAAACGATTTCGCCAGGATCACCTGGATGCCGAGCAGCATCAGGGCCTGGGGCGCCTGTTCCCGGGACGAGCCGATGCCGAGGTTTTCCCCGGCGACGAAGGCGTCCCCGGGCCCGACCGAGGACGCGAACGCCGGGTCGACCGTCTCCAGGCAGTGGGGCGCCAGGGTCTTCACCGGCGCCATCATGTAGGCGCTGGGGGCGATGACGTCGGTGTTGATGTCGTCGCCGAAGACCCAGGCGCGGGGGCATTCCAGGGTCATGGTCCCGGCGCTCATGGCGTGGCGTCCGCCAGGAACTCGCGGGGATCGGCGATGTGCCCGGCGATCGCCGTGGCGGCGACCGTGTACGGCGAGGCCAGGTACGTCGCCGACGTGGCGGCGCCCATGCGGCCCATGAAGTTGCGCGACGTGGTCGAGATGCCGACCTTTTCCGCGCCGAGGGCCGCGGGGCCGAGACCGATGCAGGCGCCGCAGCCGCTGGGTAATATTCGGGCGCCCGCCTCTTCCAGGGCGGCCAGGGTGCCGTCCCCTTTTGCCGTTTCGGCGGTCCTCACCGACGCCGGGGCGACGAACAGGGGCACGGCCGTCTTGCGGCCGCGCAGGATAAGCGCCGCCATCCTCAGGTCCTCGAGCTTGGCGCCGGTGCAGGCGCCGATATAGGCCTGGTCGACGGGGGTTCCCGCGTGCGCGTCCACCGGCGCGCTGTTTTCCGGGCTGTGGGGCGCCGCCACCTGGGGCGCCAGTTGATCGGCGTCGAAGGCGACGGTACGCTCATAGGCGGCGCCGGCGTCGCCCCGCCACCCGTCCGTGCCGGGCGGCGCCACCCCGGCCTCGGCAAGGGCGTCCGCCGTCACCGCGTCGGGGGCGATGATGCCGGCCTTGGCGCCCAGCTCGGCGGCCATGTTGGTGAGCACCATGCGCTCGGACATGGGCATGGCCTCGACCGCCGGGCCGGCGTATTCGACCGCCTTGTAGTTGGCGCCGCTGATGCCGATGCGCCGGCACAGCATGAGCATGATGTCCTTGGCCGCGACCCCGGCCCCGAGCCGGCCTTCGGCGCGCGCCAGGACGGTCGGCGGCACGCGCACCCAGATTTCGCCGGTGGCCAGCACGCCCGCCATTTCCGTGGACCCGATGCCGATCATCAAACAGCCGTAGGCGCCCCCGGTGGTGGAATGGGAATCGCCGCCGACGACGAACATGCCCGGGCGCAGGTAGCCGCGCTCCGGCAGCACGATGTGGCAGATGCCCTCGCTGTCGTGGAAATTGTCCAGTCCCTGGGCCGCCACCCATTCCCGGGTCGTCTTCTGGATGGCCACGCTGTCGCCATCCCGTTCGTGGACGAAGTGATCGGTGATGATGACGACCTTGCTCAGGTCCCAGACCTCGGCCCCGATCCGTTCCAGCATGGGCTTGATGCGCCTGGGGCCGCCCGAATCGTGCATCATGGCGAGGTCGACCCGGCAGGTGACGATGTCGCCGGGCCTGACCCGGGCTTCTCCGGCCGCCCGGGCGATGATCTTTTCCGCCAGCGTCATGGCCATGGTCGTGTCATTTCCCGCCTGGGGTGTCCTTCAGATCACCTTCTGGGCGCGCAGGGTCCCGATGCGCGCTTCGTCGTAGCCCATGTCGCCGAGGATGGCGTCGGTGTCAGCGCCCAGCCTGGGCGCGGCCCGCGCCGGCGCCTCGTCGCCTTCGCACCTGACCGGCGGCGCGACCATGCGGAAGTCGCCGTAGCCGGGCAGGGTCAGGGTCTGGATGCGACCGTGCCCGGTGACGAAGGGATTGTCCAGGGCCTGCTTGATGTCGTTGATGGGCGCGGCGGGCACGGCGCCGGCGAACACCTCCAGCCACGCGGCCGTGGTCCGCTCCGCCAACGCTTCGTCCAGCATGTCCTGGATCAGGGGGCGGTGCCGCAGCCGGTCCTTGAACCTGGCGAACCGGGGGTCCTCGGCCCACGCCCCCTGGCCGAGGGCGCGGCACAGGGCCGGCCAGAACTTTTCCTTGTTGCACATCAGGTAGATCCAGCCGTCCCCGGTCTTGTAGAGCTGACACGGGGTCAGCGAAGGATGGGCCGAACGGGGCAGCCTTTCCTGGACCGTGCCCTCGTTCAGGTACCAGGTGGCCGGATAGGCGGTGTTCGCGAGCGCGATGTCGAACAGGCTGACGTCGATATCGCGCCCGGCGCCCGTCGCCCGCGCCCCGGTCAGCCCCGCCAGCACCGCATAGGCCAGCGCCAGCCCGGTCATCTGGTCGACGACGGACAGGCCGAACCGGGCCGGCGGCCCGCCCGGCTCGCCGGTCAGGGAAAAATAGCCCGCTTCCGCCTGCATCAGGTAATCGAAGCCCGGCCAGTCGGCGCGCGGACCGGTCCGCCCATAGGCGGTGAGGTGGGCGCAGACGATCTTCGGGTTGTGGGCCTTGAGGTGATCGTAGGTAAGGCCGAGCTTCCCCGGCACGTCGCCGCGCAGGTTCGACGCCACCGCGTCCGCCGTCCTGACCAGGTCGTGGAACACCGCCTGGCCCTCGGCGCGGGCGAGGTCCAGGGTCAGGCTCTTTTTGTTGCGGTTGTACGAATGATAGAACTCGGAATCCTCGGGCGTGAAGAAGTACGGCCCCACGTCGCGCGACATGTCGCCGCCGTCGTTGGGGTTCTCGATCTTGATCACCTCGGCCCCCTGGTCGCCCAGGAACATGGTGCCGAACGGCCCGGCCCCGTACTGCTCGACGGCGAGAACGCGCACTCCTTCCAGGGGCAGCATCAGACCGGGTTGCGCTCCACCAGTTGGCGCGCGATGACCATGCGCTGTATCTCGTTGGTGCCCTCGCCGATGGCGAGCAGGGGGGCGTCGCGGTAGTAGCGCTCGATGTTGAAGTCCTTGGAATAGCCGTAGGCGCCGTGGATGCGCATGGCCTCCAGGCTGTTGGTGAGCGCCGCCTCGGTGGCGTACAGCTTGGCCATGCCGGCCTCCAGGTCGCAGCGCCGGCCGGTGTCGTAGGCGCGGGCCGCGGACTCCGTCAGAAGCCGCGCCGCCTCGACGCGCGTCGCCATGTCGGCGAGCTTGATCTGGATGGTCTGGTGCTCGCAGATGGGCTTGCCGAAGGTCTTGCGGACCTGGGCATAGGCCAGCGCCTCCTCGAGGCACACCCGGGCGATGCCGACGCCGCGGGCGGCGACGTTGATGCGCCCCAATTCGAGCCCGCCGAGGATCTGCTGGAGGCCGCGGCCTTCTTCGCCGCCGATCAGGTTGTCCGCCGGCACCCGGCAGTCGTCGAACACCACCTCGCCGGTGTCGACGCCCTTGTAGCCGAGCTTGGCCAGGGGGCTGACGCTCATCCCCGCGCCCTTCTCCACCAGGAGCAGGCTCATGCCCTTGTGCGGCGGGTCGGTTTGGGGGTCGGTCTTGACCAGCACGGCCAGGATATCGCCGTGGATGCAGTTGGTGATCCAGGTCTTGGTCCCGTTGATCACGTAGGAGTCCCCGTCGCGCCGGGCCCGGGTGCGGATGGCCTGCAGGTCGGTGCCGCAGTCGGGCTCGGTGAGGGCGATGCCGCCGCGCACCTCGCCGCTGGCGAAGCGCGGCAGAAAGGTTTCCTTCTGCTTCCCGGTGCCGAAGCGCTGCACGGCGGCGGCCATGATCAGGTGGGAATTGAAGATGCCGGACACCGACATCCACACCGCCGAGACGCGCTCGACGATCCGCGCATAGGTCACCGCCGTGAGGCCCAGGCCGCCGTATTCCGGCGCGATGGTGGCGCCGAACAGGCCCAGCACCTTCATCTTTTCGACGATGTCCGCGGGGTAGGTGTCGCCGGCCTCCAGGTCGTGGGCATAGGGTTTGACGTCGCGTTCCAGGAAACGCTCGACGCTGTCCAGGATCAGGGCCTCGTCGCCGGCCGCCTCGAGGCTTTCGGGAGCCATGGCGCCCCCCTCAGTAATCCGCGGCGTCGTCGACCGCGTGGCCGCGCTTGGGCACCAGGAACGCGCGCTCGTAGGTCATGAACACCGTGCCGTCGGCCTTCCTGCCGGTGGTCTTGACGGTGACGATGCCCTGGGTCGGGCGGGACTTGGATTGGCGCACGGCCAGGACCTCGGACTCGGCGTAGATGGTGTCGCCGGCGAAGACCGGCGCGGTGAGGCGGATCTTGTCCCAGCCCAGATTGGCCACGGCCTTCTGGCTGAGGTCGCTGACGCTCATGCCGGCGACGATGGCGAGCGTCAGCGCGCTGTTGACCAGGGGCCGGCCGAATTCGCTTTTCTCGGCGTAGGCGGCGTCGAAATGCAGGGGATGGGTGTTCATGGTGAGCAGGGTGAACCAGGTGTTGTCGGTCTCGCTGATGGTCCGGCCCGGGCGGTGTTCGTAGACGTCGCCGACGGTGAAATCCTCGAAATAGCGGCCATAGGATTCCCGGTAGCGGTTGGGCCCCACTTCCTGGCGCACGACGACCATGGGTTCCCCGCTCACGTCTCGCCGGCGGCGACGTGGAGCACGGCGGCCGGGCCGGCGCGGGTCAGGCGGAACAGCGCGCCCACGTCGGCGGCCTCGTCCAGGGCGCTGAGCGCGGCCACCAGCTCGTCGCGCCGGGCATCGTCCAGATAGGGCCCGGCGAGGGTGTCGAACTTGGCCCTGAGCTCGGTCTCGGAGACGAAGTTCTCCGGCTCCCCTTTGGCCACGGCGACGAATTTCTCGAACCGGCCGCGGGAGGTGCGCACCCGCGCCACGCCGCTCATGTGGGCGGGGAACGCGGCCTCCGCCCGGTCGTCGACCACGGTGCCGATGCGCCCGCACAGCGCCAGGGTTTCCGCGTTGTCCAGGTGACGGGCGTAATCGTCCCAACCCAGGCCGCCCTCGCGCAACGCCACGGCGCCGACGAACGGCATGGAGAACTGGCAGTCGACCACGTTCCGGGGGTGGCGCTTGTCGTCCTCGGGGTCGCCGATCAGGTCCCAGCCCGTGCGCGGCAGGCCGATCTCGACGGACTCGATGTCCTTGGCGTCGATGTCGTTGGCGGCGCGCAGCTCGATGAGCGCGTCCAGGGCGGCGTGGGCGTAGCGGCAGCAGGGATAGGGCTTCACGGCCAGGGCCATGGTCTCCCAGGTCTCGCCCAGTCCTTCCACCGCCTTGTCCATTTCCGGGTCGGGCGCATAGGCGCGCAGGAACCCGGCCTTGCCCTCGATCGCTTCATGGGCGCCGCGGAAGCCTTCGCCGGCGAGGGTCGCCGCGACGAGCCCGTTCATGGCCGCGTATCCGACCTGGAAAAGCTTGGTCCAGCCGCCGTGCACGAGAAACTGCATGGTTCCCGCCGCCTGGCTCAGGCAGATGCCGAACGCACTCGCCACCTGCTCCGCCGGCAGGCCGAACACCCGCGCCGCCGCCGCCGCCGCGCCGAAGGCGCCGCACGTGGCCGTCGGGTGAAATCCGCGCACGTAGTGGTCCTTCGGTATCAATGCTAAACTGAGGCGGATCTGCACCTCGAAGCCGGCGACGATGGCGGCGATGACCTCGGCCCCTCCGGCGCCCGTCATCTCGGCGGCGGCGAGCGCCGCCGGCACGATGGGCGCGCTGGAATGGAGGGAGGCCCGGGCATGGGTGTCGTCGAAGTCGAGGGAATGGATCAGCGCCCCGTTGAGGAACGCCGCGCCGGGGGGCGCGTAGCCGGCCTCGTCGCCGACGACGCTCGCCTCTCCCCGCGCCAGCCCCAGCCTTTCCACCGCGGCGACCAGACTGGGCGTCGACGGGGCGTCGTTGCGGGCGCGGATGGCGATGCCGACGCTGTCCGTCACCAACAGCTTGGCGCGCTCGCGCACCTCGTCCGGCAGGCCCTCATAGGACGTGGCGGCGACGAATTCGGAAAGCCGGCGGGTGATCCCGCCCATGGCCAGTCCTCCCATGCCCTGGTCGGCGGACAGCATACCACAAACCCGGGCCACGGTCATAAACCCGCGGCCCGCGGGTTATCGCCGGCGCATCGCACGCCGCGGGCGGGAGCGGAAGACCGCCCGGCGGGGCGCGCCTAAACACAAATTGGCCATACGCTGTGCGATCACGGCGAAAACTGCTTCGCAGGCGCCGCCGCGCCGGCTTTTGCGAGGCCGAAGGCCCCGCACGCCTTAGGTTTTAGGGCCTACGGCCCCTTAAAAAAAGCGAGGGCTCGGGGGAACCATGGCCCCGGTGGGGCCGCGTAAGTCCCCTCAGCGGGTGCACCCCCACTCGGCCTACGGCGTGTCCCTCCTAAATGCCGGCCTGGTCGGGTTTTGACCGGCGCCCCCGATGTCCGCTAATAGCCAGAAGCGGCCTTACCGACGGGGGTTACTGGTCTGGGTTCCCTTCGCCCTTGCGCCAGCGGTCCAGCCGATAGGGGTCCTTGGACGCGGGGCTCGACAGGTCCTTGCCCGCAATCTCGGATGCCAGCCACAAGGCCAGAATCAGAAGACACAAGCTAAATAGGTACGTCATGCCCGTGATTGTACGCGAAAGTGCGCCGCCTGTCAGCGGCCGCGGGCATAGTCGCGCAGCACGTTTACCTCGAGCTGGGTCTCATCCAGCCGGTGCTTGACCACGTCGCCGATGCTGAGGATGCCCCGGACATCTTCGCCCACCATCACCGGCAGATGGCGGACCCGCCAGTTGGTCATCACCGCCATGACGTGCCTCACGTCGTCTTCGGGCGTGCACGAGATCACGTTGTGGGTCATCAGCTCGCCCACCGGCAGCTCGAGCGCCGCCGGCCCGTGCTCGGCGATGCCGTGGACGATGTCGCGCTCCGAAAAGATGCCGACCACCTTGCCCTTGATATCGCACACCAAGAGCGCGCCGATATGCTTGTCGGTCATCAGCCGTGCCGCCTCGGCCACGGTGATCTCGGGATGCGTGGTCTCCACGCGCCTGCCCTTGGCTTTGAGAATTTCGGTTACACTCATCGGACCTTCTCCCATCCAGCCGACGGGGTCCGGACAGACTGTTCGGATGCCATATCGTAGCACCGTCCCAGCGAATGCGTCGCCGATAAATGTCCGCTCCGGGTCAAAACCGGGCATCGGCGATCTAAGCTCCAGATCCAACCCCAACGCCCTTAACGAGTACACGCCCCAGCCGATATCCGTCGTCGAGTCGCGGATTTACGCGAGCAAATACTACAGGGCCTCGGCGTCCGTTTCCCCGGTGCGGATGCGGATGGCCTGTCCCAACTCGGCGACGAAGATCTTGCCGTCGCCGATCTTGCCCGTGTGGGCGGCCTTCTGGATGGCCTCGACGACGGCCTCCACCATGTCGTCGCCGACCGCGAGTTCGACCTTCACCTTGGGCAGGAAGCTGACCTCGTACTCGGCCCCGCGGTAGATTTCCGTCTGCCCCTTCTGGCGGCCGAATCCCTTGACCTCGGTGACGGTCATCCCCGCCACGCCGAGCGGCGTCAGGGCCTCGCGCACCTCATCGAGCTTGTGCGGCTTGATGATGGCCGTAATCATCTTCATGGCAGCGTTCCTTTTTCAATACCTGGCCTGCGCCCGGCCGGTGGTCGCCACCGCTGGACCGGGATACGGCGACACTGTTGAGGCTGTAGGAGGTGGGGTATCAGCCAAGCCCGACGACCCCGAGCATCTCGCCCAACAGCTCGTTTCCTTGCTGCGCGATCCTGAGATGCGAGCCAAGATGGGCGAACGAGGACGAATGGTCGTCCAACGGTTGCATACCTGGCAGGCGCGTGTCGAACAGTTAGAAGCTTTATTGATCGGGACCGGAGAGAAGGGGAGACACTCGTAGGAAAGGGGCCATGGACCAACAATCTCTCATGCCAGCGACGAACGGCGGGAGCGTGAACGCGCCATCGTCCCCAGCGCCCATGGGTCTGCGACAACGCATGCTCCAGGCAGGGGGCTGGGTCGCATCAGGCTTCGTCCTCGACAAGCTGATTGCCGCCGGGCAGCTTGTGATCTTGGCGCGGTTGCTCACCCCTGCTGACTTTGGCCTGATGGCTGCTTCCGCAGTGGTCTTGCTTGCCTTACTCACTCTGAGCGAAGTGGGCATCGAACAGTCACTGATAACCCGGCGGGAGGTGAACGATACCGATTTAGCCGTTGCATGGACGCTCTCGGTAGGCCGAGCGCTGGTGCTGGCGGTCTGCGTCTTGATCTTCGCTGATGCGATTGCGTCGTTTTTCCGGATGCCGGAACTTGCTCTGCTCCTTCGAGTTCATTCGCTGGCGTTGCTTATCCAGGGCGCTCAGAGCCCGGCGCTCGCTATCCTTCTTCGGAACCTTGACCTTGGCCGACGCGTTCGGCTCGACCTCGTTCGCCGGGTTATCGAGGCTCTCGCGACAATCGGTCTTGCATGGTGGCTCCGCAGTGTCTGGGCACTTCTGTGGGGGCAATTCATCGGCTTTACGGTTGGCTGCCTGCTCTCCTATTGGATGGTGCCGTGCAAACCAAGGCTTTCCCTGGATCGGGTCTCGCTCGCCCAGTTTGTCCAGTATGGAAAACATGTCAACCTG
>JACZQZ010000182.1 GCA_022545455.1 Pseudomonadota bacterium
GGCTCGCCCCCCCCGAAGCTCAGCGCGAAGATCTCGCTGGGGTTGGGCCACGGCACCTTCGTGGACATCCGCACCGTCATGTAGGAGAGCAGGAAACAGGTGAAGATGAAGGTATCGCTGAGGAGGAAGATCCACATCATGGCCTTGCCCCAGGGGACGCGCTTGAACGCCCGCTGGTCGGAGGACCAATCGGCGACCACGCCTTGCAAGCCGCCAGGCGGCGCGAGGGGATTTCCTGTCTCTGTCAGGGCAGATTGTGACATGTGCTCTTCGTCCTCATTACGTCAACAACAGCAAGCCGAATAAAACCAGCCAGATCACCAGCAGGAAGTGCCAGTAAATGGCGCACAATTCCACGCTCAAGCGCAACTTATCCAACGCGACTCCACGCCGCAGCTTGGCCGAGGTCCTGGCCCAGGCCACCAGGCCCCCCAGCAGGTGCAAACCGTGCAGCGCGGTGATCAGGTAAAAGAAGGCGTTGGCGGGGTTGGTCGCCGCGAAATATCCGAGATCGATCAGCTGTCGCCATGCAACCAGCTGCCCGACCAGGAAGACGAAAGCGAATCCACCGCCCAACAGCAGACCGGATTTCACGCCGTCCACCCGTCCCCGGTCCGCGCTGACCCGCGCCCATTGCAAGGCGATGGAACTCAGGATCAGCACGGCCGTGTTGAGCCACAACACCAAAGGTATCGGCAAGGAGCGCCAATCCGGAACCAACATCCGGTCGGCATAGGTCACGACGATGAGCGAGAACACCACCGTGGCCACGACCAGGAACACCCTGAGGCCGAACTTCGGCGTGGGCAGCGACTTTAGATCGACACCGTAAACGTCGTCGACGACACCCTCTGTGGTCCACGGCTTTTCCATCAGCGCACGGAAGATGCTCATGCCTTACCTCCCTGGGCAGCGGGCCGAGATGGCAGGCCGGGTGACCGGCGCCTCGGCGCAGGACGGGGCCATTCGGGTGACCGTTCGGGCCATCAGCCGTCCCTATTCCGCCGGCTGGGCGGCGCCGCCGGGAACCCCGTCACCAGCGGTTTCGGCAGGGGCCCCGATCGGCGGCTGATTTTGCGGCACGAAGTCCTCGTCGTGGCCTGGGGCGCCGTATTCGTAGGCCCAGCGATAGACCACCGGAAGCGTCTCGCCAAAGTTGCCGTGCGCCGGCGGCACTTCGGGAGTCTGCCACTCCAGCGTCGTGGCCTGCCACGGGTTATGCCCGGCAACCTTACCCTTCGAAGCACTCCAAATCAGGTTGAAAATGAACACCAACTGAGCGAAGCCTACGATCAATGCCGCAACGGTGACGAACGCGTTCAGCGACGCGGCCGAGTCCGGGATGAAGCTCGTGTCTCCCATCTCGAAGTATCGGCGCGGCACGCCGAGAAAGCCCAGATAGTGGATCGGCAGGAAGATCGTATAGGCCCCGATGAAGGTCACCCAGAAGTGAAACTGGCCCATGGCCTGGTTCAGCATGCGCCCGGTGATCAAGGGGTACCAATGGTATATCGCCCCGAAGACGACCAGGATTGGCGCCACGCCCATCACCATATGGAAGTGGGCGACCACGAACATGGTGTCCGACAGCGGCACGTCCACGACCACGTTGCCGAGGAACAGGCCGGTGATGCCGCCGTTCAAGAACGTGACGATGAAGGCAAGGGCGAACAGCATCGGCAGCGTGAGGCGGATGTTGCCGTGCCACAGGGTCAGCGTCCAGTTGTAGACCTTGATGGCGGTGGGAACGGCGATGATCAGCGTGGTGGTGGCGAAAAAGAACCCGAACCACGGGTTCATGCCGCTGACGTACATGTGGTGCGCCCACACCACGAAGCTGAGCGCGCCGATCCCCACGATCGCCCAGACCATCATCCGATAGCCGAAGATGTGCCTTCTCGCATGAACGCTGAGCAGGTCGGAGACGATGCCGAACGCCGGCAGCGCAACAATGTAGACCTCCGGATGGCCGAAGAACCAGAACAGGTGCTGGAACAGGATCGGGCTGCCGCCGCCGTAGTCGAGGTATTCACCCATCTCGACGATGGACGGCATGAAGAAGCTGGTGCCCAGCATAGAGTCCAAAGTCATCATCACCGCGCCCACGAAGAGCGCGGGAAAGGCCAACAAGGCCAGGACGGTCGCGGTAAAAATGCCCCAGACCGTCAACGGCATGCGCATCAACGTCATGCCCCGCGTGCGGGCCTGCAACACCGTGGTGACATAGTTCAAGCCACCCATGGTGAACCCGATAATGAACAGAGCCAGGGAGATCAGCATCAAGACGATCCCGCCATCCGCCCCCGGCGTACCGGAGAGAATGGCCTGGGGTGGGTACAGGGTCCAGCCGGCACCGGTCGGCCCGCCCGGCACGAACCAACTCGCCACCAGGACCAGCACGGCGAGCAGATAGACCCAGTAACTCAGCATGTTGACGTAGGGGAACACCATGTCGCGGGCGCCCACCATCAGCGGGATGAGATAGTTGCCGAAGCCCCCCAGGAACAGCGCCGTGAGCAGGTAGATCACCATGATCATGCCGTGCATGGTGATGAACTGGTAGTAGTCCGCCGGGTCGACGAAGTCGAAACTGTCCGGGAACCCCAGTTGCAGCCGCATCAACC
>JACZQZ010000183.1 GCA_022545455.1 Pseudomonadota bacterium
CCAGGATGAAGGCGCCGCGCGCCGGGTCGGTGGCGAAGGCGTGGACCGACGTCAGCACCCCGACCGCACCAGGAAGGTCCCCAGCAGGCTGAGGGCGAAGGTGACGATGGCGAGGAAGATGGTCCAGCCCTTCAGCGTGTCGCGCCGTTCCACCACGATGGCGGAATGGAGCAGCGCCGTTCCCGCCAGCCAGGGCATGAACGACGCGTTCTCCACCGGGTCCCAGTACCACCAGCCGCCCCAACCCAGCTCGTAATACGCCCACCACGACCCCAGCGCGATGCCGGTGGTGAGAAAGATCCAGGCGGCCAGCGTCCACGGCCGCACCCAGCGCGCCCACGCGGCGTCCACCCGGCCCTCGATGAGGGCGGCGACGGCGAAGGAAAAGGCCATGGAAAAGCCCACGTAGCCCAGGTACAGGAACGGCGGATGGAAGGCGAGGCCCGGGTCCTGCAACAGCGGGTTGAGCCCCTGGCCGTCGGCGGCCGCCGGCAGCATCCGCTCGAAGGGGTTCGAGGTGAAAAGGATGAACATAATGAAGCCGACCGCGATCAGGGCCTGGACGGCCAGCGCCCGGGCGCGCAGGCCCGGCGGCAGATTGCGTCCGAACCCCGCCACCGCCGCGCCGTACATGCTGAGGATCAGAACCCAGAGAAGCATGGAGCCCTCGTGGTTCCCCCACACGCCCGAGATCTTGTACAGAAGGGGTTTGGCCGAGTGCGAATAGCGCACCACGGCGAGCAGCGAGAAATCCGAGGTCACGAAGGCGTAGGTCAGGCAGGCAAAGGCAAAAGCGATCAGCAGGAACTGGGCGAACGCGGCCGGCCGCGCCAACTCCATCCACGCCTGGTCGCCGCGGTGCGCCCCGATCATCGGCACGCTGGCCTGAACCAGGGTGACCAGGAGGGCGAGGGTGAGGGCGAAATGGCCTGCTTCCGGGATCATTGCGCTTCACCTTTCGTCATCTGGCCCGACCGTTTGAGCGCCTTTTCCATCTCCTGCCAGCGGCCGGATTTCTTCAGGGCCTCGGCCACCTCGGGCGGCATGTAGGTCTCGTCGTGCTTGGCCAGCACCTCGTCGGCGTGAAAGACGCCATCCACGAAACGGCCCTCGGCGACCACGCCCTGGCCCTCGCGGAACAGGTCCGGCAGGATGCCGGTGTAGGTCACCGGGATGGCGGCGGCCAGGTCGGTGACGCGGAATTTCACCTCGGTGCCCGCCTTCTCCACGCTGCCGTCCTCCACCAGCCCGCCGATGCGCACCCGCCTGTCCGCGCCAAGCTTTTTGTCCAGCACCTCGGTGGGGCTGTAGAAGAAGACGATGTTGTCTTCGAACGCGCTCAGCATCAGGGCGGCGGCGGCGGCCAGCAACCCCATGCCGAGGACGATGAAGGTGAGACGCTTGTGCTTACGCTTCACCGGCCGCCTCCCCGGCGCCGCGCCTGGCGCCCCGTTCCGCCTGCAGGGCGTCGAGGGCGGCCTCGGTGGAGCGCAGCCACCTCAGGCTGGCCACCAGCATGCCGACCAGGACCACCGCGGTGATGGCGAAGCTGGGCCAGACGAAGGCGGCGAAGCCGCCCATGTCCAGGAACGCCGAAACACTCTCCGAAACCTCCCTATCCATGGACCTGCCTCAGGCGGATGGCGCGGATCTTGCCGGAGATGATCTCGGCCCGCAGCCGCACCAGCAGGACCCAAAAATAATAGGTGGTGAACGCCAACGCCATCAGCAAGAGGGGCGCCAGCATGCTGGGGTGGATGGAGGGGCCGCCCAATTTCAGGACGCTGGCCGGCTGGTGGAGCGAATTCCACCACTCCACCGAGAACTTGATGATCGGCACGTTGACGAAGCCGACCAGGGCCAGGACCGCGGCCGCCTTGGCGCCGCGCGCCCGGTCGTCGAACGCGTTGACCAGCGCCATGTAGCCCAGGTACAGGAAGAACAGGACCAGGACCGACGTCAGGCGGGCGTCCCACACCCACCAGGTCCCCCACATGGGCTTGCCCCACAAGGACCCGGTGATCAGGGCGAGGAAGGTGAAGCAGGCCCCGATGGGGGCCGTGGACCGCGCCGCCAGGTCGGCCAGCGGGTGCTTCCAGATGAGGCCGGTGGCGCTGGCCGCCGCCATGCAGCTGTAACAGAACAGGGCCATCCAGGCGGCGGGCACGTGCACGTACATGATGCGCACGCTTTCCCCCTGCTGGTAGTCGGCGGGGGCCTGGAACAGCCCCAGATACAGCCCCGCCGCCCCGAAGATCACGGTCGCCCCGGCCATCCACGGCACCAAGGCCGCGCTCAGGCGCATGAACCGGTTGGGGTTGGCAAACCTTTGTATCATCTGTCTCGGCTCCCGGGCGCCGTCGCGCCGCCTTCTGCGTGCCCGCCGTACAGGGGATCGGCGCGCCGCATATGCCGCATATGGTGACCGGCCGGTCTTTGCACCGCCATGATACGGATCAAATCACCGTTCCGCGGAATGATAATACCAAGGAGCGCTGATCATGACCCGACGAGCCGGCTTACCAAGGTTTTCGGCTAGAAGCGTGCGCTGTGGCGATGCGGGGGCATCGCAAAGCGTGCGCGACGCCGTCCGAAAGCCTTGGTAAGCCGCCGTTGC
>JACZQZ010000113.1 GCA_022545455.1 Pseudomonadota bacterium
TTCGTCGGCGGCATCGGCGAACGCCTGCGCCCGGCGCCGCCCCTGCCCCCGGCGTGGCTGGTGCTGGCCTATCCCGGGGTGCCCCTGGCCACGGCAGCGGTGTTCGCCGGCCGCGCCGGCCCCTTTTCCCGGCCCGCCCCGTTCGACGACGTGCCCGCCGACGCGCGGGAGCTGGCGGCGCTGCTGGCGGCGCGCCGCAACGACCTTACCGAAGCGGCGGCGGCCCGGGCGCCGGCCGTCGGCGAGGCCCTGGCGGTCCTCGAGGCCGAGGCCGGTTCCCTGCTCGCCCGCATGTCGGGCAGCGGCGCCACCTGCTTCGCCCTCTTCGCCGGGGCCGGCGAGGCGCAGGCGGCGGCGCAACGGATAGCCACGGCCCATCCCGGCTGGTGGGTGGCGGCGGCGCCGCTCCTCGCCGACGCCGCCCGGGCCGAGTTTTAACACCCGTCGCGGGCACTCGTAGCGACCGCCGCGGCATGTTGCCGCACCCCGGCTTTGGGCGTAAGGTGCGCGCCTTCCCGGCCGGCGATGGGGCGTAGCCAAGCGGCAAGGCAACGGGTTTTGGTCCCGTGATCGCAGGTTCGAATCCTGCCGCCCCAGCCAAAACAGAAACGTCCGCGGCCGTTTTGGTTTTGGCCTGCGGGTGAGCGGATTTGACCCTTGTCCGGTCCGCAAGGCCCGCAAGGCCGCGGCGAGGCGAAGGGACGCGCAGGCATCCCGCCAACAATCCTGCCGGCCCGGCCGGCCTCAAAGATGGAACCGGCAGGGGCAGCAGAGGTGGGACCGCACCGCGCCCGCCACATCGCGGGCGACTTTCGAGCGGCCCCCGCTCCTCAGTCCTCCGCCACCTCGATCCGCCGGGGCGCGCCCCCTTCCACGAACCTCTCCCACATCCTTTGGTACGTCCTTTCCAGGTTCCCGACGAACCGGGGGGTATCGAACAAGGGTGCGCTCGGGCGGTTTTCCGCGAGCCGGTCGCGCAGGCGGCGCAGCTTGTCCGGGTCGTGCGAAAGCTCCCCCGCCAGGGCGGCGTATGCGTCCACGCTGCCGGTGACGAGCCCGGGCAGGCCGACGGCGTTGAGGATACTCGCCGATACCCGGGAGGCGAAGTGGCCGCCCACGATCGTGATCACCGGCACGCCGGCCCACAGGGCGTCGCTGGTCGTCGTGTGGCCGTTGCAGACGCGGGTGTCCAGCGCCAGGTCGGCGAGCCCGAGGCGCGCCAGGTGCCGGTCCTTGGGCAGTCCGCCGGCGAAGACCAGCCTGTCGGCGGCGATACCGCGGCTCTCGGCCTCCTTTCTCAGGTTGCCCTCGGCCAGGTCGTTGCTGCGCATCAGCCACAGCACGCTGTCCGGGGTCCCGGCGAGCAGATCCATCCACACGCCGAACATGCCGGGCTCGATCTTGTAGTTCTTGTTGAAGGAGCAGAAGACGAAGGCGTCCCCGGGCAGGCCGCAGCCGGCGCGGGTGACCCGGTCGCCGGCGATCGCCTGGGTGTGGTCGTTCACCTGATAGCAATGGGGCAGATAGGCGAAGGTCTCGCTGTAGAACGCCGCGTGATCCTCGGGCGTCACGATGCGGTCGGTGAGGATGTAATCGATGAAACCGGCGCCGGTGGTGCCGGGAAAGCCCAGGTACGTGGCGACCACGGGCGCCGGGCGGAGCGCGCAGATCTCCAGCCGGTTGCCTTCCGTGTGGCCCTTCAGGTCGACCAGGATATCCACGTGATCGTCGTAAATACGCCGGGCCGCCTGTCCGTGATCCATGTCCCGTATGTCGACGAACGAATCGCACTCCCCTTCCAGGCGTTTCCGGTAGGCGCTGCCGTCGTCCTTGCCGTGGGAGTACGCGATGACCCGGAACGCGTCCCTGTCGTGGAGCGCGAAAAGGCCGCCCATCAGATGGGCGGTCGGGTGGTTGTGGAAATCGCCGGACAGGTAGCCGAGGGTGATCCGCGAGCCACGGGAGCGCCTGTCCTCCATGGGAAATTGCATTCCCAGGCGCGCCATGGCCCCGGCGATGTCGTCGCTGGCCGCCCTGGCGACGCGGAGGTTGGCCGCCGGATCGCCGCAGCGGACGACAGTGGCGAACGGGGTTTCGCCCGGCCTCCCGCCCCGCTCGATGGCCGCCTCCGTCATCCGGTCTGCCTGCGGTTCCAGGGCTTGGAACTCCTCCCACGCGCACGCCTGCTGGTACTGGTGCAGCAGGGCCGCGGCCGCCGTGTCGTAGTCCGGCCTGAGGGCGAGGGCGCGCCGGTAGTGGCCGATCGCCTCGCCGACGTCGCCTTCGGCGGAAAGGGCGTTGCCCAGGTTGTTGTGGGCTTCCGCCAGTCGGGGATTGATCTCGAGGGCGCGCCTGTAGGCGGCGATCGCCGCGTCCAGGCGCCCCTGGTCCTTGAGTACCGCGCCGAGGCCGTTGTGGGCGTCGGCCGCGTCGGGATCGATCCGGAGGGCGCGCCGGTAGCAGACCACCGCCGCGTGCGGCTTTCCCAGTTTCTTGTAAACGTTGCCGAGGCCGGTGTGCCCTTGCGCCAGGCTGGGGTCGATCTCGATGGCGCGCCGGTAGCACGCCGCCGCCCCGTCCCAGTCGCCCTCGTCGGCGAGGGTTACGCCGAGGTTGTGGTGCACGTCGGCGGCATCGGGCTCGATATCCAGGGCGCGGCGATAGCAGGCGATGGCCTGGTCCGCCCTGCCCTGTCCGCGCAGCGCGTTTGCCAGGTTGAAGTGCCCGTCCGCGGAGCCGGGATCGGCCTCGACGGCGTGGCGGTAACAGCCGGCGGCCTCGTCCGTTCGGCCAAGCGCCATGTACGCGCTGCCCAGGTTGTTGAGGAACTGGGCGTTGTCCGGCTGGCGCTGGACCGCCGCGCCGATGAGCTCGACCGCGCGCTCGTGCCGGCCCCCCTGATGGGCGAGGACGCCGAGCAGATGAAGGGCGTCCGCATGGTCCGGGTGGGCGTGCAGGATCCGCTCGTACCCGGCTTCGGCCTCGGCAAGCCGCCCCGCCCGATGGTGCTGGCGCGCCGCCGCCAGGGCGGCATCCGTGTCGCCTTCGGCGCCCGCCGGGGGCCGGTCCGGGTCTTGCGCTGGTTCGTCCCCGTTCATGGCGCGTGTCCTCGTCCGGCGCGGCGGCGCTGTGGTTTCCTATGCGGATGATAGAGCGTACCCGGAATTTGCCCTTCCCGGTACCGGGCGGGCACGGGAAACGCCGTGTGGCGAAAACCTGCGGGAATTCCGCGCCGGGGGAATGGAGCGGGCGAGGGGAATCGAACCCCTGTCTAAAGCTTGGGAAGCTTTCGTTCTACCGTTGAACTACGCCCGCGCCCGGTGAGGGGGAAAGTGTATAGGCGATCGGGGTCCGGGCGCAAGAAAACGCCGCCCCCCGCGCGCCGTGCGCACGAGATTGTTATTTGGCTTGCCTTATCCCAGGCTATAGATCAAATGAATGCGCACCGGAACCGGCAAGGGGAGGACCATGCCCGAGGCACACCTGGCCCAGCGGCGGCCGCTCGATCCCGGCAAGTTCCAGGATCCCGACGTCACCGCGAAAGGGGAAAAGCGCGCGGTCGTGGCGCTGACGCGGCTGAAGACCCTGTGGTTCAACACGGGCAGCCTGTGCAACATCACGTGCCACAACTGCTACATGGATTCGAGCCCGGTCAACGACCGCCTGGCCTACATCACGGCGGCCGAGGTCGCCCAGTACCTGGACGAGGTCGAGCGCGAAGGCCTGCCCGTCGAGGAGATCGCCTTCACCGGCGGCGAGCCCTTCATGAACCGGGATCTCCCGGCCATGGTGGAGGAATCCCTTTCGCGCGGCTACCGGGCCCTGGTCCTGACCAACGCCATGAAGCCCCTATGGAACAAGCGCGCCACCCTTCTTGCCATCAAGGAACGCCACGGCGGGGCCCTGACCCTCAGGGTGTCCATCGACCATCACACCCGCGAAAAGCACGAGGCCGTCCGCGGCGCCCTCACCTGGGAGCCCATGCTCGAGGGCTTGAAGTGGCTGGCCGGGAACGGTTTCACCCTGGCCGTGGCCGGGCGCACCTGCTGGGGGGAATCCGACGCCGACGCCCGCCGGGGGTATTCCGCCCTGTTCGCCGAGCACGGCATCCCGGTGGATGCGCGGGATTCGACGGTGCTCGTCCTTTTCCCGGAGATGGACGAACGCCGGGACGTGCCCGAGATCACGGTGTCGTGCTGGGAGATCCTGGGCGTGGCGCCGGAAACCATCATGTGCGCCACCTCGCGCATGGTTCTCAAGCGCAAGGGCGCCGAGCGGCCGGTGGTCGTGCCCTGCACCCTGTTGCCCTACGACCCCCAGTTCGAGCTCGGCAACGACCTGGCGGATTCGGCGACGACGGTGAAGCTCAACCATCCCCACTGCGCCACCTTTTGCGTGCTCGGTGGCGGCTCCTGCACGGCCGGATGACATCGTCGGTGGCGAGGGGCGGCGCCATGCCCGTCAGAAACACCGTCAAATCGCTGGTCCTGCCCCGCGGCGCGGCGTTCCGGCGGCTGCCGCTCGGCGTCGCCGCCGGCGTCACCATGAAGATCGACTTCGCCCACCAGACGACCCTGTACCTGGGCCTGTACGAAGTCGAGCTCAGCCCCCATGTGCGCCGGTTGGTGCGCCACGGCTACGCGCCGGTGGTCGTCGAGCGCCGCCGCTGGCTCGCCGAAACCCGTCCCGCCGGGCATAACCGGTGGCTGGTCTGCGAAGGCAAGGCGCCGTGACTCCGGGCGGGCCACCCGGGGCGGCGGCGGAACGCGACCTGGGCGCCTTCTCCGAGCCGATCTTTGTGTTCGGCGGCCCGTGCAGCAACCTGGAAGCCACCACCGCCGTGCTCGCCGAGGCCCGGCGCCGGGGCTTTCCGCCGGCGCGCACGCTGTGCACCGGCGACGTGGTCGCCTACTGCGCCGACGCGCAAGCCACCGTCGATGCGGTGCGCGCCGCCGGCGTCCACGTGGTCATGGGCAACTGCGAGGAATCCCTTGGCTTCGACAAGGCCGATTGCGGGTGCGGGTTTCCCCAGGGCAGCACCTGCGACCGGCTTGCCGGGCAATGGTTCGCCTACGCCCGCGCCACCCTGGATGACGGGGCCAGGGCCTGGATGCGCGCCCTTCCCCGGCGGCTGCGGTTGACCTTGAACGCGCGCAGGCTCGCCGTCATCCACGGCGGCGGCGACGACATCGCGCGCTACGTCTTCGCTTCCACCGCGGCCCAGGACAAGGCGGCCGAGTTGGACCGGCTGGACGCCGACGGCGTCATCGGCGGCCACGCGGGCCTGCCGTTCACCGATCTCGTCGATGGCCGCCTGTGGCACAACGCCGGTAGCGTCGGCCTGCCCGCAAACGACGGCACGCCGAGGGCGTGGTTCTCGGTCCTGGCGCCCTTGGGAGACGGCATCGCCGTCACCCACCACCCCCTGGACTACGACCATGCCCGGGCGGCCGCCAAGATGCGCGCCGCCGGCCTGCCCGCGGCCTATGCGCAGACCCTGGAGGACGGCCTGTGGCCGGACATGCGCGTGCTGCCCGAACCCGAACGCCGGCTTCGCGCCCACCCGCTGACGCCCGCGGCGGTCCATTGGTCCGCGCCCGGCCGGCGCGCCGCCCGGTGACGGGCGCGCTTCGCCCTTGCCGCGCGCCGGTTTTCGCGCCTATCATCGAAACCGGTGGAAAGGGGGATATGCCATGGGTGCCCTTGCCGCCGCCATGGCGGATGGCGTATCGGACAAGGCCCGGCGTGCGTAGGGCATACTTCCGGTCAGTCTGGACAACGCAGCCATGGCGCTTAAGTTATTAGGGTAAAGCAAAGGCCACGGTTGCCCCGCACGTTCTCGCAAACGGAACACTGGAGGAGCGGTGGAACGGGAGTCTGGAGGAGAGTCGGGCGCATACGCCCGGACCACGCGGTCGATCACCGTCACGGTGGAGCCGTTCTACCTGGACGACCAGTCGGTGCCGGAGGAAAACCATTTCGTCTGGGCCTACCACGTGTGCATCCAAAACCACAGCGATCAGACCGTACAGCTGCTGACCCGCTTTTGGCGCATCACCGATTCCCTGGGCAATGTGCAGGAGGTGCGCGGCGACGGCGTCGTCGGCGAACAGCCGATCCTCAACCCGGGCGACAGCTTCGAATACACCAGCGGCACGCCCCTTCCGACGCCGTCGGGGATCATGGTCGGCGCCTATCAGATGCTGGCCCAGAGCGGCGAACGGTTCGACGTCGACGTGCCGGCGTTTTCCCTGGACAGCCCCTACCAGGCCGTACAAATCCACTGATACCTGAAGCCGAACCGCCCCCTGGCCGGCCCCCCGGTTGCGGACGGCATCGGCGGCTTGCGCCGCCGGCCGCGGACACCATATTTTCTGTTTCCCATATAATGACTGTAGGGGAGTACTAGGCCAACCCGTGGAGCCGGCACCGAGCATGTCCAAAACCGCACCTTTCGGCGACCTGGTCCAGCCCTTCCGCATCGAGGCCCTCGGCCTGCGCGGCCAGTTGGTGCGCCTGGGTCCGGCCCTGGAGGCGATCCTCGGCCCCCACGGCTATCCGGTGCGGGTGGCCGGGATGGTGGCCGAGACCCTGGCCCTGGCGGCGGTGCTCGCCAACGCGCTCAGGTTCGACGGCATCTTCACCCTGCAGGCCCAGGGCGACGGCCCGCTGGGCATGCTGGTCGCCGACGTCACCAACAAGGGGGACATGCGCAGCTACGTCCGCTTCGACGCGGAGCGCATCGAGGCGGCCCGGGGCGGCGCCGGCGGGTCGGTGCCGAGCCTGCTCGGGGCCGGCCACCTGTCGTTCACCGTCGACCAGGGGCCGGACGGCGAACGCTACCAGGGCATATGCGCCCTGGAGGGGGCCAGCCTGGCCGACTGCGCCCATCACTACTTCCGCCAGTCCGGCGAGCTGGAGACCGCCATCATGCTCGTCAACACCGTAGCCGGGGGGACCAACGGCGCCGGCGTCGGGGGCAACGGGCGCGGCGGCAACGGCGCCGGCGGGGCGCGGGCGGCGGCGCTGATGATCCAGCGCCTGGCGTCCGCGGACGGGGCGGGCGGGGACGAGGCGCCGGCGGACGAGGACTGGCGCCGCGCCGTCATCCTGATGAGCAGCGCCACGGCCGGCGAACTGCTGGACCCGGCGGTCACCCCGGACCAGCTTCTCTACCGGCTTTTCCACGAGGACGGGGTCCGGGTCTTTCGCACCCGGCCGCTGCGCCACGCCTGCCGGTGTTCCCTGGACAAGGTGGCGACGACGCTGCGCGCCTTTCCCCAGGCCGAGATCGAGGCCATGGCCGAAGACGGCACCGTCACCGTCACCTGCGAATTCTGCAAGGCCGATTACCGGTTCGACGAAGCGGCGCTGGGCGCCCTCTACGCCGCTGGGTAGGCGGCCGCGGCGGGCGCGTCCTGCCCGCTCCTGGGCCGAAGGCCCCAAACCCCGGTAAAAGAAGGTTCAACACAGAGATCACAGAGAGATTCACAGGGATGCCTCGATGCGGCGCATGGCGCCGCTTTTGATTTCCTCTGTGTCTCTTTCTCTGTGCTCTCTGTGTTTTCTCTGTGCTCTCTGTGTTCTCAGTCGCCTAATTCCGGCTCTCTGGTCAATCTCTTCCGGGGCTTTTGTGGTTCAAAACAGCCTTCGCGCCGATGGCGAAGGCGCCGGCCCCTTGAACCGGCCCGGCGGCGCGTGCCAATATGCGCGGGCCATGATCCGGCGGTATCTTGTATTCCTGCTTGTGGTGTTCCTGGCGGCCTGCGAAACGCCGGTGGTGACGCAGACCCTGCCCGAGCTCACCTACGGGCACCTTTCGAAGTTCACCCTCGACGTGGCCGGCATCGACGTGAAGGCGAAGTACGCCCCGCCCATGAAGGCGCCCAACGTGGACCACCTGTTCCCGACCCCGCCCGGCAAGGCGCTCCGGCGCTGGGCCGCGGACCGGCTCACGGCGGGGGGCAGGCGGGGCACCGCGCGCTTCCTCATCATCGACGCCGCGGTCACGGAGACGGCGCTGAAGCTGGACAAGAGCTTCACCGGCGCCTTCACCAAGCAGCAGTCCCGGCGCTACGACGCCACCGTCGAGGTTTCCCTCGAGATCCTGGACGACAAGGGGTTCCGCAAGGGCTTCGCCAACGCCCGGGTCTCGCGCTCGCGCACGCTCCGCGAGGACGCCTCCATCAACGACCGCGAACGCATGTGGTTCGACCTCACCGAGGCCCTGATGCGGGACTTCAACGCCGAGCTGGAAAAGAACATCCGCCAGTATCTGGGCGGGTATCTTATGTAGCGGGGGGGGCGGGCCCGCCGGGGCGCGCCGCCACGGGAATGCGGTGCCGCCGCGGGGCTCGCGTGTGAACTCATAAAAGGTGTCGCGACCGGCGTTCGGGCTTGCTTCGCGAGGTCCGCTAATGACCCAGGCTGTGTGAAAACTCGGGTCGGAAAAGCGTCGGCGCAACAATGGATTCGGCAATAGCGGACGCCTGAATCATTATTGCCGGTGACGGCAGTTAGGCGAATCAATGTTGCGCGCTCGGGCCTCGAAAATAGTTTTCACACAGTCTGGACCCTAAGCGGACATTGGGCGTTATGAGGCTGGCCTCTGTCTAAACGCGGGTCCTCCGCTCTTTCTCGCGCACCGGTACGGCGATCAGGACCCTGGCCCCACCATCGACGTGTTGGGCAGCAACCCGTCCGCCCATGTTCCCGATCTTGTCCGGGGCAACGCAACCCCAGATCGCTAAAAACGTACCATGTTGCTCAAGGTGCCCAAAAGTTCCGACAGGACGATCGGTTTCTTCAACACCACCGAAGCCCCCTCGGTGACGGATTCCTTCTCGTCGCCAAAGGTGGTGTGGCCGGTCACCAGCATAATGGGAAGATCGGGATCGGTCCGGCGCAGGCGCCGTATCAACTCGTTGCCATCCATCTCGGGCATGAGAAGATCGGTAATCACGATGTCGGCGGGACGGGACCGGTACAGTTCCAGCGCCTCCAGGCCACTTCCCGCGGTGGCAACGTCGTAACCCTTGAGCTGGAGATACTCGGCCAATTCCTCGGCGATCACCTCTTCGTCATCGACAACC
>JACZQZ010000114.1 GCA_022545455.1 Pseudomonadota bacterium
AAAGCCTTGGTAAGCCGCCGTTGCGGTCGCGTATGCGGCCCGTCGGGGGCGTCGAAAAGTTTTGACGATGCACCGCATCGCCTGCAACTTTCCTCCTGCCCGACGAGCCGCCTACGCGATCTCTATGAGTCATGATCAGCGATCCTTGGTATGAGGGGTTTCTTGCGCGCCCCGGCCCGGGGGCGGCGGCTCAGGCGGCGTCGTGCAGGGTGACGCCGGCGCCTTCCAGCAGCATGGTCCTGTTCAGGAGCTTCACGCAGGCGTAAACGGCCTCGATGGTGGGCGCCGGCGTCCTGGTCAGGGCGCCGAGCTCCAGGATGGCGCCGATCAGGGCCTCGATCTCGAGGGACCGGCCCAGTTCCACGTCCTGGAGCATCGAGGTTTTGTGGGCGCCGACACCTTCCGCGCCGGCGATCCGTTTTTCGATGGTGTGGCGGAACTCGATGCCCAGTTTATGGGCGATGTCCTGGGCTTCCTTCATCATGGTCTCGGCAAGTTTGCGGGTTTCCGGAAACTGGCAGATGTCGACCAGCGTCGCATGGGTGAGGGCGCTGATCGGGTTGAAGGAAAGGTTGCCCCATGCCTTGAGCCAGATCTCGGCGCGGATGTCGTCGAGGATGCGCGAGCGGAATCCGGCGTTGATCAGGGCGTCGTAGAATTTCTTGACGCGGTCGCTCTCCGACCCGTCCAGTTCGCCGATGGGGAAGCGGTCGCCTTCCGCATGATGGATGACCCCGGGCTCGGTGACCGCCGCCGCCGGGTAGACCACGCAGCCGATGATGCGGGCGCTGTCGATATTCTTGGTCAGCACGCCGGTGGGATCGAGGGTTGTCAGGCGCCGCCCGTCGAATTCGCCTCCGTGTTTGTGGAAATACCACCAGGGAAGGCCGTTCTGCACGGTGACGATCACGGTCTCGGGCCCCAACAGGACGGGGATTTTCGCCGCCGCCGATTCCAGGTAGTGGGCCTTCAGGGCCAGGATGACAACGTCCTGGGGGCCGGCGTCCTCGAACGCGTCGATGGCCTTGATGTTCTTGACCACGTACTCGGTACCGTCTTCCCAGATCAGCTTCAGGCCGTTCTCCTGGATCGCCGCAAGGTGCGTCCCCTGGTCGATCAGGGTGACGTCTTCGCCCGCGAGGGCGAATTTCGCTCCCATCAGTCCGCCGATCGCACCGGCGCCGACGACGCAAATTTTCATTCTCCCCCTCCTTTCGGTCTTCCGTGCCGGGGATCGTCCGTACCGGTCAGTCAAATCCGCATCGGTCAGTCAGACACGTCGAAACGCCGCAATCGCCGGTGGCGGGCGTCCCGTCCGGCGAGGCGCCCGGACCGGCGGCCAGAATGTCCCAATGGGGCGCCGGGTGCAACCACGGACGCCCGCCCCTATTGCTCGAAGACGTTGCTCAAGGTCCCGATGCCGTCGATGACGATGTCGACGGTGTTGCGCGGCTCCTTCATCGATCCGACGCCGAGCGAGGTACCGCAGGCGATGACATCGCCGGCATACAACGTCATGTCGTGGGAAATCCTGCCGACCAGCCGCGCCGGGGGAAAGATCATGTCGCTGAGCGGATAATCCTGACGCACGTCGCCGTTGAGCACCGTCTTGACGGTCAACCCGGTGGGGTCGATGCCGGTCGCCACGACGGGTCCGAAAACGCCGAAGGTGTCGAAGCTCTTGGAGCGCACCCACTGTGGGAATGTGGGATCCTTGTGGATCAATTCGGCGGCGGTGACGTCGTTGACGCAGGTGTAGCCGAAGATGTGGGCCTCGGCCTCGGCCTCGGAGACCTCCCGGCAGGTCTTGCCGATGACGATGCCGATCTCGCCCTCATAGGTCACCTTGCCGTCGTAAGAGCCGGGCCGGCGGATGGTCTCCCCGGCGGCGAGGAAGGAATTGCTGGTCTTGATCAGATACAGGGGGTCCTCGGGCGTCGGCATGTCCAGCTTCTTGGCCAGCGCATGAAAGTTGTTCCACAGCGCCACCATCTTGGTCGGCTCCGTGGGCGTCAGCACCTTGACCGACTCAAGCGTGAGGGTCCGCGACGTGGGCGTCGGCGACGAAAACATGTCGCCCTCGTAGACCGTGATGGTGTCGTCTTCGAGGGTGCCGAAACCGGGCCGGCCCGAGTGTTCGAAACGAATCCAGCGCTGCATATCGGATTGCCTCCCGTCTGACCGTGGGCCGCGGAGGGCGCCTTTCGCGGCAATCACGCGAGCGATGCCGCGCGGCCCGCACGCAACGTTCCCACACGAAAACGCACCCTCGAAGGGACTCCGACGGCGTCAACCCCTTAAGGATTCTCCCGTGTCGTCGGTGGAGGTTAAATCATGGATGGCATTTTGCCAATAAATTCGCTCGTACCGGCGGGTGAAATTCTGCAACCGGTTGGTGTCGTGGCCTGACCGGTTTAATACCAAGGCTTTCGGACGGCGTCGCGCACGCTTTGCGATGCCCCGCATCGCCACAGCGCACGCTTAGGGCCGAAAACCTTGGTCAGCCGGCTCGTCGGGCCATGATCGACGCTCCTTGGTATAAGGCGGCGCCGGGCACAACCGCTATCGGGGTCGTGGACGGGAAACCCGGGCCGGCGGCGCGGTTCCGAGGACGGCGGCGCCCCGGTGTCCGGCGGCGCCCGGGGGCGTTACTCGGCGGCCGCGGCGGCGGGCGGGATTTCCATCCGCGCGGCGCAGAACTTGAAGTCGGGGATCTTGCCGATGGGGTCCAGGGCCGGGTTGGTGAGCAGGTTGGCCGAGGCCTCGACGAAGCAAAAGGCGATGAAGACGACGCCGCGGGGGACGGCGACGTCGGCCCGGGCCTTCAACTCGATGGCGCCGCGCCGCGTCGTCACCCGGATCATGTCACCGGGCTTGACACCGATTTCGTCGAGATCGTCGGGGTTAACGGAGGCCACGGCGTCGGGCTCGATGGCGTCGAGCACCAGGGAACGGCGGCTCATGGCGCCCGTGTGCCAGTGCTCGAGATGGGTCCCCGTGGTCAGGATCATGGGGTATTCATCGTCGGGCATCTCGTCGGCGGGGAGAATCTCGGCCGGCACCAGCTTGCCCCGCGTGCTCGGGGTCGGGAAGCCGTCGCCGAAGACGATGTCCTCGCCGGGCCTATCGGGGGCGGTGCAGGGATAGGTGACGGAGCTTTCCCGGTCCACCCGCTCCCAGGTGATGTTGGCGAGCGACGGCATGACGGCGGCCATCTCGGCGAACACGTCCCGGGGATGGGTGTAGTTCCAGTCGAGGCCGATGCCGCGGGCGATTTCCTGGATGATCCACCAGTCCTGGCGCGCGTCGCCGGGCATCTCGAGGGCCTTGCGGCCCATCTGGACCTGGCGGTTGGTGTTGGTGACGGTGCCGTCCTTTTCCGGCCAGGCGGAGGCCGGCAGCACCACGTCGGCGAAACACGCGGTTTCGGTCAGGAACAGGTCCTGGACCACCAGGTGCTCGAGCCTGGCCAGGGCCTCCTGGGCGTGGCCGGCGTCCGGGTCCGACATGGCCGGGTTCTCGCCCATGATGTACATGCCCTTGATGCGCCCAGCATGGACCGCGTCCATGATCTCGACCACGGTCAAGCCCTTCTCGGGGTCGAGCGGCGTACCCCAGAAGTCCTCGAAGCGGGCGCGGATTTCGGGATCCTCCACCGACTGGTAGTCTGGAAAGGCCATGGGGATGAGCCCGACGTCGGAAGCACCCTGGACGTTGTTCTGGCCGCGCAGGGGGTGGAGGCCCGTGCCCGGCCGGCCCACTTGGCCGGTAATCAGCGCCAAGCTGATCAGGCAGCGGGCGTTGTCGGTGCCGTGGGTGCTCTGGGATATGCCCATGCCCCAGAAGATGATCGCCGCCTTGGCGCCGGCGTAAAGGCGGGCCACGGTTCTGAGGGTGTCGGCCGGGATTCCGCAGACCGCTTCCATGACTTCGGGCGTGAAGGGCTTGATCTTCTCCTTCAGGGCCTCGAAGCCTTCGGTGTGGGCGGCCACGTACTGCTTGTCGTAGAGTCCTTCCTCGATGATCACGTTGATGAGGGCGTTGAGCAGGGCCACGTCGGTTCCCGGTTTGAACTGGAGCATGTGGGTGGCGTGGCGCGACAGGGCCTGTCCCCTGGGGTCCATGACGATCAGGGCCTTGCCCGCTTTCGCGGCGTTCTTGAAGAAGGTGGCGGCGACGGGATGGTTTTCCGTGGGATTGGCGCCGATGACGATGATCACGTCGGAATCGGATGCCGCCATGAAAGGCGCCGTCACCGCCGCCGAGCCGATGGTTTCCAAGAGCGCCGCCACGGATGAGGCGTGGCAGAGCCGGGTGCAGTGGTCCACGGTGTTGGTGCCGAATCCGGTGCGCACCAGCTTCTGGAACATGTAGGCTTCCTCGTTGGAACCCTTGGCCGAGCCGAAGCCGGCCATGGCCTTGCCGCCGTCGCGCTCGATGATGGTCTTCAGGCCGCTAGACGCCCGGGCCAGGGCCTCTTCCCAGGTGGCTTCGCGGAAATGGCTTTCGGGGTGGCCGGGGTCGATGCCGTGATCGACGGCCTTGGGCGCGTCGTCGCGGCGGATCAGGGGCACCGTCAGCCGGTGGGGATGGGTCACGTAGTCGAAGCCGAAGCGGCCCTTGACGCAGAGCCGGTTCAGGTTGGAAGGCCCGGCCCGGCCCTTGACGGCGGCGATTTCGCCCGAGCTGATCCGGTAGGTCATCTGGCAGCCGACGCCGCAATAGGGGCAGACGCTGTGCACCTCGTCCAGATCATCGGTCAGGCCGACGCCCCGATCGTCGAGCAGGGTCGTTTCCATGAGGGCGCCGGTGGGGCAGGCCTGCACGCATTCGCCGCAGGCGACGCAGGTGCTGTCGCTCATGGGGTCATCGAAATCGAAGACGATCTTGGATTTCGCGCCGCGCCCGGCCATGCCGATGACGTCGTTGACCTGGACCTCGCGGCAGGCGCGGACGCAAAGGGTGCAATGGATGCAGGCGTCCAGGTTGACCGTCATGGCGGGATGGCTGGCGTCCGTCACGGGGGCGGCGCGGGCCGGGAAGCGGCTGATCGTCACGTCCATGGCGTCGGCCCAGTGCCAGAACTGGGAGTGTGGGTCATGGGCCACGTCGCGCGCCGGCTGATCGGCGAACAGGAGCTCCATGACCATGCGCCGCGCCGTCTTCGCCCGGGTCGAATCGGTGCTCACCTTCATGCCCGCCGTGGGCCTGCGGATGCACGAGGCGGCGAGCACCCGTTCGCCGTCGATCTCCACCATGCAGGCGCGGCAGTTGCCGTCGGCGCGATACCCCGGATCGGGCGCGTAGCACAGGTGCGGTATTCGGGTGCCCTGGCGCTTGGCCACCTGCCAGATGGTCTCGCCCGCCCCGGCGGTGACCTCGCGGCCGTCGAGGGTGAAGGCGATGCTGTCGCTCATGTAACGTCCTCCGGAAAAAACGCGAGCGCTGACAGGAACGGGTTGGGCGCCGCCTGACCCAGACCGCAGATGGAGGCGTCACGCATGGCCGTGCTCAGCTCTTTCAGAAGCGCCGTGTCCCAGTGCTCCGCCTCCATCAGCGTCACGGCCTTCTCGCAGCCCACCCGGCACGGCGTGCACTGGCCGCAGCTTTCGTCCTCGAAGAAGCGCAGAAGGTTGACCGCCACGTCGCGCATGGTGTCCTTGTCGGACAGTATGATTACCGCGTGCGAACCGATGAAACAGCCGTGCTCCTCGAGGGTGCCGAAATCGAGCGGGATGTCCGCCATGGAGGCCGGCAGGATGCCGCCCGAGGCGCCGCCGGGAAGGTATCCCTTGAACGTGTGGCCTTCCGCCATGCCGCCGCAGTGCTCCTCGATCAGGGCCCGCGCCGTGATCCCGGCCGGCGCCACTTTGACGCCCGGGTCCTTGACCCGGCCCGAAACCGAGAAGCTGCGGGGGCCCTTGGCGCCGTCGCGGCCCCGGCGGGCGAACCATTCGGGTCCCTTTTCGATGATGTCGCGGAGCCAATAGACGGTTTCCACGTTCTGGATCAGGGTCGGGCGGCCGAAAAGCCCCACCTCGGCCACATAGGGCGGGCGGTGGCGGGGCAGGCCGCGCTTGCCCTCGATGCTTTCGATCATCGCCGATTCTTCGCCGCAAATATAGGCCCCGGCACCCCGCCGCAGGTGGATTTTCGGTTGCCCCGGAGGCCCGGCGGCCTCCACCTTCGGAATCTCGGCCGACAGGACCTCGCGGATGGCCGGATACTCGTCGCGCAGATAAAAATAGATTTCCTCGGCCTCCACCGCCCACGCGGCGATGAGCGTTCCCTCGAGCACGCGGTGGGGGTCGGTCTCCATGAAATAGCGGTCCTTGAAGGTGCCGGGCTCGCCTTCGTCGGCATTGAGGGCCATGAGCCGCGGGCCGGGATAGCCGCGCACGAACTGCCATTTCCGGAAGGTCGGGAAGCCGGCGCCGCCCAGGCCCCTGAGCCCGGAGTCCTCGACGATCGCGGTCACGTCTTCGACCGTCCGCTTGCCGTCGAGGCAGTCGCGCAAGAGGGTGTAGCCGCCGGCGGCCACATAGGCGTCGAAATCCTTGTAGCCGGAAAGGGGAGAAGGACCCGCCCCGTCGGCCGCCGCCCGCGCCACGGTCTGCGGCGTGGCGTGGGCGACCTCGGCATGGCCCACGGCGACCACCGGCGCCTTGTCGCAGCCGCCCATGCACGGGGCGCGCACCACCCGCACGTCGGGACCCAGGGTCCCGGGCAAACGTTGAAGAAGGCTTTGCGCGCCCATCATCTCGCAGGTCAGGCTGTCGCAGACCCTGACCGTGACCTCCGGCGGCGGCGCCTCCCCCTCCCTGACCACGTCGAAATGGGCGTAGAACGTGGCCACCTCGTAGACCTCGGCCAGGGCCAGGCGCATCTCGGCGGCCAGGGCCGCCAAATGGGGCGCCGACAGGCAGCGGTAGCGATCCTGGATCAGGTGCAGATGCTCGATCAGCAGGTCCCGCCGGCGCGGCCGCCCGCCGAGAAGCGTGCGCACCTCGTCGGCGGCCCGTGGCTCCACGTGGCGCCCCTTGGGACGCATCCGTGCCCGCCCGCGCCCGGCGCCCGGATGGCTGCGCTTCCTGACCTCTACGATTCCGCCCGACATCTAACCGTCCCGTAATGGGTTCGCCCGCCGGCCCGATTCCGACGGCGCCCGGCGATTGAATATGCACCGCCCCTCATTGTATCTGCAACGCCTCTAATATAATGGCTCCGTTGCCGGCTGGCGAGGTTGCGGTGCGCAGGTCCGCCATCGCCCCGTCCGCGGCCGTCTGGACCGGTCGCCGCGCCCGGGAAGAGGGTCCGCATTCCTTCGTGGCATGCAATATACCAGACCCCCGGCCGGCGCAAGGTGCCGAGTGACCCTGGTGTTCCCATGGACCGGCCGCCCGGGCAGGGAAGACTAAATCCGCCGGCCGGCCGGAGTCGGCTTTGCATCCGGGCCTTGGCGTCGCACCGCGGGGGAGGGGCGGTGCGGCCGGTTCGGGCGGCACAACGGCGGGGCGGCGGATTCGCATAATGTGACTGTACATTCCCCTACTTCCTGAGTAGGCTTTCAGGTATACCAGGTACCACAAAGAGTGTTCCTGAACAGAGGAGAGGCGGTTGCGAGTATGTGGAAGAAAAAAGATTTTCGCGCCCGTCCCCAGGCCTTAAGATCATAAGGCCTAAATTTTTGTGACACGCGAACGAACTCACAGGGAGGATGCTATGAAGACCCTATGGAAATCAGGGCTGGTCGGGCTCGGAATCGCGATGATTCTGGGCCTGGGCGCGGTGTCGGTTCCCACCGACGCCAAGGCCTGGGAGCCCAAAAAGCCGGTGCAGTTCATCATCATGGCGGGCAAGGGCGGCGGCGCGGACAAGGCGGTGCGGTTCATGCAGAACATCATCGCCAAGCATAAATTGTCATCGAAACCGTTCACGCCCATCAACAAGCCGGGCGGCACGGGCGCCGAAGCGCTGGTCTTTATGAAGGGCGCCGCGGACCCGAACCACACCATCATGTTCACCTTGAACAGCTTCTACACCACGCCGCTGCGCCAGCCCGGCCTCGGCGTCGACATCTCGACGTTCGAGCCGATCGGACGGATGGCCGAAGACACGTTCCTGCTGTGGGTCAACAAGGACTCCGGCATCACGAACATCGAACAGTTCGTCAAGGCGGCCAAGGCCAAGGGCGATGCCTGGATCATGGCCGGCACCGGCAAGAACTCCGAAGACAACCTTCTGACCGACTTCCTGAACAAGGCCTATGGCCTCAACATGAAGTACGTGCCCTACAAGGGCGGCGGACGCGTGGCCAAGGAACTGGCCGGCAACAACGCCAACTCGACGGTCAACAACCCGTCCGAGCAGCTTGGCTTCTATCAGGCCGGCAAAACCAGGCCGCTTGCCGCTTTCACGCCGGCACGGCTGCCCTTGTTCGCCGATGCGCCGACGTTCAGGGAGTTGGGCAAGGACTTCGTCTACTTCATGCAGCGCACGGTCGTTGGCGCCCCCGGCATGAGCAAGGAGGCGGCGACCTATTACCGCCAGTTGTTCGCCGAGATCTACGGCTCCGACGAGTGGCAGGGTTACATGACCAAAAAGAGCCTTCAGGGCGGTTTCATTACCGGCAAAATCCTGATGCGGTATTGGCTCAAGGAAAAGGCCGTCCACAAGGTCATGCTGCAAAAGATGGGCGCCATCAAGTAGTCCGGATTTCGAACGAGGAAGACGCTTAAGGTTTAGGGGGGAGATCGCCAACATGCGCATGGCAGAGCTCGTCATGGCCGTTGTCATGGCGGTGTTCTCCCTTTACCTGATGTGGAAAAGCGCCGAGCTCCCGATCGGCTGGATTCCCGGTGAAGGACCCGGCGGCGGCGCGTGGCCGTTCTGGCTGGCGACCGGGATGTTGCTTTGTTGCATCGCCATCGTCTATCGCTGGGCAAGACGGCTAACGCCGGAATCCCGATCCGAAGAAGTTTACATGGACAGCCGCGCGTTCAAGCTGTTCCTCCTCAACGCCGGCGCGCTCGCCGCGATGATCGGCTTGTTCCATATCGTCGGCGCC
>JACZQZ010000115.1 GCA_022545455.1 Pseudomonadota bacterium
TAAACTAGTGCACTATATTTGGAGCGGCGGCGGCGAAAGTCAAGCGAGTCCGCCAAGACGATGTAACTATACAACATGTTGTTATTTTTTGGCAACGATATCGCAACATATGGCCCGGAGGCGGACGCGATCGCCTCAGCGGCGCCGCCACTCCGAAGGTGGATCACAGCGGCCCTGCCAGATGCCGACAATACGGCAAGATAGCCGTTCAGACCGTTAGCACTTCCGTACAGGGGGCGCTCTCCACCAGCACGTTCCGGTGCGAATAGCTTGCCCCTCAGAGCCGTTTTAAGGGGCGCACAGGCGCATCTCGGCGCCTGCCTTCGATACCCGAAAGGGCCGAAATCGCCCCTAGCGGTTGCTATTTGGTTGCTACACAAAAAGAAGGGCCTAGCTGTATCCAGCTAGTCCCTTGATATAATTGGTGGAGCCGAGGGGAATCGAACCCCTGACCTCTTGAATGCCATTCAAGCGCTCTCCCAACTGAGCTACGGCCCCTTATCATGACATCGCGGGCCCGCCAGGGCCCGGCCGGCGCGCTCCCCGGGGAGTACCGTCGGCGCCGGGAAAATACCGAGTGTCGTTGGGCCGAGGCAAGGAAAAACCGGGGCTCAACTCCTGTCTTCGACGCCGTCGTCCAGGTGTTCGCGGACCTCGGACACGTCGTCGTCGTCCTCGCGAAGCTCGGAGGCGTCCTCGATCAGGCCGTCGTCGCCGTCCTTGGCCTCTTCGAGATCGTCCTCGTCGTCCTCGTCGTCCTCGACCGTTTCGACGACGCCCTTCAGCGGTACGACGTGCTCGTCTTCGGGTGGCGGCACGGGCTCGGGCTCGACCGGTGGCGGCGGCTCCGGCGGCGCGGCGCGGCGCCGCGGTTTCGGCGGGTTGCCGGCCACGTATCCAGCGCCGCACTCCGGGCACTGGGGTTTCTCGCGGTTAAGATCGTAAAAGCGCGCGCCGCAACCCTGGCAGGTCCGCTTCACGCCCCATTTCCGTTTAACCACCCGTGTCTCCGCACGTCCGTAATTCCTTTCTTGATCAGCCAATTGCCATGTTCCGCGGGCCCTGTCAAAAGCAAAATCGGAAACGGGAGAAAAATGCCGCCAAGTCAGCCCTACCGCCGGGCGCGGTATTCGTGGTACAGACCCGACCAAGCCCGCCGGGCGCACCGGGTGGGTCCGGACGTTCGAGGAAACTGAAGAGCCATGGCGTTGATTTCCCGCCGTGCCCGGACACTCGCCGGGGAAGGGTCCGTCCCCGGCGACAAGTCCATATCACACCGCGCCCTGATCGTCGGTTCCGTGGCCGTGGGCGAGACCCGCATTACCGGCCTGCTGGAAGCAGACGACGTGCTGCGCACCGTGGACGCCCTTCGCGCCCTGGGCGCGCGCCTCGACCGCGACGCCGACGGCGTCTGGCACGTCTTCGGACGCGGCGTCGGCGGTCTGGCGGAACCGGCCTCGGTTCTCGATATGGGCAACTCCGGCACCGGGGCGCGGCTCCTCATGGGGCTTTTGGCCACCCATCCCTTCACCAGCTTCTTCACCGGCGACGCCTCGCTGTCGGCGCGGCCCATGGACCGGGTGATGACCCCCCTCAGGCGCATGGGCGCGGCGATCAGCGCGCGGTCCGGCGACCGCCTGCCACTGATGATCCGGGGCACCGCCGGTCCCCTGCCCATCGTTTACGAGCTTCCCGTGGCCTCGGCCCAGGTGAAGTCGGCGGTGCTGCTGGCGGGCCTCAACACGCCGGGCACGACCAGCGTCGTCGAGCCCCGGCCGACCCGGGATCACAGCGAACTGATGCTGCGCCACTTCGGCGCCGAGGTCGCCGTGGAGCGTCTCGACGGCGGCGGGCGGGCGATCGCGCTTGCCGGCCAGCCCGAGATCGCGGGCCGCCACGTGGTGGTGCCGGGGGATCTGTCGTCGGCCGCGTTTCCCATGGTGGCGGCGCTCCTGGTGCCGGGATCGCGCCTCACCCTGCGCCGGGTCGGGATCAACGCGCTGCGCAGCGGCCTGTTGCAGACCCTGGGCGAAATGGGGGCCGGGATCGCCATTGCCGACCGGCGCACCGAGGGCGGCGAGCCCGTCGCCGACCTGACCGTCGAGGCCGGCCCTTTGCGCGGCGTCGAGGTGCCGCCCGAGCGGGCGCCGTCGATGATCGACGAGTACCCGGTGCTGGCCGTGGCCGCGGCGTGCGCCGAGGGCGTCACCCGCATGACCGGCCTGGGCGAGCTCCGAGTCAAGGAGAGCGACCGCCTCGGTGCCATGGCGCGGGGCCTGGAGGCCTGCGGCGTCCGCGTGGAGGAGAGCCCCGATGCCCTTACCGTTCACGGCACGGGCCGGGCGCCGCCGGGCGGCGCCCGGATCGCGGTCCAGGGGGACCACCGCATTGCCATGGCCTTCCTCGTCCTCGGCATGGTCGCGGCCGAGTCCGTCGCCATCGACGACGCCGGCCCCATCGAGACCAGCTTCCCCGGCTTCGCCGGGTTCATGAACGGCCTCGGCGCCCGCATCGCCGACGAGGACGCCCCGTGACCGCCCCGCCCGTGGCCCGCGGCCCATGATCATCGCCATCGACGGCCCGGCCGCCGCCGGCAAGGGAACGCTGGCGAAAAGGTTGGCCGCCCACTTCGGCCTGGCGGTCCTCGACACCGGCCTTCTCTATCGCGCCGTGGGCCTGAAGACGGTGCGCCGGGGCGCCGATGCCAACGATGCCGACGCCGCCACCGCCGTGGCCCGGGAGTTGGGCGCCGGCGACCTGGAGGATGCGGACCTGCGCGGCGACGAGGCCGCCAATGCGGCCTCGGTGGTGGCGGCGATTCCGGAGGTCCGGGCCGCGGTGCTGGAATTCCAGCGCGCCTTCGCCCGGAACCCGCCGGGGAACGCCCAGGGCGCGGTGCTCGACGGGCGCGACATCGGCACCGTGGTCTGCCCGCAGGCGGACGTAAAGCTCTTCGTCACCGCCCCTGTCGAGGTGCGCGCCGGGCGGCGCCTTAAAGAGTTGCGGGAACGCGGCCTCGAAGCTATACATAGCCGCGTTCTGCAGGATATGAAGGCGCGCGACGCGCGCGATGCGGGGCGCGACGTGGCACCGCTGGTGCCGGCCGAGGATGCTTTCGTCCTCGACACCAGCGAAATGGACGCCGGGCGGGTATTTGCCGCGGCGCTCGCTATCATAAAATCGCGGACCCGGTAGGCCTCACCCGCGGCTGCCGGGAACGTTTGGGAACTGACGATCCGCCTCGGCGCAAGCCGGCGGCGGCCAACATGGATAGTCTTGTGAAGACCGCCGGAGACAACCGGTCGGCCGGAACTGAACCAGTGTATGGAGGATTACCAATTCATGGCGCGTGCAAACGGGACGGCGGCTGAGGACCAGGCAGCCCCTCCGAGCGGCGAGGATTTCGCCCAACTTCTTGAAGAATCCCTGGGTGATCACAAAAGCTTCGAGGGCCGGGTCATCAAGGGCACCGTGATCGCCGTGGACAACGACATGGTGCTGATCGACGTCGGCCTGAAATCGGAAGGCCGGGTGCCGTTGAAGGATTTCGCAACGCCGGGTCAGGACTCCGAAATCAAGGCGGGCGACCTCGTGGACGTCTTTGTCGAGCGGTACGAGGACCGGGAAGGCGTCGTCAGGCTGAGCCGCGAGAAGGCGCGCCGCGAGGAGGCGTGGACCGAGCTCGAGAAAGCCTTTTCCAGCGGTGACCGCGTCAACGGCATGATCTTCGGCCGCGTCAAGGGCGGCTTCATCGTGGATCTGTCGGGGGCCGTCGCCTTCCTGCCCGGCAGCCAGGTGGATATCCGTCCCGTGCGCGACATCGCCCCCCTCATGGGCACGCCGCAACCCTTCCAGATCCTCAAGATGGACCGGCAGCGCAACAACATCGTCGTGTCGCGCCGGGCGGTGCTGGAGGAAACCCGCGCCGAGGAACGCTCCGAGCTCATCGCCAACCTCAAGGAAGGCCAGGTCCTGGAAGGCGTGGTCAAGAACATCACCGACTACGGCGCCTTCGTCGACCTGGGCGGCGTCGACGGGCTTTTGCATGTCACCGACATTGCCTGGCGGCGCATCAACCATCCGACCGAGACCCTTCAGATCGGCGAAACGGTCAAGGTCCAGGTGATCCGCTTCAACGCCGAAACCCAGCGCATCTCCCTTGGCATGAAACAGCTCGAGGCCGACCCGTGGGAGGGGGTCGCGGCCAAGTACCCGTCGGGCACCAAGTTCACCGGCCGGGTCACCAACATCACCGATTACGGCGCCTTCGTGGAGCTTGAGCCGGGGGTCGAAGGCCTGGTCCACGTATCCGAGATGAGCTGGACCAAGAAGAACATCCACCCCGGGAAGATCGTCTCCACCAGCCAGGAGGTGGAGGTCATGGTGCTCGACGCCGACCCCGAGAAACGGCGCATCAGCCTCGGCCTCAAGCAGTGCCTGGGCAATCCGTGGGAGGCGTTCCGCGACTCCCACGCGCCCGGCTCCGAGGTCGAAGGCGAGGTCAAGAACATCACCGAGTTCGGTCTGTTCATCGGCCTTCCCGGCGAGATCGACGGCATGGCCCATTTGTCCGACCTCGCCTGGGGCAAGACCGGTGAAGAGGCCCTGGCCCAATTCAAGAAGGGCGACACGGTGCGGGCGAAGGTGCTCGACGTGGACGTGGAGAAGGAGCGTGTCAGCCTCGGCATCAAGCAGCTCAGCGACGATCCCTTCGACGCCGCGCTGGGCAAGATGAAGAAGGGCGCCGTCGTCACCTGCACCGTCACCACCGTGCGCGACAACGGCATCGAGGTCGCGGTCGGCGAGGGCATTTCCGGCTTCATCCGCAAGGCCGAATTGTCCCGCGACCGTAGCGAACAGCGGCCCGACCGGTTCGCCGCGGGAGAGAAGGTGGACGCCAAAATCACCCAGATCGACCGCAAGGCGCGGCGCGTGGTTCTGTCGGTCAAGGCCCGCGAGGTCGAGGAAGAGAAAAAGGCCATGGCCACCTACGGCTCGTCGGACTCCGGCGCCAGCCTGGGCGACATCCTCGGTGCCGCCATAAAGGAAAAGAGGGAGGCGGCGGCCAAGGAGGGAGACGAGGCGGTCGAGGAGAAGGCGGAAAAGAAGCCCGCGAAGAAGCCGGCGAAAAAGGCCGAGACGGCGGACGCAGGAAAGGCGCCTCCCAAGAAGGCCGACAAGAAGGAGGCCGAACCAAAGACCGCAAAGAAGGCCGGGAAAAAGGCGCCGAAATCAAAGGATGCGGCCAAGGGCAAAAGCGCATCCGCGGAGGCGGCCGGAACGAAGGAAAAGGCCAAGCCCAAAGCCAAGCCCAAAACCAAGGGCAAGGCCTGACCGGGGCACGTCCGCCCCGGACGCGGCCCGTCGGCGTGGATTGCATGAGGATGCCGGGCACCTCGGGTTTTGGTGGAATCATTGGGTGAGACGGGCGGATCCCCTATGTCCCTGGATGCCGATCAAGCCATGGACAGACGCCGCCTCAAGCGGCGCCTGACGGTATGGCGGATTACCGCCGTCGTGGCGGTGGTCGTCGCGGTGGTGGCCGCGGTGGGGCGCTTCGGCGTGGGCGCAAACCACGTCGCCCGCCTGGTGGTCGGCGGCATCATCCTCGACGATCCCTGGCGCGACGACGCCCTGGCCGAGATCGCCGAGGACGACAACGCCAAGGCCTTGATCGTACGCATCGACAGCCCCGGCGGCACCATGGTCGGGGGTGAGGCGCTTTACACCGGCCTGCGCGCCGTGGCCGGCAAGAAGCCGGTGGTCGCGGTCATGGGCGGGACGGCGACCTCGGCCGCTTACATGACGGCGTTGGGGGCCGACCACATCCTCGCCCGCGCCGGTTCGGTGACGGGCTCCATCGGCGTCATCCTGCAGACGGCGGACATCACCGGGCTGCTCGAGAAGCTGGGCATCAAGCCGGAGGCCATCAAGAGCCGGCCGCTGAAGGCGCAGCCCAATCCCCTGGAACCGCTCACGCCGAAGGGCCGCGAGGCCGCCAGAGTCGTCGTGCTGGACCTTTTCGAGTTGTTCGTGGACATGGTCGAGGAACGGCGCAACCTGCCGCGCGACAAGGTGCTGGCGCTCGCCGACGGCCGGATCTTCACCGGCCGCCAGGCCGTGGCCAACGGGCTGGTCGACGCGCTCGGCGGCGAGGCGGATGCGCGCCGCTGGCTGGCCGAGACCCACGCGATCGCCACGTCGCTTCCCGTCAAGGACGTGGAAATCGAGCATGAGGGCGCGCTTTGGCGCGACCTTATCGGGGGCCTTCTTGGAAAAGTGCTGTTTTCTGAACGGCTTAGACTTGACGGTCCGATCTCGCTTTGGCACCCTAGCCTGTGGTAGCGCGATCTAAAGGGGGGGGGCGCGCGACCGTCGGCCATTCGCCGGAAGGAGCGGCGGCGACGGCAGGCTTCAGGGAAGGGGAGGTGGCCATGACCAAGTCGGAGTTGATCGCGCGCCTTGCGGAGGCCAATCCGCACCTCTATCACAGGGATGTGGAGCGCATCGTCACTACGATTTTTGATGAAACCGCGGCCGCGCTTGCCCGCGGCGACCGCGTGGAACTCCGGGGATTCGGCGCGTTTTCGGTGAAGGAGCGTGCCGCGCGCATCGGGCGTAATCCGCGTACCGGCGAGACCGTCCACGTCGCGGCGAAGTACATTCCCTACTTCAAGACCGGAAAGCAGCTCCGGGAAAAGCTGAACAGCTAGACGAAAAACCCCCGCCCGCGCTACGGCCCCCGGCGGGGGCGCCCGCGAAGCCGGGCCCGAAACACAAGGACAGACCCGCATCGTGAGACTGCTCTCCTGGTTCGTCGTTGTGCCCGCGGCGCTTGCCGTCGTCGCCTTCTCGGTGTCCAACCGCGCCGACGTGGCGGTGGATTTCTGGCCGCTGCCCTTTACCTCCGAATTCCGGGTGTTCGCGGTGGTGCTGGTGAGCATCTTCGCCGGGTTCGTCCTGGGCGGCCTGGTGGCCTGGATTTCCGGGGGCAAGAGGCGCCGGCGGGCCCGCGCCATGGCGCGCCGGGCGAAGGCCGCCGAGGCGGAGGCGGCGCGCCTGCGCGACAAGGTGGCGGACCTGGAAGAGGCCCCCGAAAAGCAGGAAATCGCCCTGCCCGCTCCCCCCGACGCGGCCTGAAGGCGGAGTGGCGCGAATCATTCGAGGTCAAAGGGACGTTGCCCCTTTCGATCCCCACCAAGGGCCGACGGCCCTTGGAACCCCCTAAAGGGGTCCAGGGGTTTTGAAAACCCAGGGCGGGGGTATGGGGGCGGAGCCCCCCAGTGCCGTAAGGCCTCCACCCGGCAATATTGAGGCATTGGCGCGCCATCGGACCCGTCCGCCCGGGACTCGGCATTTCCGACTTCCCGTATTATATATCCGGCCCGGAGCTTCCGCCATGTGCGCATTAAGATCCTCGGATCGCTTATTCGTCGCCCTGGACACGCCCCATATGGACGGGGCGCTTTCCCTGGCCGGGTCCCTTGCCGGCCTGGTCGGCGGGATCAAGCTGGGCAAGGCGTTCTTCACGGCCAACGGACCCCAGGGCGTGAGACGCGCCGCCGGCGGCGGCCTGCCCGTGTTCCTCGACCTCAAGTTCCACGACATCCCCAACACGGTGGCGGACGCGGTGCGCGCCGCGCTTGCCCTGGCCCCGGTCATGCTTACCGTGCACGCCTCGGGCGGCGCGGCGATGATGAGGGCGGCGGCGGACGCCGCTGAGGAGGCCGGCGCGAACCGCCCCCTGGTGCTGGGGGTGACGGTGCTCACGTCCCTCGGCGCCGACGATCTGGCGGCCACCGGACTGGCCGGACCGGTGCCGGACCAGGTGATGCGCCTGGCCCGGCTGGCCCAGGCCAGCGGGCTGGACGGCGTGGTATGCTCGGCCCGCGAGGTTGCGGCCCTGCGCGCAGAATGCGGCGCCGCCTTCAAGCTGGTGGTGCCCGGCATCCGCCCCGCCGGGGCCGCGGCCGGCGATCAGAAACGCACCGCGACCCCGGCCGAGGCCATCGCCGCGGGCGCCGATTACCTGGTCATCGGCCGGCCGCTCACCGGGGCCGACGATCCGGCGCAGGCGGCGCGCGCCATAATCGACGAAATCGAGGCGGCCTGATGCCCATCGACGTCAAGATCTGCGGCCTGAGCACGCCCGGGACCGTGGCCGCCGCCGTCGACGGCGGCGCGCGCTTCGTCGGCTTCGTGTTCTATCCGCCGTCGCCGCGCTCGGTCAGCCCGGAACGGGCGGCGGAGCTGGGGGCGGACGTCCCGGCTTCGGTCACCCGGGTGGGGCTCGTCGTGGACGCCGACGACCAAACCCTCGACGGCATCGTCTCCGTCGCCCGGCCCGACATGCTGCAACTCCATGGCATGGAAAGCGTCGACCGCGTCAGGGAGATCAAGGCGCGTTTCGGCGTGGCCGTGATGAAGGTGGTGCGCATGGCCGGGCCCGGGGACGTGGCGGCGGCGCGCGCCTTCGAGGACGTGGCCGACAGGCTCCTGTTCGACGCCAGGCCGCCCGACGGCGCCACCCGGCCCGGGGGCAACGCGCTGGCCTTCGACTGGGACCTGCTCGAAGGGCAACGCTGGCGCCGGCCGTGGATGTTGGCCGGCGGCCTTACGGCCGGCAACGTCGCCGAGGCGGTGCGCGTCAGCGGCGCCGGCGCCGTCGACGTCTCGTCCGGCGTCGAGGACGCGCCGGGCGTGAAAAGCGCCGAGAAAATCCGCGCCTTCCTGGAGGCCGCGGCGGGGCTGTGAGTCGCTAGTGGCCTTTATCAGCTAAATTGCACCCATACGATCGCTTTTCCCGTTTCCTCGGCAGGAGGGGAGGCGCTGGCGATGCGGGGCCATCGTCAAGCCTTCCCGACGCCCCGGGGGGCCACCGGGGTGTGTCCCCCCGACAACGTATGCGGGGGGCGCCCCCGCGACCCCCGGGGGGACGGGAAAAGCGACCCGAAGGGCGGCGTTGCGAGGCTTCCGGGGGGACGAGGGGGGTGTCCCCCCGGCTAAGTTATGCGGGGGACGCCCCCGCGGCCCCCGGCGTCGTCGCGCGCCGCTTGTGGTGCA
>JACZQZ010000116.1 GCA_022545455.1 Pseudomonadota bacterium
GCGGCTGGATAACGGGAAACGGTGGGCCGGATCATGAACCGGGACGATCTGGACGTGATATTCTCCGGCACCGAGGGCGGCAAGGGGGGCGAGCTCGCCATAGACCGTGACGGGCGCCTCTACTGGAACGGCGAACCCGTCGTGGTGGAGCGTGCCATCACCCTCACCGCAGGGCAGAAACTGGCCGCCGCCGTCGTCGTCACCGCCGCCGCCCTGGGCGGCCTCCTGGCCCTGCTCGAGATCGTCTGGTGGTTCCGCATGATGTAGGGAAAACGCTGCCGCGATGGGCGGGGCCGGGCACGTCTCAAACGACAACGGCGGCTTGGAACCTCCGTCAGTCCCGCCAGGTGTTGTACCCGCCCAAACCGTTCGGCGTGATGGTCCCGGAGCGCCCGTCGCTGTTCCAGGTATTGTAGCCGCCGAGGCCGTTCGGCGTGATGGTCCCGGAGCGCCCGTCGCTGTTCCAGGTATTGTACCCGCCCAAACCGTTCGGCGTGATGGTCCCGGAGCGCCCGCCGCTGTTCCAGGTATTGTACCCGCCGAGGCCGTTGGGCATGATGGAGCCGGATTGCTGGGCCAGGACGTGACCGGCGGAAACGACGGCCCCGGAGAGTATCGCCGCCAACACAAATCTCTTCATACGGTCGGTTTCCCCCATACGGGTATATTCTCTTAATAAGAGTACAAGTATCTTTACGGGTGTCAATCCCCGGGTTCCGGCCACGCCGACCACGTCGGCTGCGCCGAGTGGGGTTGCACCCGCTTGTTCTCAGGGCTGCAGGCCCTAATACCAAGGGGCGCGGGCCCCATGGCGTCTTAGATAGCCCGCGCGGCAGCGCCTGGCATAAATAGCTTTCTATCCAGATGACAAAGCGTGCCCGGAATTCGCGATTCCTGGTCCTACCGCAGCTTGTCGATGTTGAGGTCCAGCTTCTCGCCCATCCACAGGGCATGGTCGGTGTGGTCGGGCACGGAATCGCCCGTTTCCGGGTGCACGAACACCACCAGGCCCCGCCGGTTGAGGGCCAGCCAGGGGATGAACGCACCGAACAGGTCCGGGGTGAAGGCGACCTGGTAGCTCCAGCGCGGATGGGGCCCGATGGGGTGGTCGTGCCAGCCTCCCATGCGGACATCGAAATTCTCTTCGATGGCCGCCCTTAAACGTGCCGCGGTTTCCTTGGTCCCGGCGTCGTAATAGACGTGGGCATGAAAGCCGGTGATGGTGGCTGGGGGGTCTTGGGACATGGTGGTTCTCTTTCCCGGGTGGCTGCCGTGTGTTCGAGGTCCCGTCGCATCGGCCCGCCGGATCACAGACGGGCCTCCACATCCGCCTCGGTGCCGGTGAAGGGCCCCGAGCGTTCCAGTTTCAGGGTCGCCAGCGCGGCGGCGAAGCGCCCGGCCCGCTCCGCGTCCTCGCCCTTGAGCCGGCGCGAGACGTACCCGGCCATATAGGTGTCGCCGCAGCCGGTCGCATCCACCAGCCGTTGCGGCGCCACGGCGGCGATGCGGTGGAGCCGGCCGCCGCTCAGGACCACGGACCCGCCGCTGCCCAGGCTGACGATGACGTCGGCGGGCCCGAATTCGGCGAGCCGCCGCGCCGCCCGCTCGGGGGACTCCTCGCCGGTGAGGATGCGCGCTTCGTCCAGGTCCGCCTTGAGGATGTCGACACCGGCGAGGTCGGTGCCTTTCCCCGGCCAGTCCCGGAGCCGCACCCGGCGGCCGTCCACCTTCCTGAGCAGACCCTGGACATCGAGGGACACCATGGCGCCTTTCGCCGCAAGCCTCCCCAACAGCCCCGCCGCGAGGTCGCCGCTGGTCGACGTGCCGACATGAAAGGCGGCGGCCCGCACGCCCGCCACGTCGCGGTCGGAAAACCCATCGGCGACGGCCCCCACCTCCTGGCGCCGGACGTCCAGGCTGTCGTCCGGATAGGTGTTCTCGTAGAGGGTGGTCGCGGCGCTGGGCCTGCACAACACGTGGACGCCGGCGCCCCGCAGGCCTTCGAACAGGGCGTCCTCGTCGCCGGGCGCCACACGGGTGACGACCGCCGTCGCATGGCCCAGGCTGCTGAAGGCGATGGCGGAATAATACGCCGTGCCGCCGGGCATGGACTTCACCGGCCTTCCCTTGATGGCGATGATGTCCCGGGTCACGTGGCCGATGACGCAGACGTCGAACATGGCCCCCATCCTGTCGGGCGCGGGCGCCGCGTCAAGGGGGTTGGCAGGCGGCGGCTCCGCGCCCGCAGGGGCGGCCGCTCCACCCGGGAGCGCGCCGGACCCACAGGCGTGGGCATTATACCAAGGAGCGCCTTTCGCCGATGACCGCCGGCGGCGACGTGTGCTATCGTGGCCGCCATCCAACGAAACCTGTCTCGCGGATACGGGTTCATGCACGGGGAGGACACGAGGACATGACGCGCGTGCATGCGCTGTCGGCACTTGTGGTCTTCGTCGCCGCGTGCGCGCCCGAGACCGTATCCTTGCAGCCATCCGACGAAAGGGGCGCCCCGGCGGCCGCGACCGGCGCGGCCAACGGTCCGGGCGGCGAAGAACCGAAGCCCTGGGCGTCCCGAATCACCGGTCTCGTATGGCAGGCCGGCCGTCTGCGCGCCGGGCCGGGCGCGGACCATGCCGCCGTCGGCACGGTGGACGCCAACACCCCGGTGACGGTGCTGGCGACGCGGAACACCTGGTACCGGGTGAGACTGGACCGCACCGGCGGTCCCGCCGAGGGATGGATTCCTTTCGACCGGGTCGCCGTCGGCTCCCCGGCCGGGAACGGGCCGGCGCCGGCGCTCAGCGCGGTCATCGTCAAGGCGGTCAATCTGCGCGCCGGGCCGTCCATCTCCACCGCCGTCGCCACCCGCCTGCCGGGGCGGACTCCGGTGACCATCCTCGGGCGCCGGGAGAACTGGTACCGGGTTTCGGCCACCCGCGATGGCGTGACCATGGGCGGCTGGGTGCGCGCCGATTTCGCCGTCGTCGACGTCGCCACGGCGCGCGCCGCGGAACCAACGGCGCCAACGGCCGGGCAGGTCGTTCAGGAACCGCCGCGCCAAATCCCGGCGACGGCCCGATCGCGGGGCGCCGAAACGAACCCGCTGAGTCAATTCCTTGCCGAGTTGGGCGCCCGCGATGCGCCCCGGCCCGCCGCAAGTGTCGCCCTTCCGGGGGGCGGCCTCGGGTCCCTGGCGCCGGCCGGCGAAACCACGGGCACACCGGCCGGCGGGTGCGGCGGGGACATCGCCGGCACCTGGGAGAGCGCCAGCGGCCGGACGACCCTGGACCTGGACGCCGCCAGCGAAACCGGGGCCCTGAAATCCCGCCAGGGGCGGTACCGCACCGTCACGCCGTTCACCTGGTCGACGACCGCCGACTCGATCACCGTCACCTATACCGGCCCGACCCGGTTCTACGAGACCGGCACCGGCAAGAAGGTGGACTTCGAGAAAGCCTCGAAAGGCGGCACCGTGCACTGCGCCTTCACCGGGGATACGCTGACCGTGGGCGGCGTGGCCTACCGGCGGCAATAGGCCGCGGACCCTTGTTTATCCGTGTTCATCCCGACGAACCCACGGGAAGGCTTACCGAAGGGACCGACCGAGCCGGCTTTCGGGGCCTGGAATGAATACCGAAACGCCGTATTACGGGTGTTTCCCGTGCTCTATACAATTCATTTCGGTATCGAACAACAGGCGGCAGCGGTAGATGTCCTTGGTCGCCGGATAGATGACGAAGAACCCGTCCCCGCCGTCGGAGACGTAGACGGTTTCCGGGGCGCGCGGCGAGTCTATGACCGTGGCGGTTATGGCCGCGGCGATCAGCGCCCCCGCGATGATGATCGCCCGTGATGTTCCCATGGCACTGCCCTTCTCACTTGCGGGGGAAGGTGCCGGACGGAGCCCCGGCGGCGGGACCATGGGCCGATGATCCGCCGGTGCGCAACACCATTACGCGGGTTCGGGCCGGGCGCCGCGCCCGACGCCGCCCGGCCCGGGTGCACCCGCCTTCATGCCGCACCCTTCACGCGCACGTGGCTGATGACCTGGCGCACGTAGGAGATGGTGCGGCTGTGGGCGATGACCCGGTCGAGCTCGCCCTGGTTCTGGGCGATGCCGATCAGGTATACGATTCCGTTGACCGTCTCGATCACGTAATTGATGGCCAACACCTTGTTGTCCAGGGTCAGCTTGCTCTTCAACTGGGTGGTAATCCAGGAATCGCGGGCCAGGTCGATGACACCGCTGTCCGACGTGACCTGGATCTCGTTGATCACTTCCTTGACGCCGATGACCTTCCACGCCAGGCGCACGGCATCGGCCTGCATCTGCGGGTCCTCGACCACGCCGGTCAGCAGGATGCGGCCCTCATAGGCTTCGACCCCCAGTTTGAGCGTAAGCATATCGTCCTGTTGCAGCCACAGCTTGATGATCTGGGCCTCGAGGTTGAGGTCGATGGCCGCCGCCTCGATGCCGCGCTCCTGATACGCCGCGACACCGGCGGTGGCCCCGGCGCCGACGGCGACGCCGACGCAGCCGCCAAGCAGGAGGGCGATCACGGGAACGAACCAAGTGGAGGGATGAGGAGCAAGACGGGTTAGACTCATTCGGCGACTCATCTGGCGTGGTCCTGTTCCGCGGCCCGATCGGGACGTCACGGCCGGCATTCTAGATGGTCCGGCGCCGGGCCGGAAGGACTCGTTGGCGTTGGGGATGGAAGGGGCCGGGCGGGCACGGTCGGCGGCGATGGGACGCCGGTCCGGCGTCGTTGGGCATGCGGTTTTCGTGTGTTGCGGACGCCACGCGCCTCAAGGCCCGAGCTGCAGCATGACGTTTTCGTCGTGCCAACGGACGTTGTCCACATCGTCGAAATTCCGGCGGATGTTGTCGGCGAAGGCGCCAAGGGCGTCTTCGAAGTCTTCCGGCGTGTACAGGGAAAAGGTGGAATAGTGCCTGCTGCGCGCCTGGGTCAACAGGTGGTCCAAGGTGGCCGTGCGCGCATAGCGGAAGGTTCGCGTCCCGATGAGCCTCACCCGACCGGTTTCCCTGACCCATCGTTCCATCTCCTCGAGTTCGTATAGCCGTGTCTCCTTTTCCCAAAAGCCGGGGAAATGGTTTCCCCAAACGGAATTGGCGTTTTGACGGCGGGTGCGGGTGTAAATGAAGAGTCGGCCGTCGTCGCGCAGGAAGCCGCCGGCCTTGGCGATGAAGCCGGGGAAATCGAAATGGTGGACGGCGTTGAAGGTGAACACACAGTCAAGGGACCGTTCCCCCAGGTCCAGATCCTCGACGCGCGCGGTGACGGTCTCGAAATCGGCGATCCCTTCGCCGGCGAGGTAACGGGAAAGCTCCGCCAGCATCTCCGGACTGCTGTCGACGCAGGTGAGGCGCAGGTTGGGAAGGTGACGGAACAGCAAGAGATCGTACCGCCCGGCGCCGCAGCCGATATCCGCCGCGGCGATGGCGGCCCGTCCGGCGAGCGCGTCCCGGATGAAGCGGATGGGTTCTTCGTCGGTGGTCCTGACGGCGCGGTAATGCCCCGCCACCGCATCGAAATGGTCGGCCATGGCCGCCGGTTTACCCATGACATCCCCCCCTTGGCGCCCACGTCCCGCCGGCGGCGGGATTCGAGGAGCGACCTTTGCCCAAAAACTACACGCAGTTCGGGGGTTTTTGCCAGCCGCATATCCAGCCGCCGGCCGAGGCGGCGAACAGGCGCGTGCCTTCAATCGGCCCGCGCGCGCCGGAACACGAGGATCCGGCGCACCACCTCCGCATTCGTCGCCAACGCGATGACGCCGAGCGTAAGCAGGGGCAGGTTGAACAGGGCGCCGAGAAAAATTGTGAACACCCTTACGTCACGGCCCAGCCTGAGATACGGAGAACCCTGAAGTTTCCGGGCCATCAGCCAGTCGTACTTGTCCGCCGTGTAGCTGTTGATGAACGAACCGACGATCGCCGCGAAGCCGACGGCCAGGGACAGGCGCGCGCCGGTGGACGCGAAAGCGTGCCACATCAGGCCGAACAACAGGAAGGCGTCGGCGTAACGGTCGAGGATGGCGTCGAACCAGCCGCCGAAATCGCTTTGCAACCCTTTCAACCGGGCGATCTCGCCGTCGCAGCCGTCAACGATGGATGCCAGTTGCGCCATCACCCCGCCGGCGGCCAGGGCCGGGTAGCCGCCCACGGCCAACAACCCCGCGGCTATGGTCGACATGACCCACGAAATCACGGACACCTGATCGGGCGTCAGGGGCGTGCGCACCAGGTAGCGCGTCAACCAACGGGAGATCGGCCGGTTGAGATGACGGGACACCGGGCCGTCGCTCGTCTTGCCGCCCATTTCGTGCATCAGCCGCCGCTCGGCCTCGCGCAAGGAGCGGGGCGTATCCACATCCAGCCAGGGGTGTCCGGTCACGTCGACGGTTCCCGCCCGTCCCTCCCGCGCCAATTCGCCGAGTCCATCGGAAAGTCCGTGCCTGTCCTTCGCCGCGGCCCGCTCAAGCCCCTCGAAAAGGCCAGGGGTGCACAGCATGACGCCGGTATCGACCGCATCCCATTGGTCAAGGGATTTGTCGATCTCCGTGATGCGGCCATCCGTGACCCCAACCCGGGTAACGTCCGCGAGGTCGAAAATGCCGGCCCTGTCGCGGTCCACGGCGAGGCACACTTCGCCTGGCGCGGGTGCATCGCCGGCGAGGGCACGGGCGATCCCGGGATCGAAAAGATGATCGCTCATGACCAGGAAGAAAGGGCCCTCGCCCGTCAGGCCCCGGGCGGCGAGGGCGCTGGCGCCGTTGCCCAGTTTCCAGTCCCCGGCCTCGACGCATTCGACCGTGACACCGCGACGCAGGGCGATACCGGTGAAATGAGCCCCGACCGTTTCGGCTTCATGGCCGAGGGTGACAACGAACCGCCGAACGTTGGCGGCCTGCAACGTGCACACGACCCGCTCGGCCAGGGACAGGCCCAGCACCTTCACCAAGGGTTTCGGCGTGTTGGTATCCGCGTACAGCCGCGATCCCATGCCGGCGGCAAGGATCACCGCAACCTCCGGCGCCGTCGTCCTGCCCTCAGTTATCGTCATTGCACAAGCGTGCCAAGTTTCACCGCCCGGGTTTCCCGCGGCGATCACACCGATTCCATCACCCTAGCCGCTTGCCGCCGGCAACGAAGCACCGTGGAGCCCGACGATCCCCGCCTGGATGACCGGCCGCCCGGCCTCTTCCCATCCGACGACACGCGCCAGGGGCAGTTTCTCGAGCACGATCACCGCCGCATCGTTGGCGGCTAGGTCACACAGCTCAACGTCGCGCCTTTTCGCGTGGGCACTCCCGGGTGCGCGCCTATTCGGCCGCTCCCGCCCGGCGGGCGGCCCCGAACTCGTCCCGGGCCGAACCGCCAATGAAGTCGTCGCACAAATCCCGCGCCACCGAGTCCCGCATCTGCCTCGGCGGGCTTTTCATGTAATACGCGGACGCGGCCTCCAGCGGGCCGGCCAGGCCCCGGTCGGCGGCCAGCTTGGCGCAGCGGACGGCGTCGATGACCACGCCGGCGCTGTTGGGGGAGTCCTGGACGGACAGCCTGAGCTCGATCTCGATCGGCGCGTTGCCGAAGCCCCGCCCTTCCATGCGGATGAAGGCGAACTTGTTGTCGCCCTGCCACGGCACGTAGTCCGACGGCCCGATATGGATGTTGCGGCGATCCAGCCGTTCCTCCGCTTGCGACTGCACGGATTCCGTCTTCGAGGTTTTCTTGGATTGCAGCCGGTCGAGGGCCAGCATATTCAAGAAATCCGTGTTCCCGCCCGTATTCAACTGATAGGTGCGGTCCAGGTTGACCCCGCGGTCGCCGAACAGACGCGTCAGAATCCGGTGGACGATAGTCGCTCCGACTTGGCTCTTGATGTCGTCGCCGACGATCGGCACGCCGGCCTTCTCGAATTTCGCCGCCCAAAACGGATCGGAGGCGATAAAGACGGGCACGCAATTCACCATCGCCACGCCCGCGTCGAGACAGGCCCGGGTGTAATGCCGGACCGCGTCTTCCGACCCGACCGGCAGGTAACAGACGAGGACATCGGCCCGGGAACTCCGCAAGACCTCGACCACGCTCACGGGCTCCGCATCGGCCGCGCGGAACGCTTCATCGTCCGGATAGTCACTCATGTGGGGCGCCACGCCATCGAGGATCGGCCCCATCAGAACCGTGACGCCCGAGGCCGGCAGGCTTTCCTGAAAGACCATCGCCCGGTTGGGCTTGGCGAATATGGCCTGCTCGACCGGCGTGCCGACCTTGCGCCGGTCGATGTCGAAGGCGGCCACGATCTCCAGATCGCCCGGCCCCCAGCCGCCGATATCGGGGTGCATGAGCCCGGCCAGGTTTTCCGTGGCGCGGCTCCCGTAATACTCGATACCCTGGATCAAGGAACTCGCGCAGTTTCCGATACCTGCGATCGCCACTCTGATCTTGTTCATGATTGTCGACCCTCCCCTTGCAAACATTTTTTTGGCCACCGGAGCCGGTCGGAATTAACCGGCGAGGTGAATTTTCCACCAAGGAAGCAAACAGCTGTTTTCGCCGAGCCCCGTCGAGACCCCGCCGCCCAACCAGTTCGAAGCAGAACCGCAGGGGCCCGAATGTCGCGGTAAAGCGAGGCGCGCCCCCGCTTTTGGTGAAATTACTGCGACGCCCCTAACTGTTTGTATTTGTTTCGCTTTCGGCTGTCAAGATGCGCTCGCGGTGGACGCGCGAATCCATGCGTTCCCCTGATTCCAGGGCGATCCACGGCCCACCCCGGTCACGCCGGCCGCACGCGAAAAACCGGCCTATGCGTTGCGTTGACGGGCCGTCCTGCCGGGGATTTTTCCGGGCTTACGCTACATGGAGGCTCCAGCCGCATCGGCCCTTCCCTCCATCGGTGTCCGGTCTAACTTAAAAAGTGCTATCGTTCGTGGGGGCAGGTCAGTGTGGCTGTTCCCGGAGGCCAAGGAGCAAAACGACAATGGCGGGTAGCGACGCGCCGGCCCCTTCGGACCGGGATGGGGCCAACACCGGCCG
>JACZQZ010000020.1 GCA_022545455.1 Pseudomonadota bacterium
GCATTCTCAGTCCCATGGGCGTCGTCGACGCCATGGAGTTCCTGCTCGACAAGCTGAAGGTATCGAAGACAAACGCCGAATTCTTCGACACCATGAACACCTGATACCGAACCTCAAAACCGCCGGATCGTTTCGCCCTGAGATACCCACGGCGGCGGGCCGCCGCGCGATCTGCGCGGCGCACGACAGTCCTTCGGCGTCCCGGCTAGGGAATCAGAACGGTCGATCCCGTCGTCTTGCGCCCCTCCAGGTCCCGGTGGGCCTGGGCCGTCTCGTGCAAGGGATAGGTCTGGTTGATGGCAATCTTGACGTGGCCTTTCGTCACCACGTCGAAGAGGGCGTTGGCGCCGTCCATCAGAAGCTCCCGGGTCGCCGTATGGGTGGCCAGGGTGGTGCGGGTGAGGTAGAGCGATCCCTTCGGCCCCAGGATGGCGGGATTGAGAGGTTCCAACGGCCCCGACGCGTTTCCGAAGCTCACCATCAGGCCGAAGGGCCGGAGGCAGTCGAGCGAATCGTTGAAGGTTTCCTTGCCGACGCCATCGTAAACCACCTGCACGCCGTCGCCGTTGGTGAGCTTCCGCACCCGCTCGGGCACGTTTTCGTCGCGGTAGAGGATCGGATGGTCGCAGCCGTTGGCCTTGGCGAGGGCGGCCTTCTCCTCGGAGCCGACGCAGCCGATCACGGTCGCGCCCAGGTGCTTGGCCCATTGGCAGAGGATCAGGCCGACCCCACCGGCGGCCGCGTGGACCAGGATGGTATCGCCCTTCTGTACCTTGTAGGTGCGGTGGATCAGGTAGTGGGCGGTCGTGCCCTGCAGCATCATGGCCGCGGCCTGGCGGTCGTCGATGGCGTCGGGAAGCGCCACCAGACGCCCGGTGCCCATGACGCGCTCCTGGGCGTAGGCGCCGAGGCCCATGGTGTATGCCACCCGGTCGCCGGCCTTGAGGCCGCCGACGTCGGGGCCCACCTCCTCGATGACGCCGGCCGCCTCCATGCCGATGACCGCCGGCAGGTCCTTGACCGGATAAAGCCCGCTGCGGTGGTAGACGTCGATGAAGTTGAGGCCGACGGCGGTCTGGCGGAGGCGCACCTCGCCGGGCCCCGGGGCCCCCACCTCCACGTCCTCGTACTTGAGCGCCTCCGGCCCGCCGGGCTCGTGGATGCGAATGGCCTTGGTCATGGTTCCCCCCCTGGCATGGTGATGTGTTAAGCGGCCCGCTTCGCGGCCCGCCGGTGGATTTGAATTCCGGCCCAGTCGGCGACTCAGATCCTCAGGCCGCCTCAAGTCGCAAAAGCGCCCGTTTGGTAGCCACACCCTGCCCGCCCGAATATCCGGTCATCGCACCGCCGGCGCCGACCACCCTGTGGCACGGAATGACGATGGGTATGGGGTTGCGGCCGCAGGCGCCGCCGACGGGCCGGGGAGCGGTTCCCAGGGTACGCGCGAACCCTCCGTAGGTGCGGGTGGCGCCGTACGGAATATCGCCCATGAGGGCCCACACGGTACGTTGGAACACCGTCCCGGCGGGCCGGAGAGGCAGGTCGAAGACCCTGAGCCGGCCGCCGAAGTACGCGTCCAGCTGATCCGTCGCCTCGGCCAGCAGCGGCGACGGTACCGGGTCGGGCGCCCGTCCCCACTCGACGGCGACGAGGGCGCCCCGCTCCTCGAACACGGTGAGGAAGCCGAGGGGGCTGTTCATGGACAGGTGGGCCATGGCCGGACCTTACAGCGCCGACAACGCCTGAATCAAGGCGTCGGGCCGGGTCACCGGGGGGCCGCACGTGGGCCCGACGCAGACATAGGCCGAGGACAGGCCGTCGACCTGGCCCTTGCCGTGGGCGGGGTGGCCCTTGGGCAGGGCGGTGCCGGGGGCAAGCTGGGTGAGCACCCGGTTGGGCGGGTCCACATCGAAAACGGCGCGGACAAGGGCGCGGGTGGCGGAATCCTTGGGCGCGCCGACGACGACGATCTGGACCGCCTTCTCCAGGAGCTCGTACCCGTCGAGCAGGGTCGGCATATGGAGGAGCGTTTCGGGTGTCTCGCCGGCGAACACCGCGATCAATTCCCCGGCCCGTTCGCGGTAGGCGGATTTGCCGGTCAGGTAAAACAGGCGGGCCAACACCTCGACCATGACACCGTTGCCCGACGGCATGGCGTTGTCGCTCGCCGTCTTGGTGCGGGTGATCACGTCGCCGGTGTCATCCGCGGTAAGGAAATAGCCGCCCCCGTCGCCGTCCCAATAGCGGGCGTCGGCGACCGCCACCCAGGCCTCGGCCTGGTCCAGGTAGGCGCGGTCCCCCGTCACCTCGAACAAGGCCAGCGCGGCGCGCGCCATGTTGGCGTAGTCGTCGAGGACGGCGGGGTGCGCGGCGCGCCCGGCGCACCAGGAATGGCGCAGGCGGCCGTCCTCGGTGATGTTGGCGAGGACGAAGGAAAAGGCGGCCTCGGCCGCCGCCAGCCAGGCGGGCTCGTCGAAGGCCGCGCCGGCGGTGGCGAGGGCCGCGATCATCAGGCCGTTCCAGTCGGTGAGCACCTTGTCGTCCCGTTGCGGCGGCACGCGCGCCGCGCGGGCGGCGAGCAGCCGGGCGCGGCATCGGGCCAGCATCTCCTCCAGGGCCGCGTCGCCCAACCGCCGCGCCGCGCTGCGGTTGAGGATGGTCCTGCCTTCCCAGTTGCCGCCGGGGGTGACGTCGTAGGCCCCCTTGAAAGGCGCGGAGTCGTCGCCGAGAACGGCGTCGATCTCGTCCTCGGTCCATACGAAGTACTTGCCCTCGACGCCCTCGCTGTCGGCGTCGAAGGCGCTGGCGAAGGCGAAAACGGGTGCATCGCCGCCGGCCCGGTCGGCCGCATCGTTCACCACCCGCATCTCGCCCAGGGCCCAGTCGAGGGTTTCGCGCACGCGGACGGCGTAGAGCGGGCTGTGGGTGTCCAGCCAGGCCGCGGTCAACAGCTCGACAAGCAGGGCGTTGTCATAGAGCATCTTCTCGAAGTGGGGCACCAGCCACCGCTCGTCGGTGGAATACCGGGAAAAGCCGCCGCCCAGGTGATCGTAAATGCCGCCCTGGCACATGGTGTCCAGGGTCACCGTGACCGCCTCGCGGAAAAGGGTCGAGCCGGTCCGCCGGTAGGCCCGCCACAGGAACCTGAAAAAGCAGGGCTGGGGAAATTTCGGCGCGCCCGAGGTGCCGCCGTGCAGGGGGTCGACCAGGCGGCCGGCAGCCCCGGCGGCTTGGTCCAGGAGCTCGACGGAGAGGCCGCCGCCGCCGGCCGGCCGGCCCAGCCGGGTCAAGGCCTCGCGGATCGCGGCAACGTTCTTCAGCACCATTTCATTTTGATTGTGGAACGTTTCCGATATGGTCTTCAACAGGTCGGGGAACGCGGGCCGGCCGAAGTTGGGCGTCGCGGGAAAATAGGTGCCGCCCCAGAAAGGCTCGCGCTCGGGAGTGAGAAACATGGTCAGGGGCCATCCGCCCTGGGTGCCCATCAGGGCCAGCGCGGACTGGTAGATGGCGTCCAGATCGGGTCGCTCCTCGCGGTCCACCTTGATGTTGATGAACAGGCTGTTCATCACCCTGGCGATGGCCTCGTTCTCGAAACTCTCGTGGGCCATGACGTGGCACCAGTGGCAGGCGGCGTATCCGATGGACAGCAGGATGGGCTTGTTCTCGCGCTGGGCGAGGGCGAGGGTTTCCGCGTTCCAGGCCCGCCAGTGGACGGGGTTGTCCTTGTGCTGCAATAGATAGGGGCTGGTTTCCTCGGCCAGGAGGTTGTGGGTCATGGTGCGGAATCCGTGTTCAGGGATGGACGCGGCCGGCGTCCCGGGTCCGTTGCGCGGGCCTCCGTGGGCGCTTACTTTGGGGCAAATGGAGGACGAAACAACCACAAACGGACTGTGGATAATATCCGCGGGCGACCGTGAAACATTGGGGATTGGCAAGATGAAGATTCAGGTCGATGTTGATTGCACGCCCGAGGAGGCGCGCACCTTTTTCGGTTTGCCGGACGTGAAGCCCATGCAGGACGCCATGATGGCCGAGATCGAGGAACGCCTGAAGGCGAACCTGGCGGCGGCGGATCCCGAAGCCCTGGCGCGCATGTGGCTGCCGGCGGGGATCGAGGGATTCGAGCAATTGCAGAAGATGTTCTGGTCGCACCTCGGCGGCGGCAAGGGCAAGGAGGATTGACCGTGGCGTCCGCCGCCGCCGGTGGGCGTCGATCGGTCGTGGATTTGCGCCGGTGAATACCAGGGGGGACGTCCGCGGTGCCTGGTGTCGACCCCGGACATTTGCCGGGCGCGCATTGATGGGTGCAATTTAGCTGATAAAGGCCACCAGGATGGGCGGGAAAACCGTTTCGGGCCGGACATGAAAACCGACACCATCTTCGCCCGGGCCAGCGGCATCGGCCGCGCCGGGATCGCCGTCGTCCGCGTTTCCGGACCGGGAACCGGCGATACCCTGCGCCGGCTTTGCGGGGCCGATCCGCCGCCGCCCAGGCGGGCCACCCTCGTGCGTATCCGCAACCCCGCCGACGGGGAGACACTGGACCAGGGTCTGGTGCTGTGGTTTCCGGGGCCGGCCAGCTATACCGGCGAGGACATGGCGGAGTTGCACCTGCACGGCGGCCCCGTCGTGATGTCGGCGGTGCTCGACGCCCTGGGCGGGTGCCCGGGGCTGAGGTCGGCCGAGCCCGGCGAATTCACCCGCCGCGCCTTCGAGAACGGGAAGCTCGACCTGACCGCGGCCGAGGGCCTCGCCGATCTGATCAACGCCGAGACCGAGGCCCAGCGGCGCCAGGCCCTGCGCCAGTTGCAGGGGGAGCTGGGGCGGCTCTACGAATCCTGGCGCGAGCGCCTTCTCGGCGCCCTGGCCCACGTCGAGGCCACCATCGACTTTTCCGACGAAGACCTGCCCCCGGGCGTCGATGAGGCGGCGCGGCGGACGGTCGGGGAGCTCGAGTCCGAGATCGCCGGCCATCTCGGCGACGACCGGCGCGGGGAACGCCTGCGCGACGGGGTCCACCTCGTCATCATCGGTCCTCCCAACGCGGGAAAGTCGAGCCTGCTCAACCTGTTGGCCCGGCGCGACGCGGCCATCGTCGCGCACACGGCGGGCACCACCCGGGACGTGATCGAGGTCCACCTGGACCTCGGCGGATATCCGGCGGTGGTGGCCGACACGGCGGGTTTGCGCGACGGCCTCGACGGGGTCGAACTGGAAGGCGTGCGGCGGGCCCGGCTGCGGGCCCGGGACGCCGACCTGAGACTGGCCGTGTTCGACGGCGAGACCTGGCCCCGGGTGGACCCCCAGACGGCGGCCCTGGTCGACGCCGACACCATCGTCCTCATCAACAAGGTGGACCTGGGCGCCCCGGCCCCGCCCCTCGAGGTCAACGGCAGGCCGGCGATGGGAATTTCGGTCCTCACCGGGGCCGGGATCGAGGCCATGCTGGCGGCCCTTCAGGCCGAGGTGGCCAGGCGCTGCCTGGTCTCCGCCTCCCCGGCCCTGACCCGGGCCCGCCACCGCGAGGCCCTGGAGGAATGCCGCCAGGCCCTGGGGCGTTCCCTGGCGGCACAGGCGCCGGAACTGGCGGCCGAGGACCTGCGCCTGGCGGCGCGGGCCCTGGGGCGGATTACCGGGCGGCTGGGCGTGGAGGACATGCTGGACGTGATCTTCCGGGATTTCTGTATCGGCAAATGATGTTTCACGTGAAATAGGGAATCCGCACCCTGCCCCCGGCATCGTTTGACTTGCCGGGGGCCCGACCCTAGATTCCCGCCATGGCAATGTATGACGTCATCGTGGTCGGAGGAGGCCACGCCGGCAGCGAGGCGGCGGCCGCCGCCGCCCGGCTCGGCGCCCGCACCCTGTTGCTCACCCACCGGCTCGAGACCATCGGCGAAATGTCGTGCAATCCGGCCATCGGCGGCCTGGCCAAGGGCCAGCTGGTGCGCGAGATCGACGCCCTGGACGGGGTGATGGGCCGGGCCATCGACCGGGCCGGCATCCAGTTCCGCATCCTCAACGCGAGCAAGGGCCCCGCGGTCCGCGGCCCGCGCGCCCAGGCCGACCGCAAGCTGTACAGACAGGCCGTGTTGTCCTTCCTTCGCCGGCAGCCGCGACTGACCATCCGCGCCGACGCCGTCGAGGACCTGGTCTTCGATGCCGACGGGGCCCTCGCCGGGGTGCGCACGGCCGGGGGCGGAGACATCGGCGCCGGGGCCGTGGTGGTGACCACCGGCACCTTCCTCAGGGGCGTGATCCACGTCGGCGAGGAGCAGATTCCGGCGGGACGGGTGGGGGACAGGTCCGCCGTCGGGTTGGCTTACACGTTCAAGCGCCTGGGGTTCGCCCTTGGCCGCCTGAAGACGGGCACGCCGCCCCGCCTGGACGGCCGTACCATCTGCTACGACGGGCTGGAGGCGCAGCCGGGCGACGATCCCCCGGTGCCGTTCTCCTTCCTCACCCGGCGTATCGAGACGCCCCAGGTGAACTGCCACATCACCGGCACGACGCCCGAATCCCACGCCCTCATCCGCGCCAACCTGCACCGGGCGCCCATGTATTCTGGGCAGATCGAGGGCACCGGCCCGCGCTACTGCCCGTCCATAGAGGACAAGGTGGTGCGCTTCGCCGACCGCCGGCGGCACCAGATTTTCCTGGAGCCGGAAGGGCTCGACGACCACACGGTCTACCCCAACGGCATTTCTACGTCCCTGCCCAGGGAGGTGCAGCTGGAGCTTCTGAAGACCATCCCGGGCCTGGAACGGGCGGTCATGCTGCGCCCCGGGTACGCCATCGAGTACGACTTCGTCGATCCCCGGGAACTGCACCCCAGCCTGGAGACCCACCGGGTGCCGGGGCTCTACCTTGCCGGCCAGATCAACGGCACCACGGGCTACGAGGAGGCCGCCGTGCAGGGCCTGATGGCCGGCATCAACGCCGCCCGGGCCGCCGCCGGTAACGGGCCCTTCGTATTGGACCGGGCCGACGCCTACATCGGCGTCCTGATCGACGACCTGGTGACCCTCGGCACCGCCGAACCCTACCGCATGTTCACCTCGCGGGCCGAGTACCGGCTGCTCTTGCGGGCCGACAATGCGGACCAGCGCCTGACCCCGAAGGGGACCCGCATCGGCTGCGTGTCGGCCGGGCGCAGGCGGGTTTTCGCCGCCAAGGAGAAGGCCCTGAAGGACGGCGCCAGGACCCTGGACGGCCTGACGGCTACGCCCAACACGTTGCGCGGTAAAGGAATAACGATCGCCATGGACGGGGTAAGGCGCACCGGCCGCGAATTGCTCGCCTACCCGGGCATCGACATGGAGCGCCTGGCCGTCCTCTGGCCGGAGGTGGGCGCAATCGCGCCGCAGATCGCCGGGCAGCTGGAAATCGAGGCCCGGTACGCCGGGTACCTGGAGCGCCAGGACGCTGACATCCGGGCCTTCCGCCGGGACGAATCCCTGCGCCTGCCGGCGGACCTGGATTTCGACGCCATCCCGGCCCTGTCCACGGAAGCGCGTTCCAAGCTGGCCCACGCCCGTCCGGCGACCCTGGGCGCCGCGGCCCGCATCTCCGGCGTCACGCCGGCCGCCCTGACCGCCCTTTTGGCATACGTGCACCGGGCCAATGACCGTCCCGGCGCCGTTTCACGTGAAACACGGCGGGCGCCGGGACGCCATGGCAGTCGAGCCCCGTCCGCCCCTCTCGCCTGAAGCGTTCCAGGCGTTGACCGGGGTTTCCGACGACACCCTGGCGCGCCTCGCCGCCTATGTGGAGCTGCTCGGCAAATGGCAGCGCCGGATCAATCTGGTGGGACGGAGGACCCTGGCCGATGTTTGGCGGCGCCATGTGCTGGACTCGGCCCAACTTCTTCCCGTCCTGCCGGCGGACACGGGAGTCGTCCTGGATCTGGGCAGCGGCGCCGGATTTCCGGGCCTGGTGCTCGCCGTCATGGGGACGGCGCCGGCCCAACTTGTGGAGCGCAACTCCCGCAAATGCGCCTTCCTGCAGGAAGTTGTCCGGGTGACGAAGGCCCCGGCCATCGTCCACAATTGCCGCATCGAAGACTTGAAGCCCTTCGCCGCCGACGTGGTGACGGCGCGCGCCTTCGCCCCCCTGGAAAAGTTGCTCGCCCACGCCCGGCCCTTCCTGGCCGGCGGCGGCCTGTGTATTTTCCTCAAGGGCCGGACGGCACAACGGGAATTGACGGAATCGGCGAAAAATTGGATGATGACCGTGACGCGCATCGACAGCATATCGGATCCGTCCGGGGTGATCCTGAAACTGGAGGACATTTCTCCCCGCCATGGGTGACACCAGCACGATCCGGCGAGGTACGCGGATCATCGCCGTGGCCAACCAGAAGGGCGGCGTCGGCAAGACCACCACCGCGATCAATCTGGCCACCGCCCTTGCCGCCGTCCGAAAGAAGGTCCTGATCATCGATCTGGACCCCCAGGGCAATGCCAGCACCGGTCTCGGCATCACGCGCCACCAGCGGGAGCCCAATTCCTACCACGTATTGATCGGGGAGGCGCGCCTCGAGGACGCGATCATCGAGACGGCCATTCCGGGGCTCAGGCTGGTGCCCTCCGGGGTCGACCTTTCCGGTGCCGAAATAGAACTGGTGAACGTGACACGCCGCGAATTCCGCCTCCGCGATGCCACGGAGGGCGGAGTCGCGGACTGCGATTACGTCCTCATCGATTGCCCGCCGGCCCTCGGCCTGATCACCGTCAACGCCCTGGTCTGCGCCCAGGCCGTGCTCGTGCCGGTGCAGTGCGAGTTCTTCGCCCTGGAAGGCATCAGCTACCTGATCAGGACCGTTGAGCGCGTGAAACGAACCTTCAACCCCGGGCTCGACATACAAGGTATTGTGTTAACCATGTTCGATAAACGCAATAATTTGTCCGAGCTGGTGGCCGCGGACGTCCGCGCCTATTTCGGCGACATGGTCTACGAAACGGTGATTCCCCGCAACGTGCGGGTATCCGAGGCACCCTCGCACGGCAGGCCGGTCCTGGTTTATGACATGCGCTGCGCCGGATCCCAGGCCTACATCCACCTGGCCAGCGAGGTGCTCCGGCGCGAGCGCCGGGCGGCGGCCTGATGGCCGGCGACAAGAAACGCAGCCAGCTGGGCCGGGGCCTTGCCGCCCTGCTCGGGGAGGACAGCGGAGACTACGCCGAGCTGGACAAGCTCCGGGTGTCCAGGATGGTGCCCATCGAGTTCGTCCACCCGGGCCGCTATCAGCCCCGTCACCGGGGGGACGACGAGCAGATCGAGTCCCTGGCCCAATCCATCCGTGACAGGGGCATCCTGCAACCCCTCCTCGTGCGGCGCCACCCGGACCAAGCCAACGCCTTCGAGATCGTCGCCGGCGAACGCCGCTGGCGGGCCGCCCAAAAAGCCCAGTTGCATGAGATCCCGGTGGTCGTCAAAGATTTCTCCGACCGGGATGTCCTGGAAATCGGCCTGGTCGAGAACCTGCAGCGCCAGGACCTTTCGCCCCTGGAAGAGGCGGAAGGCTACAGCCGGTTGTTGAAGGAGTTCGACCACACCCAGACCAACCTGGCCCGGGCCGTAGGCAAGAGCCGCAGTTATGTGGCCAACATGATGCGCCTGTTGGGGCTGCCCGATTCGGTCAAGGAACTGGTCGACGGCGGCGCCCTCACCGCGGGCCACGCACGCGCCCTGCTCAACGCCAAAAATCCCGAAACCCTCGCCCGCCAAGTGGTGCGCCAGGGCCTGAACGTGCGTCAGACCGAAAAGCTGGCCCAAAGCGAGGGCGTACGGACCAGGGCCCGGCGCCACGTGGCGGAAAAGGATGCCGACACCCTTGCCCTGGAGCGCGACCTGACAAACCTGTTGGGCCTTAGGGTGGAGATCAAGTTCCGCGGCGGCGGCGGCGCATTGATCATCCATTACGGGTCATTGGACCAGCTCGACGACATCCTGCATCGATTGAGTCACGAGTCCCACGGCGCAGGGCCGCCGGGCGCCGGGCCCGACCCCGCCGAGGCGACCGATGTATTTGCCGCGGCTGCGCCCGGGCCGATCCCCGAAACCGCCGCGGAAGAACCGTCCGAGCCCGAAATTCCCGAAGACTCCGAAGAGCCCGCGGGCGAAGGGGCCGAGGGCGCCGATGAATCGCCGTCCGCCGCCGGGGGCGACCGCGGGCCGGAGGCGGACCGGCCGGACGATCCCCCTGCGACCGATAAGACCGAATAAAAGCCCACGCCGCCACGGTCACCGGTGGTCCGGGTCGATCCGTGCCCGGATCGTTCCGCAACCGGGCCGGTTCCGCGCCAGAATACAGTGAACCGATGAGGCCAAAGGGGCTTTGCCTCTTTCGATCCGCACCAAGGGCCGGCGGCCCTTGGAATCCAACATCAAGGGGTCCAGGGGATTTGCAATCCCCTGGCGGGGGTGGTGGGGGCGGAGCCCCCCATGGCCGTAAGTCCACCATTTTATGATAGAGGGTACTAAGCGCGGGCGCCGGCTGGCCGCGCCGCCTGGGCGATGCGCATCAGGGCGCGGCCGCAGATGGCGCGCGCCGGCAGGCCCGTGGTCTTGCACTCGACCTCGGCCGCGATGAGGATTTCCATGGCGGCGGCCAGGCGGTCGTTGGGCCAGGCGCTCATCTGGGCGCCGAAACGGCCGGCGAAAATGAAGATGACGGGCGGCCTCAGGGCCTTCATGGCCTGCTCGGGCGAACGTCCCTGGGCGACCTGGGCGATGGCCAGATGCAGGCGCCGCAGGTGGCGGGCGACGGCCCGCAACAGGCCGACGGCGTGGAGTCCCTCCGTGAAGGCGCGATTGAGCGCCCGGTCCAGGCCCGCCTGATCGCCCCCGGCGGCCGCATACGCCACCCCGTCATACGATGTGGCGGCGCTGTCGCCGACGCTGGCGGCGGCGTCCTCCAGGCTGACGGTGCCGGGCCCACCCTTATAGAGCGCCAGCTTTTCCAGTTCGTTTCGGGTCACCTGACGATCGGCGCCCAGGTTTTCCGTGAGATACGCAAGAGCGTCCGGCGAAGCCGTCAACCCGTGGCCGGCCAGGGACTCCGCGATAATCCCGTGCAGGCCGCGCTCGTCGTCCTGGTAGCATGCCAGCGCCGCGGCGTTCCCGGCCTGCTCGAAGACCCGGCGCAGGGCCGAACGGCTTCCAAGTTGCCCGGCCTCCACCACCACCTGGGCGTCGCCGCGGGCGGCGGCGAGGAAGTCCTCGAAGACCTTGGCCAGGCCATCGTTGGCGGCGCGCACCCGTACGACCCGCAGGCCGCCGGAAAAGCTGAGGGCCGCCGCCTCGTCGGCCAGGCGCGCCGGATCGTTGGCCACCGCAACGCCGGTCAGTTCAACCACCCGGAAAGGATCGTTGAGGTCCTCGGCCACGTGGCGGACCAGTGTCTCGGCCCGCTCGCGCACCAAGCCCTGGTTGGGCCCGTAAACCAACGTGCAGACAACGGCAGGGTCGGGCTGCCGCAGGAACCGCTCGACGCGCGCGGCCGTGATCTTCACCGGCCTTCTTCCCCACCTCCCTGACGCACGAAGAACGCGGCCAGCCGCGTGCGGATGTCGTGGGCGATCTCGCGGGCGGCGCGGGCCTTGGCGTCCTTCTCCGCCATCAGGGTGGCGAATTCCGAGGCCAGGATGTTGTAGCTGCTCACCACCAGGCTCTTGCCCGAGAGCACAATTTCCCGGCTGTCCGGGTCCTGGAGGGAAAATTTGGCGAGGAGCCTGAGGTTGGCCCGCGTCGCAAACGCGTCCTTCTCGATCGCCAGGCGCTGGGTGGACTGATCGAGGCGCACGGTCAGGAAGTACCGGGGATTGGCCGGGCGTCCCCTGGGATTGAGGAGGTCCAGGAGGTTATTGCGCAACTGTTGGCCGAGGCGGTCGGCGATGGGATTGACTTTGATGGTCGCCAGTTCGCCCGGGGCGTCCCCGGTCGCGTCGGTACCGTACAGGGAGCGGAAGCCGCAGGCCCCGAGAAGGAGCACGACAAAAATCGGCGCGAATGTCCTAAACAACGACATTGATGATCCTGTTGGGCACCACGATGACCTTGCGCACGGGCCTGCCGCCGACGGCCTTGACCACGTTGTCCAGATCCAGGGCGACCGATGTCGCGGATTCCCGGTCGCTGTCCTTGGGCAAACGCACCGTTCCCCGGAGCTTCCCGTTCACCTGGACGGCGACGATGACGGTGTCTTCTTCGAGCAGGGAATCATCCACCTCCGGCCAGGGCGTCTCCGCCACCAGCGTCTCGTGGCCCAGCCGCTGCCACAGTTCCTCCGCCAGGTGGGGCATCATGGGACCGATCAAGCGCGCCACCGTCTCCAGGCCCTCGCGCAGGACCCAGCCGTCCCCAGCGCCGTCCAGGTCTTCCAACAGATTGGTCAGTTCCCGCACCCTGGCGACCGCCTTGTTGAAATGGAACTTATCCAGGTCCGCCGACAAGTTGGCAATGGTTTTATGGATGGCCCGGTGTGCCGTCTCGGCGGCCGGCGACAGGTCCCCGGGCATTGGTGATCCGACGGGAACAAGGCCGACCTTCGGCTCCGCGACCATGCGCCACAGCCGGCTCACGTAACGCCAGGCGCCGTCGATCCCCGCGTCCGTCCAATCCAGGTCCCGGTCCGGCGGGCTGTCCGACAACATGAACAGGCGCGCCGTATCGGCGCCGTAGGTGTCGATGATGGCCTGGGGGTCGACCACGTTGTTGCGGGACTTGCTCATTTTCTCCGACCGGCCGACGGTCACCGGCGCCCTGGTCGTGGCGTGCACGAGGGAGCCGTCCTGGGCGCGAATCACGTCTTCCGGATACAGCCACTTGCCGCCGTCGGCGTCCCGATAGGTCTCGTGGCAGATCATCCCCTGGGTGAGGAGCCCGGCGAAGGGCTCCTTGATGCCCAGGTATCCGCATTGTTTCAGGGCGCGGGTGAAGAACCGCGAATAGAGAAGGTGGAGAACGGCGTGCTCGATGCCGCCGATGTACTGATCCACCGGCAGCCAATAGTCCACCGAGTCGCGGGTGAAGGCGGTGTCGGCCCTGGGCGAGCAGAATCGGGCGAAATACCAGGACGATTCGAAGAAGGTATCGAAGGTATCGGTCTCGCGTCGGGCCGGTTTGCCGCAGGCGGGGCAATCCACCTGAGCCCACGTGGGATGGTTCTCCAGCGGGTTGCCCGGCGCCTCCAGGTCGGCGTCCTCGGGGAGGCGGACCGGTAGGTCCGCCACGGGGACGGGAACGATGCCGCAGTCGGCACAGTGAACCACCGGGATCGGGCACCCCCAATAGCGTTGTCTGGACACCCCCCAGTCGCGCAGGCGGTAGTTCACCGCCCGTTGTCCGGCGCCGGCGGCCTGCAGGCGGTCCGCCACCTCGGCCTTGGCCTCCTCGACGCTCAAACCGTTCAGGAAGTCCGAATTGATGACGGACCCGTCATCCAAATACGCCGCGTCGCCGATGGCGTAGGAGGCCGCATCCGCGTCCGGCGGGAGAACGACGGGAACGACGTCGAGGCCGTACTTGCGGGCGAATTCCAGGTCACGCTGGTCGTGGGCCGGACAGCCGAAGATGGCGCCGGTGCCGTATTCCATGAGCACAAAATTGGCGACGAATACCGGGAGCTCGCGCCCCCCGGCAAAGGGATGCAGGGCGCGGAGGCCGGTATCGTACCCCTCCTTGCCGGCGGTTTCGATGGCCGCTTCGCTGGTGCCGAGACGGTTGCATTCGGCGACGAAGGCGGCCAGGTCCGCATCCCCTTCGACGAGCTCCAGGGCCAGCGGGTGATTGGCGGCGATGGCGCAGAACGTGGCGCCGAAGATGGTGTCGGCGCGCGTCGTGTACACTTCCAGGCGGTCGCCGCGTCCTTTCAGGGCGAAGAACATGCGCAGGCCTTCGGAACGGCCGATCCATTTTTCCTGCATCAGCCGCACCCGTTCGGGCCACCGCTCGAGCGACTCCAGCGTCTCCAGGAGATCGTCGGCGAATGCGGTGATGCGCAGGAACCACTGGGCCAGTTGCCGCTTCTCCACGGGCGCCCCGGACCGCCATCCCCGGCCGTCGATCACCTGTTCGTTGGCCAGAACCGTCTTCTCCGCCGGATCCCAGTTGACCCAGGATTCCTTGCGGTAGGCCAGACCGCGTTCGAGGAAGTCCAGGAAAATCTTCTGTTCGTGACGGTAGTATTCGGGATCGCACGTGGTCACCTCGCGCGCCCAGTCGTAGGACAGGCCCATGGATTTGAGCTGTTCGCGCATGGTGTCGATGTTGTCGTGCGTCCACGCCGCCGGGTGGACCTTGTTCTGTGTCGCCGCATTCTCCGCCGGCAGGCCGAAGGCGTCCCAGCCCATGGGATGAAGCACGTTGAACCCGCGGGCGCGCTTGTAGCGGGCGACAAGGTCGCCAAGGGTGTAGTTGCGCACGTGCCCCATGTGGATGCGGCCCGAAGGATATGGGAACATTTCAAGAACATAGTACTTGGGACGGTCCCCGTCCTCGGACGCGGCGAAGCAGCGGCGCTCCTCCCAGACCGTTTGCCACTTGACCTCGGCTTCCTTGAAGTTGTACCGCTCCATGGCGCCCTGATTGGTTTCCGCGACCCCTGAATCCCCCGAAGCTAGCCGTTTCGGCGCCCGCCGGCGCCGGCTCGCGCCGGCGCCGGAAACGGTGGCCCTCGGCCCAAGCGACTATGGCGTCTATTGGTTCAGGGTTTCACGGCGCAGTTGGCGGGCCTTGGTCAGGATGGCGTCCTCGATCCGGGTGTCGGTCTTGGCGGCCACCGCCGCGTCCCGCCAGCCGTTGCCGTCCTGGACCTGGCGGAAGACGGCGACGCGCACCCCGTCGGCGCGCAGCGCCCGGCCCAGGATGTACACATTCAGCTTGAAACGCTCCCCCGGCGTCTCCGGCGACGCGTGCCAGTCGGTGATGATGACGCCGCCGAAGGGATCGGCCGAATTCACCGGCATGAACGAGATCGTGTCCAGGGACGCCCGCCACAGAAAACTGTTGACGCCGATGCCCCCGCCCCCTTCGACGCCGGCCTTTTCCACCTCGGTGTTGAAGAGCAGCAGGCCCTGGCTGCCGAAGATGCCGCCGCTGCGGTCCTCGTCCGGCGCCGGGTGGGCGTCCATCTGCGGTTCACCCGGCTCGTAGCCACTGCCCTCGCACGCCGCAAGCACGAAGCCGGCCACGCAAACGGCGCTTAAGGCCGTCACCCCGCGGACGCGGTATCCCTTGATGGGCGATCCCATGTCTCCTCCCCCGGAACACAGCCGACACGCCGCCACAGGTGACGGCGCGGCGGCGGGCCAGAGGATAGACCAAAACGCCAAAACACGCCAGACCCGCCGCATCCTGGCCCCCGGCAGGCCCCGCCCACGGGCCTCGGCTCAGGAAGCCCGCCGGCGGCCCGAGGGCCTCAAGCAGCGGCCCCAGGTGGCGCGCGTAGCGTTTCCAGCCGTCGACCGCCTTCCCGTAGATCGGTTGGCGCACCTGGGTGGCGGGTGCACCACGGGCAATTTCCCCGCCGCCCTATGACTCCGCCGTGAACCCGCTGATCCCGGCGAAGCCGGCGCCTCCGCCCGCCCTCAGGCGGCGCGCGGTGCGCGCCGAGATCCCTCCGAGGGCGTAAACGGGAAGCGGACTCGACCGGCACCAGGCGGCGAAGCGCAGCGGACCCAGCGCCGGCGCCAGCGGGTGGCTGGCGGTCCAGAACACCGGCGACAGCAGTGCCGCGTCGGCTCCGGCGCGGGCGGCGCGGAACAAGGCGGCGCGGGAATGGGCGGCGGCGGTGACGATCCAGTCCGGCCGCCGCCAGCGTTGCCAGATCCCGGGACCGCGCCGCGCCATTGCCTCGGGCAGGTGCAGGCCGTCCGCTCCCACGGCCCGGGCGAGCCGGGCGTCGGCGGCGATCAGCACCCGGATGTGCCGCCCCCGGCAAAGGGCCACCAGGTCGCGGGCCAGGGCGTCCCGGCCGGGGACTCCGTAGTGGCGCAGGATGACGGCGCTGCCCCGGGGCAGGCGGGCCACCGCGGCGGCGGGATCGGGCAGCCTGTCGGCGTCCGTCATCAGGATCAGCGGGGGCAGGAGGCGGCTCGCCGACACTCCCGCCGCCGGGCGGCGCAAATTGAGCCGCCGCGCCAGGTCTGTTAAGGTCGGCATCGGATTTCCACCCTCCGTCCCTCCTTCGTGCAAGCGCCATGGTAACGCAGTTGGCACCCGAGACCGATATCGCCGGAAACCTGGCCGCGGTGAAGGCGCGAATCGCCGACGCCGCCGAGGCCGCCGGGCGATCGCCGGACGAGGTCACCCTGGTCGCCGTGGGCAAGGCCCATCCCGCCGGGCATGTCCGGCGCGCCCTGGAAGCCGGACACCGGGTCTTCGGCGAGAACCGGGTCGACGAGGCTGAGGCCAAGTGGCCCGAACTCAGGGCCGCCTATCCCGACGTCCGGCTGCACCTGATCGGTCCCTTGCAGCGCAACAAGGTGCGCCGGGCGCTCGACCTGTTCGACGCCATCGAAAGCGTCGACCGCCCCAGGCTGGCCCGGGCGCTGGCCGAGGAAATGGAACGCAGCGGCCACCGCCCGGACTGTTTCATCCAGGTCAACACCGGCGAGGAGCCCCAGAAAAGCGGCATTCATCCCGCCGATGCCGATGAATTCATTGGCGCCTGCCGCGACGACCTGGGCCTGCCGGTCCGCGGCCTCATGTGCATCCCGCCGCAGGACGACGAACCGTCCCTTCACTTCGCCCTGTTGCGCGAGATCGCGCGCCGCAACGGGCTCCGGGACCTAAGCATGGGCATGACCGGCGATTTCGACGTCGCCGTGCGTTTCGGCGCCACCCATGTGCGTGTGGGCACGGCCCTTTTCGGCCCGCGCCCGCCGTTCAACCGGAATCGCGGTTGATACAAAGCCGCGCGCTTTCATCGCAGTCGCCGAGCAGGGACAGGAGATCGGGCAGCGCCACGGCGACGCAGCCCCCGGTCGGCGCGTAATCGGGCCTCGCCACGTGCAGGAAGATGGCGCTGCCCCGGCCCGGGATCACGGGGTCGTCGTTGAATCCCAACTCCACGAGCACGTCGTAGATTTCGTCCGCACGCCAAAGGACTTCGTGCCCGGCGGCGCACGGGATGTGGACCAGGCCGTTGTAATGCCTATCGGCGGGATCGTCGCACCATCCGTCGGCGGCGCGCAATGCCCTCACGGGCAGGGCGGTCAGCGGCCTGTCCACCCGGTCGGCCCGGTACATCACCCGGCGCAGGGGAAAGCAGCCCTCCGGCGTGGCGCCGTCGCCTTCGCGCTTGTCGGCGCTGAGTCCGCCCTGTCCCAAGGCACACCGGACCCGCCTGCCGCGCCACATGAGCGTGCCCGGTGGCCGCACCTGGATGTCCATGGTCCGGTTATAACCCGATTCGGCCCGCCGCCGAACCGGTCAGTATGCCACGTCTATGGTGGACCGCGGCGTCGCGCGGGCGAGCTGGGCGCTCTGCTCGTACTTGGCCAGGGCCGCCAACATGACATCGGAATGCCAGCCTCCCGGCCCCGCCAAACCGCCGCCTGTCCCGGCGCCCGCGGGAGCCACCCGAAGCGGCGTCGCCGGTGGCGCGGGTCCGGTCCAGTGCCTCGCGGCCGCCAGCCCGGCCGGCGGTTCGGGCGTCTGGTTCGGTGCGCCGCCGGCGGCCTCCGTTTCGGGTAGATCGCCGGCCAGCTGGGGGGCGTCGCCGTCGGAGTCGCCGCCGGTGAAAAAGGCGACCACATGGTCGCTGATGTCCTTGCCGCTCCATTCCGCAACGATCGTGTTGACCAGCGAGACGGCGGCGCCGATGGGGCCGCCGAACAGGGCGCCGCCGGCAACGCGGGACGCAGGGGCGATGGTGTCGCCGGTCAGTGCCCGGTACAGGGTGGACACGAAGGGGATGTGCTGAAGGGGATTGATGACGTCGAGGATGTCGAGAAAATTGAACCCGTCCGCGCCGAACAGCCGGGTTGCGAAACTGTCGGCCGGGGCGTGGGCCTTCGTTTCCCCGCTCTCGGGCGGCGCCGGCCGCGCCGGCGGGGCGAAGAATGCCAGCTGGGTGCCTACGGGGTGTGTCGGGGCGCTCACGGGCGGATCCTGTGTTCTCCTGGGCCGCCTGTCTCCTTGCAAGCCGGGTGCCACGGAAAAAATCCATGAAAATCAGAATGTTGTGCGAAAGCGTCCCGTGCACGGGGACAGCAGGCCGGCAATATGTACCCGGCCGCGGCACCGGATGCCGCCCGCCCGGCGGCGGGAAACGGTGAAATCCCGGGCGTTGGGGGGTGGCTAGTGGCCTGTATCAGCTAAAGTGCACCCATACGATCGCTTTTCCCGTTTCCTCGGTAGGAGGGGAGGCGCAGGCGATGGCGGCCCATCGGAAAGCCTTCCCGACGCCCCGGGGGGCCACCGGGGGGTGTCCCCCCGACACCGTATGCGGGGGGCGCCCCCGCGACCCCCGAGGGGACGGGAAAAGCGACCCGAAGGGCGGCGTTGCGAGGCTTCCGGGGGGACAAGGGGGGGTGTCCCACCCCGGCTACGATATGCGGGGGACGCCCCCGCGGCCCCCGGCGTCGTCGCGCGCCGCTTGTGGTGCACGCACACCAAGGCGCGACGCGCTCCTAGCCGGAAACCTCGCAACGCCGTCGTATGCGTACAATTTAGCTGATACAGGCCACTAAAAAAGGTGTCCGCCCCGCGCCGCCTTGGTGCGCAGGTAGCTCTCGTTGTGCTTGTTGGAGGGAAAGGCGTGGGGCACCCGTGCGACGACGCCGACGCCGCAGCGCGACAGCGCCGAAACCTTGCCGGGGTTGTTGGTCATCAGGCGGATGCGGTCGAATCCAAGCTGGCGCAGCATCTGGGCGGCCGGCAGGTAAACCCGTTCGTCGGCGTCGAAACCCAGTTGTTCGTTGGCGTCCATGGTGTCGAAGCCGCGATCCTGCAATTCATAGGCCCGGAGCTTGTTGACCAGGCCGATGCCGCGGCCCTCCTGGGCCAGGTAGAGCAGGATGCCGCTGCCGGCGGCGGCGATCTCCTTGATCGCGCCCTGCAGTTGGTCGCCGCAGTCGCACCGCAGGCTGCCCAGAAGGTCGCCGGTGAAACATTCCGAGTGCAGGCGGGCGAGCACCGGCTCTTCCGGCCTGGGGTCGCCGATGAGGATGGCCAGATGTTCCAGTCCGCCGTCGACGGGGCGAAAGGCCATGATCCGCGTCGCCGGCGCGTCGGGCAGCGGCACCCGCGCCTCGCTGACCTTGCGCAGGGTTCTGGCCGCCGTTTTCTCGTATTGGAAGATGTCGCCGGCGTCGACCAGAAGCAGGTCGTGCCGCGTGGTCCAGGCGGCAAGGTCGTCGGCCTCGGGGTTTACCAGGTTCGCCGTCACCGCCGCCGGCAACAGCCGGGCCCGTTTCGCCAGGCTCACCGCGGCGCTGTCGCAGTCGTAGGCGGCGGCTTCGGCGATCGACAGGTCGGGCGTCACCGCCGGGGGATCGGAAAGGGGATCGGCGAGATCGCGGATCACTTCCGCCGTCAGGCCGCCCTCGGCGACGACGCTCACCACCTTCGCCCGGCTGTGGCCCAGGCCGAGCACGGCGGCGCGCCGCGCGGTGACGACGAGGACGGGATCGGCCTGGCTCATGGAGGCCAGCTCGCGCAATCCCTCGGGCGTCGCGGCTTCGGCGGCCTGAACCAGGGCCGCGGTGCCGCCGCTGCCGCGCACGGCGACGATGCGGCCGCGCCGAAGCTCGGAGACGGCGCGATCCACCGCCAGCAGGGAGACGGGTTCGCGCGAGGCGGGCATGGAAATCAGTTCGAAACGGTGCGCCATGATGGGTGGCCGATGGAACCGCAACAGCCTTGCCGCCGAACCCGGCGACCGGCGGCTGGATCCCACCCCTCCGTGATCTCCTCCAACACGTTTCAACCCCTTGAGACGGCGCCCGACGGACCCGTCCCCGGGGACTCCGGACAATACTCGCACTGACCGGCCCGTGGAAGCGCCTAAACCCAGGACCACGGCGGCGAGGCGTTGTGCCGCCGGTATTCCCCCGAGGGCATTGTAACTGATTGTAACTGGAAGCAACGCGCCGATTGGTGTAGCGTTCCGGAAAGATATTGGCCCAGGAAAACCATGACCACAGGCAAGCGTGTTCTGCTCGTCGACGACGACGCGACCCTGCTGCAGATGCTTGGAGAGCAACTGCAGCTGCACGAAGAGTTCACCACGATCGGGACGAAAACCGGGGCCGAGGCCCTGGAGCTGGCGAAGGCCGACCACTTCGACGTGATCATCCTGGACGTGGGCCTGCCCGACATGGACGGCCGCGAGGTCTGCCGCCTGATGCGCCGCAACGGCGTCACCTCGCCGATCATCATGCTGACCGGCGCCGACACCGATTCCGACACCATCCTGGGCCTCGACTCGGGTGCCAACGACTACGTCACCAAGCCCTTCCGCCTCGGCGTCCTGCTGGCCCGCCTGCGCGCCCACATCCGCCAGCACGAGCGCAGCGACGACGCGGTCTTCACCATCGGCCCCTACACCTTTCAGCCCAGCGCCAAGCTTCTCGTCGACAACACCGACAAGCGCAAAATCCGCCTCACCGACAAGGAGGCGGCGATCCTGAAATACCTGTATCGCGCCGGTGACAGGGTGGTCGGGCGCGAAGTGCTTTTGGACGAGGTCTGGGGCTACAACGCCGGCGTCACCACCCACACCCTGGAAACCCACGTCTACCGCCTGCGCCAGAAGATCGAGCGCGATCCATCCAACGCCCAGATGCTGGTCACCGAGCCGGGCGGATACCGTCTCGCCACCTGATACCAAAGTTCAGCAATATTGGTGTTAGTTGCCACCCTCGGAAAGGTCGGGTGCCTCGAAGGTGAACAACTCCGGGTTCAAGGGCAGGCCGAAACGGGTATTCAACAGGGACACGGTGGTTTTCACGCCCTGGGCGTCGGTGACGATCCACTTCCTGAGAGCCAGCGGACGGTCGCTGAATATGAGGGTCAGGCTTCCCTCCCGCGGGTCCTCCGTGCGCACCAGGGTGACGCGGGCGGCATCGGCCTGGCGCTTGAACCTGGTGAGTGTGAAGTCGCCGGAAAAAAAGGAGACGGTCTCCTGGACCAGGATGCCCGCCGGCGTGGACTCGAGATCGATCTCGCTCACCTGCTCCAGTTCCTTGTCGAAATACGTCAACACCCCGCGGGCGGCGACGATCAGGATGGGCACGGGAGGGTCGTATTCGATGCGCAACTTGCCCGGACGCGAGATAAACAGGGTGCCTTCCGAAAGGTCGCCGGTGGACGACACCTGGAGGAAGCGGGCTTTCAGCGTGCGGATACTGTTGAGGTAGGCCTCGATGCGGCCGACGTCGGCCCGGTCGGCGGCGCTCAGCGTCGCCGCCCGGGGCGGTGCCGCCGCCGCCGGGACCGCCGCCGCCGTCCATGCCAGCGCCACGATCAGGATCGCCGCCAGCCGGCGCGGACGGTTGCCCGCCCGCCCTTTCGCGGGTAAGGCTTTCTCGTGACCGGGGGCCCCCGCGAACAGGTCAGGCGGCATATCCGCCGTCGCCGCCCATAAGAACCTCGCGGCGGCCGACCCGATTGGCCTTGCTGACAATGCCGTTCGCCTCCATGCGCTCGATGATGCGTGCCGCCCGGTTATAGCCGATCTGCAGGTGCCTCTGGATGAAGCTGGTGGAGGCCTTGCCCTCGCGGGCGACGAGGTCCAACGCCTCATCATACAGCGCATCGCCCGACGGTGCGCCGTGGCCGCCGCCGAGGGTGGCTGCGCCGTCGTCCTCGGTGACTGCCGTATCGTAGGTGGGCTCGCCTTGGGACTTCAGGAAGGTGACCACGGCCTCCACCTCCTCGTCGGATACGAAAGGACCATGCACGCGGGTAATGCGTCCACCGCCCGCCATATACAACATGTCGCCCTGGCCGAGAAGCTGTTCCGCCCCCTGCTCGCCGAGGATGGTGCGGCTGTCGATCTTGGAGGTCACCTGAAAGCTGACACGGGTTGGAAAATTGGCCTTGATGGTGCCCGTGATCACGTCCACGGACGGACGTTGGGTGGCCATGATCAGGTGGATACCGGCGGCCCGCGCCATCTGCGCCAGCCTTTGCACCGCCGCCTCGATGTCCTTGCCGGCAACCAGCATGAGGTCCGCCATCTCGTCGACGACGACGATGATGAAGGGCAGCGCATCCATGCTCAGCGGCTGATCCTCGAATACGGGTTGACCGTCCGCGTCGAATCCCGTCTGCACCCGGCGGGTAAGGGTTTCGCCTTTCTTGCGCGCGTCGCGCAGTCGGGCGTTGTAGCCGGCGACGCTGCGCACGCCCAGTTGCGACATGGCGCGATAGCGCTCCTCCATCTCGCGCACCGCCCATTTCAGCGCCACCACCGCCTTCGACGGTTCGGTCACCACCGGCGTGAGCAGGTGGGGAATGCCGTCGTACACCGAAAGTTCCAGCACCTTCGGGTCGATCATGATGAACTTGCATTCGTCGGGCGGAAGTTGATAGAGCAGGGAAAGGATCATCGTGTTCATGGCCACCGACTTGCCCGACCCGGTGGTCCCGGCAACCAGCAGATGGGGCATGCGCGCCAAGTCCACGAGGACGGGCGTGCCGCTGATGTCCTTGCCCAGCGCCAGGCTCAGCCGCCCGGCGCTGCGCTCGAAAGCGTCGGAGGCCAGCAGTTCGCGCAGGTGCACCATCTCCCGCCTGAGGTTGGGCAGCTCGATGCCGATCACGTTGCGTCCCGGAACCACCGCCACGCGCACGGACACCGCGCTCATGGAGCGGGCGATGTCGTCGGAGAGGCCGATGACGCGCGAGGTTTTGGTCCCCGGCGCCGGCTCCAGCTCGTAAAGGGTGACCACCGGCCCGGGACGGACCTTGGTGATCTCGCCATGCACCCCGAAGTCCTCGAGCACGCTTTCCAGAAGCCGCGCGTTTTGTTGCAGGGCGTTCTGGCTGACGGCGCCACCCGCCGCCGACCGGGACGGCGGGTTCAACAGATCGAGAGACGGCAAACGGTATTCGTCGGGATCCAGTTCCAGCCTCCCCTGGCGCGCGGCCAGGGCCCGGCGGCCGGTCTTGGCCCACGGCAGCTTGGGCGCCACCAAGCTCGTGCGGACCAGGGGTTTGGGCCCGGGCTCCAGGGCAGGCTCCCGGCCCAGGTCCTGCTCGTCGGGGCCCACCGGAGGCTCGCGGCCGAGGGTGGGCTCGGCACGGTCGCTCCATGCCATGCGGGTCCCGGCCGCCCGGCGGCCGCGGATCAGTGCCCGCATCAAGGCGCCCGGGGCGCGCACCAACACGTATATCGGGGCCCGCCACCCGGTCCACGAAAGGCCTGAAGCGGAGACGAACGCCGCCATCCCGAGGACGACCGCGGCGAGCGCGATGATCCCTGTCCCGACGGCGTCGCCGTACCCCCGCACCAGCGCGCCGAGACGCTCGAGAAGCACGGTCCCCACGACCCCGCCGGGTCCCGCCAGCAACGGCCACGTCCGGGGCACGGGCAGGGCGCTGAGCCCCATGGCGAGCAGCACCACGGCGACGCTCAGCATGGCCAGGCGCAGCCACAGCACGGAAAGGCCGCGTTTGCGCACCATCCGCCAGCCCCAGGCCGCCAGCACCAGGGCGGGCACGAAGGCGGCGGCGCCCAGGGACTGCAGCAGGACATCGGCGGTCACGGCGCCCGCGCCGCCGAACAGATTGCGCGTGACGCCATCGGCGGCGTTGTTGAGCGAGGAATCGCCGGGTGCGTAACTGAACAGGGCCGCCAGAAGCACGGCCGCGCAAACAAAAAGGCCGAAGCCGATTCCCTCGGCCAGCCGCCGACGAAGGAAATCCACCGCTCCCTTCGGCAAAACAGTGCCGCCCCCGGCAGTACTCACGGTACGTGCCATGCCGGGGTTTTACGATACCTTGCTTTAGAATATCTTAACGCAGGATCGAGAGAAGCCGCTCCAGGGCCTCCGTCGTCGTCGCCTGATCGTGGACCAGGGCGACGCGGATAAAGGCGGCGCCGGGGTTATGGCCGTCCCGGTCATCGTGGGCCAGATAGGCCCCCGGCAGGACCCGGAGCCCGGCCTCGGCCCACAGCCGACGCGTCGCCGCTTCGCCGTCGCCGACGTCGAGCCACAGGAAGAACCCGCCGTCCGGCCGGTAAAAACCGAATCGCCCCGCCAGCAGCGCCTCCGCCGTGTCGAACTTGGCCCGGTAAAGGGCGCGGTTTTCCTCCACGTGGGCATCGTCCCGCCACAACGCCTCCGAGGCGGCCATCGCCGGCAGGGGCACGGTGGCGCCGCCGACGTCGCGCAGGCGCTTGAACATTTCGATCAGGGCCGGATCGCCCGCGACGAAGCCCGAACGCAGCCCGGGGGCGCTGGAGCGCTTGGACAACGAATGGAACACCAGCACGTTGCCGTAACCCAGAACGGCGCACGCCTGCGCGACTCCGGGCGGCGGCTCGCCGCCGTAGATCTCGGCGTAGCATTCGTCCACGCAGAGCACGAAATCGTGGTCCCGGGCCAGCCGCACCGCCGTTTTCAGGTAATCCAGGCCGGCCGCCGCGCCCTGCGGGTTGGCCGGCGAGCAAAGGTAGAAAAGCGCGGTGCGCGCCAGGGTCGCCTCGTCCACGGCGGCCAGGTCGGGCAGGAAGCCGGTCTCCCGCGTCGCCGGCAGGAACACCGCCTCGGCCCCCGCCATGGCCGCCGATCCCGCGTACACATGGTAGTACGGGTTGGGGATGAGGACGGCCGGCCGGCTGCCGCCCCTGCCGTCGGGCAGGGCCAGGGTGGCGGCCATGAACAGGGCCTCGCGGGTGCCGGCGACGGGCAGGATCTGGGTGGCCGGGTCGATGGCGCCGTCGGCCAGGCCATAGCGGCGAACCAGCCACGACGCCACCGCGTCCCGGAACCCGGGCGTGCCGCCGATCGGGGGATACCTGCCCCACAGATGGGCGTTGGCGGCCAGGGTCTCGGCGAGCATGGGCGGCGGCCCGTGCTGGGGCTCGCCGACGGACAACGCCAGGGGCTCGACGCCCGCGGGGGGATCGACGCCGTCGAGCAGCGTCCTGAGGCGGGCGAAAGGATAGCCGGGCAGCCGGTCGAGACGGGGATTCACCATGGCGCGGGCGGATAGTAGCCGCCGCACCGGCGCCCCACAAGGCGGTGCGGCGCGGGATTAACGGCCGGTGGGCTCACGGCTTTGGGGGGGCTCTGCCCCCCATACCGCGGCCAGGGGTTTCAAAACCCCTGGACCCCAGTTACCGGGTTGGTTCTCCTTTTAGTGCACGACCTCGCCGTGGAGGTTGATATCGAGGCCGCCGACCTCGGTCTCATCATCGACCCTGAGACCCATCACCGCGCCGATGATCTTGAGCAGGATGAAGCTCACGACCCCGCAATAGGCGATGGTGACGGCGATGCCTTCCAACTGGATGAGGACCTGCCCCGGGTTGCCCTCGAGGACGCCCGGCGTGCCGCCGATGGCCTCGACGGCGAAAACCCCGGTCAGCAGCGCCCCGACGATGCCGCCGACGGCGTGCACGCCGAAGACGTCGAGGGAATCATCGTAGCCCAGCCGGTTCTTCAGGCTGGTGGCGGCCCAGAAACAGGCCAACCCGGCCGCCAACCCGATCATCAGGGCGCCGCCGGGGCCGACGTACCCCGACGCCGGCGTGATCGCGACGAGGCCGCTGACGGCGCCGGAGACGATGCCGAGCACGCTGGGCTTGGAGCGGAACATCCACTCGGCGAACATCCATGCCAGGGCCGCGGCGGCGGTGGCGATCTGGGTCACCGCCATGGCCATGCCGGCGCTGCCGTTGGCGGCGACCGCCGATCCGGCGTTGAAGCCGAACCAGCCGACCCACAGCATGGAAGCGCCGATCACGCTCAGCACCAGATTGTGCGGCGCCATGTTCTCCGTGCCGTAGCCGCGCCGCTTGCCGAGCACCAGGGCGGCGACCAGGGCGGCGATGCCGGCATTGATGTGGACGACCGTGCCGCCGGCGAAGTCGAGCACGCCGGCATCGCCCAGGAAGCCGCCGCCCCACACCCAGTGGGTGATGGGCGCATAGACCAGCACCATCCACAGGCCGAGGAAGACCAGCATGGAGGAAAACTTCATGCGGTCGGCGAAGCCGCCGCAGATCAGGGCCGGGGTGATGATGGCGAACGTCATCTGAAAGGTCATGAACACCGATTCGGGAATGGTGCCGGAGAGGGTGTCGACGCCCATGCCGCGCAGCAGCAGTTTGTCCATGCCGCCGATGTAGGCGTTCATGTCCCCGCCGTCCCCGAAGGCCAGGGAATACCCGATGATCATCCACAGGACGGTCATCAGGCAGGTCACGGCGAAACTCTGCATCACCGTCGCCAGGACGTTTTTCTTGCGCACCATGCCGCCGTAGAACAGGGCCACGCCGGGTATGGTCATCATCAGCACCAGCGCCGTCGAGGTCAGCATCCAGGCCGTATCCCCGCTGTCCAGCTTGGCCTCCTCGGCCAGGGCCGTGCCGGTGCTGCAGAGAACGGCCGCCCAGGCAAGGGCCATGGGACCGATGCCCCTGCTCAACCAACGCGCTCCTTTGATCACATCCATCACAAATTCCTCCTAAATCGCATCGCCGTCGGTTTCACCGGTGCGGATGCGGACGGCGTGTTCGATTGCCGAGACAAAGATCTTGCCGTCGCCGATCTTGTCCGTGCGGGCCGATTTCTGGATCGCTTCGACCACGGCCTCCACCATGTCGTCGACGACCGCCAGTTCGATTTTCACCTTGGGCAGGAAGCTCACCGCGTACTCGGCGCCGCGATAGATTTCCGTCTGGCCCTTCTGGCGGCCGAATCCCTGGACGTCGGTGACGGTCATCCCCTGGATGCCGAGGGCCGTCAGCGCCTCGCGCACGTCATCCAGCCGGAAGGGCTTGATGATGGCCATGACCAGCTTCATTTCCCCTATCCTCCTTTCCGGGCGCCACCCGTTTCCCCCTGTCTACCGCGGGGGCAGCGCCGGCGCCGGTTCTATGGTTCGCACGGAGGCGGTGGAAGCCGCCCCGTATCCGCACTATCAAGAACCGTGCCGTTTTTCGAGGAATGGATAATAATGATGTAGAATCAAAGGATTGCGCGGAATTCTCAAGACGCCATCGGATATCGGGACGCTTCGATATGCCTAAATTACAGGCATATTTTTCACACTGCCTATTTTATAGGCTTTCCGTCCGGCCCCTGGACAGGGGCGGCCAAAGAAGGACATGGTAGGGCCATGGCCGTTCGCTCCTCGAAGACCCGGCTTCTGAGCGCCGACGTGCTCATCGTCGGCGGCGGTCCCGTCGGCGGCACCCTGGCCTGCGCCCTGTCCACGGCCGGTATGGAGGTTATCGCCGTCGATCACGCCGATCCGGCGGCCGGCCTGGACGCCGGCTTCGACGGCCGGGCCTCGTCCATCGCCCTGGGCTCCCAGCGCATCCTCGATGCCCTGGGCCTGTGGGCGGGCATGAAACCGCACGCCACGCCGATCCGCCATATCCGGGTGAGCGAAGGGGATTCGCCGCTGTTCCTCCACTACGACGAGCGGGACACCGGCGGTCCGCCCTTCGGCTACATGGTGGAGAACCGGTTCATCCGAAAGGCCCTGTTCGACCGCATCCCCACCCTGGACACCGTGCGCCTCCTGGCGCCGGCCCGCGTCGACGGCCTGGAGCGTTCCGCTTCCGGCGTCGAGGCGCGGCTCGCCGACGGGCGGCGGATCCGCGCCCGCCTGATCGTCGGTGCCGACGGACGGGCCTCCGGGGTCCGCGCCGGGGCCGGCATCCGCGTCACCGGCTGGCCGTACCGCCAGACCGCCATCGTCTGCACCGTGGCCCACGAAAGGCCCCACGACTTCGTCGCCCACGAACACTTCCTGCCGACGGGGCCCTTCGCCGTCCTGCCCCTTCTCGGCAATCGCTCATCCATCGTGTGGACCGAACGCAAGGACCTGGCGCCGGCCATCATGGCCCTGGACGAGGCCGAATTCCTGGCCGAACTGGAACGCCGTTTCGGCGACTACCTGGGACGGCTCCGGGTGGTGGGACCGCGCTGGTCCTATCCCCTGTCCCTGCAGCACGCGGAAACGGCCATCGCCCTCCGGCTGGCCCTGGTCGGCGACGCGGCCCACGCCATGCACCCCATCGCCGGCCAGGGTTTGAACATGGGCTTGCGCGACGTGGCGGCGCTGACCGAGGTCCTGGCCGAGGCCCGGCGCTTAGGGCTCGACATCGGCGCCGACACGGTGCTCGAGCGGTTCCAGCGCTGGCGCCGGTTCGACAACACCTTGATGCTGGCCATGACGGATGGCTTGAATCGGTTGTTCTCCAACACCATCGGCCCGGTGCGCCGGGCCCGGCGCCTGGGCCTGGCGGCGGTCAACCGCATGCCGCCCCTGAAGAGGCTGTTCGTGCGCAGCGCCATGGGCCTGGCCGGCCGCCTGCCGCGCCTGATGCAGGGCTAGTGGCCTGCATCAGCTAAATTGTACCCCTACGACGGCGTTGCGAGGTTTCCGGCTAGGAGCGCGTCGCGCCGTGGTGTGCGTGCACCACAAGCGGCGCGCGACGACGCCGGGGGCCGCGGGGGCGTCCCCCGCATAACTTAGCCGGGGGGACACC
>JACZQZ010000184.1 GCA_022545455.1 Pseudomonadota bacterium
CTGGGCCAGGCGTTCATCGACTGGCTCATCGGGGCCGAAGGCCAGGCCGCCATCGGGGCCTTCAGGATCAACGGCGAGGTATTGTTCAAGCCCAACGCCATGGCCGTGACGCACTGACGGGGCCGGGACCCGCGAAAGCCGACCGCGCCCGGGGCGTCCGCGTCCACCGGCGGCGGCCGTGGAAGGTCGGCCAGAACCTATACGTTCGTATAAAGCACCATACGTGCGGATACTTCCTTCACCCCCCAACGGGTAATTATCATTGGCCATACCCAATGGTTGCCGGGGAACCGTCGCCGCGCGCGCCCATAACGGGAGGCTGTGCCGGCGCCTCGGCAATGAACTCGGCAATTGACGAACGCGTTTGGCGATTCGGGAGGAAGGGATTTCTGGATGACCCAGGTACTGGGCGTTCGAGCCGCACGTTGGATACCGTCGCTGGTGGTCTGCGGCCTTGCCGGCGTCGCCGTGCACATTTTCGGGATGACGTTGGCTCCCGCCGCGCTGGCCCAGGACCGGGGAACCAACGCGCCGGCGCTGCGCGAGGTCGTCGCCGCGGTGCCCCGCTCGTGGCCGCCGCAATACAGTGTCGACGAGAACGGCAAGCCGGTGGGCTTCGCCATCGACGTGATGGAGGAGATCGCCGCCCTGGCGGGCCTGCGCGTGATCTATCACATCAAGGACTCTTTTCTCGAAGCGACAAAGGCGGTGAGAGACGGCCGCGCCGATATCATCCCCAACATGGGCATCATACCCGAACGCGAAGTGACATTCGCGTTCACGGCCCCCGTCGAGACGTTCCGTATTTCTATCTTTGTGCGGGGCGACACCCTGGACATAAAAGGCATGCCGGACCTCACCGACCGGCGTGTCGCGGTGGTCAAGGGGAACGTCGGCTACCTCCGCCTCAAGCACCGGAAAGACATGGATCTGGCGGTGTTCGAGGATGTCCGTACAGCCCTGTTCGAACTGGTCGCCGGTCAGGTGGACGCCCTCGTCTATCCGCAGCCCGTGATCATGGGATTGGCCGAGCAGATCGGCGTGGAAGACCGCATCAGGGTCGCCGGCGAACCGTTGTTCGAGGTGAAACGCGGCATTTCCGTACATAAGGATAATACCGAACTGCTGGCGGTGCTGGACAAGGCCGTGGAACGATTCGTGGGAACACCCGCGTATGAGCGTATCTACGTGAAATGGTTCGGTCGCCCAATGCCGTTTTGGACGGTGTCGCGGGTGATGTGGACCATGGGCGGACTCGTGATCGTGATCCTGGTCGCCGCGGCCGGGTGGCGTTATCAGTCGGTCGTGAAACTGAACAGGGAGTTGTATGCGACCATCACCGGGCGCAAGCGGGCCGAGGAGGCGCTGCTGGACAGCGAGGAGCGGTTCCGCACCATCGCGGCGAACGTCCCGGGGAACGTGTACCGCCGAATCCTGCATCCGGACGGGCGCACCTCCAGGGGCTGGCGCGCCGCCGCCGGCGACCTGACCCCCGGCCTGCGCGACGTCATGGAAATGGACCCCGACGAGGTCATGACGCGGCCGGAACTCGTGGTCAAAACGCTCCACCCGGAAGACCGGGCCCGGTGGCAAGATGCGCTGCGGAAATCGGCCGAGACGCTGGAGCCTTTTGTCCTCGAGTATCGCCGTATCAGACCCTCGGGCAAGGTCGTGTGGTTGCGCTCCATCGCCCGCACGCACCGCCGGGAGGACGGCGCCGTGGTTTGGGACGGGGTAACCCTGGACATCACCGAGCGCAAACAGGCGGAGGAGGCGCTCCGGGAAAGCGAAGAACGCTTCCGCGTCGCTTTTGAAAACGCGCCGGTTGGCGTGGCACTGATCACGCTCGAAGGCAATCGATTCCAAGTGAACCAAGCCCTGGCTGATTTTCTTGGTTATACAAAGGAAGAGCTAACTAATACGGATATGAAGAGCACGGCCGCTAACCTCGATGACTTGAATATCAGTATGCGCCTACGGCAACAAGTTTTGGATGGCGAAATCACGACCTACCGTAACGAACGACGTTACCGCCACAAGCAGGGACACGTCGTTTGGGGCGAGATTTCTGGCTCGCTGTTGAGAAATGAAGACGGCGAACCGGTGCATTTCATCGCTCATACCATCGACATCACCGAGCGCAAGCGGGCGGAGGAGGCGCTGAGGGAAAACGAGGAACGGTTCCGCCAGATCTACGAAAACACACCGGGAATGTTCCATTCCATCGACAAGGACGGGCGATTGCTCAGCGTCAGCGACCACTGGCTGGACACCCTGGGATACGACCGCGAAGAGGTGCTCGGGCGCAAGGTGTACGAATTCTATTCGGAGGAATCCCGTCGGTACGCCAAGGAAGAAACCCTACCTGAATTTTTCCGCACCGGTTTTGCCAAGGAACTTCCCTTTCAAGTGGTGAAGAAGAACGGCGAGGTCATGGATGTCCTGCTGACAGCCATGGCCGTGCGCGATGACCAGGGAAATTTCGTCCGCTCGCTCG
>JACZQZ010000117.1 GCA_022545455.1 Pseudomonadota bacterium
CCCCGGCAAGGCCCGTCGGGGCCCTCAAGCGCACGCTCAATAACCTGGGCCAGATCCACTTCGGCGGCGACGCCTGGAGGCCGCTCGACGACGGCGGCGGGCGGATCGGGCCCGAAACCACGACGGCCTTCGCCAAGGTCCTGCGGGCCGCCGGGCCGAAGCTGCTCGCCGAGCGCTTCGGCCGCTTCCTCGGAATCCTTTAAGCGGGACGGACGGGGGCGCAAAACGGTGCGGCCCCGGCCTCCCTTCCACCGGGCGGCGGAAAATTTAAAACGGGCATCGGCGGGGTTTTTGCCTATATTGAGGGGGCCCCACAGCCGTTTGGGAGGAGGTGCCACCATGTTCATCCAGACCGAGGCCCTGGCGGCCCCGGACGCCTTGAAGTTCCTGCCGGGCCAGCCTGTCCTGCCATCGGGTACGGCCCATTTTCCGGACGCGGAATCGTCCGCGGGGTCGCCCCTGGCCCAACGCATCTTCGAGGTGGACGGCGTCACCAGCGTGTTTTTCGACCCCCAGTCCATCACCGTCAAGAAACGGGACGATACGGACTGGAAGGCCCTGAAGCCGCTCATCCTCGGCATCATCATGGAGCATTTCACCGCCGGCGGACCGGCCGTTGTCGCGGAACAGGGGGCGGACGTCCCCGACGATACCGGCGAAGACAGCGAGATATCGGCCAAGATCAAGGAGCTGATCGACACCCGCATCCGCCCGGCGGCGGCCCAGGACGGCGGCGACGTCATCTACCGCGGTTTCAAGGACGGCGTCGTCCTCCTGGAAATGATCGGCTCCGGCGCCGGCCTGAAGGACGGGATCGAGAACATGCTGCGCCATTACGTTCCCGAGGTCACCGGGGTCAGCGATTACCGGGACGCCATGCCCAAGCCCGGCCTGGAAACGCCCGAGGGCAAACTGATCCAGGCCCTGCTGGACGAGCGCGTCAACCCGTCCGTGGCGTCCCATGGCGGGCATATCTCCCTGGTCGACGTCCAGGACGACACCGTCTACATCCGCCTCGAGGGCGGCTGCCAGGGGTGCGGCATGGCGGACGTGACGCTCAAACAGGGGATCGAGACGGAGATCAAGCGGGCGGTGCCGAATATCACCGCCGTGCTCGACGTGACCGACCACGCCGGAGGGAGCAACCCCTATTACCAGCCGGGCAAGGGCGGCGGCGCGAGTCCGTTTTAACGGGCCGGCCGTGAGCCTGTTCCAATTCCGGCGTGCGCCGCCACCGGGCGCGGGCGACTAGTACTCACTTGCACGAATTCGCGTATCATACGATCGCGTTTCCCGTTTCCTCGGCAGGAGGGGACGCGCGGGCGATGCGGGGTCATCGTCAAGCGTTCCCGACGCCCCGAGGGAACGGGAAACGCGACCCGAAGGGCGGCCTTGCGAGGCCCCCGGGGGGACAAGGGGGGTGTCCCCCCGGCTACGGTATACGGGGGGCGCCCCCGCGGCCCCCGGCGTCGTCGCGCGCCACTTGTGATGCTCCAGCATCACGGCGCGCCGTGCTCCTAGCCGGAAACCTCGCAAGGCCGTCGTATGATGCGCGAATTCGTGCAAGGGAGTACTAGCAATGAACGTCGTTCTTCTGTCCACCTACGATCTTGGCCATCAGCCGTTCGGGCTGGCGTCGCCGGCGGCGTGGCTGCGCGAGGCCGGGGCGTCGGTCACCTGCAACGATCTGGCCGTCGACGACCTGGACGAACAGGCGGTGCGCGACGCGGGCCTGATCGCCGTCTACCTGCCCATGCACACCGCCACCCGGCTGGCGGGCGCCCTCGTGCCCAGGCTTAAACGCCTCAATCCCACGGCGCACGTCTGCTTCTACGGCCTGTACGCGCCGCTGAACGAGGATTTCCTGCGCCGGCTCGGCGGCCGGACCATTCTCGGCGGCGAGTTCGAAAGCGGCCTGGTGAGCCTGTATGAACGGCTCTCGGCGAACGGCGCGCCGTCCCGGCGGGCCCAGAGCGAGCCCCTGATCTCCCTTGCCAAGCAACGGTTCCGCGTTCCCGACCGCACCGGCCTGCCGCCGCTCGAACGCTACGCCCATCTGGAAACGGGGAACGGCGGGCGCCGCACGGCCGGGTACACGGAGGCGAGCCGGGGCTGCAAGCACGTGTGCCGGCACTGTCCGGTGGTCCCGGTCTATGGCGGACGGTTCCGCATCGTGCAACTGGACGCGGTGATGGAGGACGTGCGCCGGCAGGTTGCCGCGGGGGCCGGCCACATCACCTTCGGAGATCCGGATTTCTTCAACGGCGTCGGCCATGCCATGCGGCTGGTGGAGGCGTTGAACGCGGAATTCCCCCGGCTCACCTATGACGTCACGATCAAGGTCGAGCACCTGCTCGACCATGCCCGTCATCTGGGGACCCTCGCCCGGACCGGCTGCCTTTTCGTCACCACGGCGGTCGAATCCGTGGACGACCGCGTCCTCGGGCTGTTGGACAAGGGCCATACGCGGGCCGATTTCATCGAGGCGGTCGGTCTGGCCCGGGACGCCGGCCTGACCCTGTCGCCGACCTTCATCCCATTCATGCCCTGGACCACCCTGGAGGGCTATCTGGATCTGCTCGCCGTGGTCGCCGAGCTCGACCTGGTCGCCCATGTGGCGCCGATTCAGCTTGGAATCCGGCTGCTCCTGCCCAGGGGATCGTGGCTTCTGCGGGTGCCGGAACTGCAGGCCCATCTCGGCGACTTCGACCCCCGCGCCCTGAGCTACCGCTGGTCCAACCCCGATCCGCGGGTCGATGGGCTGTGGGAAAAGGTGGCGCGGGTCGTCGAAGAGGGCGAGGGCGCCGGCCGCCGCGATGTCTTCGCAGGGATCTGGCGTCTCGCCCGCGACGCCCTGGGCCTGCCGGCCGCGCCGGCGCCCGTTGGCCGGCACGCCGAGGCCTGCCCTCCACATCTCAGCGAGCCCTGGTATTGCTGCGCCGAGCCCACGTCCGGTCAGTTCGCGCGCATCTAGGCGCGGGAAGTGCGGTCGCGGCAGCGGGATGATTCCGCCCGACCCGCCGTGGGACATGGACTGAGGCCATGGGGCGGCTGCTGTTGCTGGTTCCCACCACGTCCTATCGCGTCGGCGATTTCCTCGACGCCGCCCACCGGCTCGGCGTCGACGTCGCCGTCGGCTCGAACCGACGCCAGGTCCTGGAACAATACGCCAAGGGCAAAACGGTCACCCTCGATTTCACCGACCTCGAAAAGGGCGTCGCGCAGATCCGCGCCTATGCCCGCGAGTATCCCCTGCACGCCATCGTCCCGGTGGACGACGAGCCCGTCCCGCTGGCCGCCGAAGCGTCCCAGGCCCTCGGCCTGCCCCACAACACGCCGGAGTCGGTGGCGGCGACGCGCGACAAGTACCGCCTGAGGACCCGCCTGGCCAACAGCGGCCTGCCCTCGCCCTGGTTCACCGTGGTTTCCGTGGATGACGATCCGGCACCCGCCGCCGGGGCGGCGGTCTATCCGTGCGTGCTCAAGCCGCTCGCCTTGTCGGCCGGCCGCGGCGTCATCCGCGCCGACGATGCCGCGGCCTTCCGGGCGGCGTTCCGCCGCATCGCCCGCATCCTGAAGCAGCCCGACGCCGGGACCTATGGCACCGACCGCATCCTCGTCGAGGAATACATCCCGGGGGCGGAGGTGGCGGTCGAGGGGCTTTTGCGGGGCGGCCGCCTGACCGTGCTCGCCCTGTTCGACAAGCCCGATCCGCTGGAAGGCCCGTTCTTCGAGGAAACCATCTACACGACGCCGTCGCGCCTGCCCGCCGACGAGCAGCGCGGCATCATCGCGACCACGGCGAAGGCCCTGGCCGCCCTTGGGCTGCGCGACGGGCCGGTCCACGCGGAGTTGCGCATCAACGACCGCGGCCACTGGCTGGTGGAGGCCGCGGCGCGGTCCATCGGCGGCCTGTGCGCGCGCGTCCTCAGGTTCGGCGCCGGCGTCCGCCTCGAGGAGATTATCCTCCGCCACGCGCTGGGCCTGCCCATCGAGTCCGTGGAACGGGAGAGCCGCGCGGCCGGGGTCATGATGATCCCCATTCCCGAGGCCGGCATCCTGCGCCAGGTGCAGGGCCTCGCCGAAGCCCGCGCGGTTCCCGGCATCGACGACGTGACCATCACCATCCCGGTGGGCCACCCGGTCGTGCCGCCGCCCGAGGGATACCGGTATTTGGGCTTCATCTTCGCCGGGGCCGACGATCCCGCCGCCGCCGAGGCGGCCCTGCGCGAGGCCCACCGCCGGCTTCGTTTCGACATCGAGCCCGCCGGCGAGGCGGGGGGCTGACGGCGGGGCGCGCGGCGGCTCAGTCCTCGTCCTCGACGATCTCCCACACCCGGGTGTGGGCGCCGGCGGGCTCCGGGGTGATGGCGCGCACGCGTTCGCTGATGCCGTCGTCGGTGAACTCGCGCTCGATGGCGAGCAGGGTGTTGACCGGGTGGTCGCACAGCCCCGCCGCGTCGGCCGCCTCGTCGCGCGCCGCGGCAAGGGCCGCGTCTCTGTCCGGGGCGCCGTACTCGCCGACCAGGTGGTCGGCGATCATGCGCACGACTTCGTCGTACTGCTCGGCGGTGATGTCCACCACCTGCACCATGGTCGAGCGGCCGAAGCTGCCGGTGCCCAGCCAGCCGCTCTTGAACGCCAGCTGTTCCTTCCGGGACATGGCCGCGGGCTCGGCATCGGCGAAGGCGAAGGTGCCGGGCACGGCCCATTCCCCGGGCTCGGCGGCCAGGGGGAACACCTTCACGTCGGAGGGATCGAGGCGGATGGTGCGCGGGAATTTCATGACCGGGGGTTATACGCGCTCTATCGGTGAGCCGCCACCACCGGGATGGGAAGGCGCCCGGCCGCCGGGAGGCGACTTTACCCTGGCCCCCGCCTTCGTCATGATCCAACCCTCGGACCACGGGCGTAGCAGAAGACATGGACCGGACCGCCAGGATCGGCCGGCGGCGCGCGACCGCCGTCCTCGCCTTCGTTTTTGCGTGGGCGCCGCCGGCGCACGCCTTTTCCCCGGACGTGCTGCAATCGGTGGTCAGCGTCCTGCCCGAGTGGCCGGACCGGCCCCCGTCGGCGCCGGCCGACGGCCGCCCCGAGGAACCGGAGGGCACCGCCGTCGCCGTGCTGGCGGGCGGATACCTGGCCACCAACGTCCACGTGCTCGGCCGCGCCACGCGGGTCACGGTGCGCCTCGCCGACGGCCGCATCATCGCCAGCGAGATCGTCGGCCGCGACCCCCTCACCGACATCGCGCTGATCAAGGTGGCGGTGGACCTGCCGGTGCCGCCCATCGGCCCCGAACCGCCGTTGGCGGCGCCCGTCTGCGCCATCGGCAACCAGTTCGGCCTAGGTCTCTCGGTCACCTGCGGCGTGGTCTCCGCCGTCCACCGCAGCGGCACCGGCTTCAATCCCATCGAGGATTTCATCCAGACCGACGCAACCGTCAATCCGGGCGGCTCGGGCGGCGCGCTGATCGACGCCGACGGCCGCCTGGTGGGGCTGGTCTCGGCCATCTTCACCAAGAAAACGGACGCCAACATCGGCGTCAACTTCGCCGCCTCCATGCGCCTTGTCCTGCGTGTCGCCGAGGACCTGCGGGACCATGGCCGGGTCAGGCGCGGCAAGTCGGGCCTGCGGGTCGAGGACCTCACGGAAGAGGAGCGCGCCACCACGGCCGGCGCGCGCATAACCCGCATCACCCCGGGGAGCGCCGCGGCGGCGGCCGGGCTTGCGGTAGGCGACATCATCACGGCGATGGGGGGGCGCGCCGTGACCAAGGGCGCCGACGTCTCCGCCGCCGTTTACCTGCACCGCATCGGCGAGCCCTTCGCGGTCGCCTATCTGCGCGCCGGCGAACCCGGAAAGGCCACCCTTACGCTCAAGCCCTGAGGCCGCCCTGCCCCGATGTCCGCGCCGTCACAGGGCGGCGTAATCGATGGGCTTGGTGCGGTCCAGGGTGCGGTCCATGGGCGGCATGGGGTATTTGAGCCCGCTCGCCGTGTTGAACAGCACCACGTTGTCGTCGCGGCCGATGCGGCCCGCCGCCAGTTCCTTCTTGTAGGCGGCGAAGGTGGCCGCCCCCTCGGGGCACAGGTGCAGTCCCTCCCGGTCGGCGACTTCCCGGCGCGCTTCGTCCGCCGCCCCGTCGTCGACGGCGGTCGCCAGGCCGTCGCTTTCCGCGATCACCTTGAGGATCAGCCTGTCCCCGATGGGCCCCGGCACCCGGACGCCGTGGAGATCGGTATCCACGTTCGGCCACGGTTCCGCGACATGGTCGGCGCCCTCGTCGAAGGCCTTGACGATGGGGCCGCAGCCGGTGGCCTGCACCGCCACCATGCGCGGACGCCGGGCGCCGATCCAGCCGATGGCCTCCAGCTCTTGAAACGCCTTCCACATGCCGATGAACCCGGTGCCGCCGCCGGTCGGATAGAAGATCACGTCGGGCACGTCCCAGCCCAACTGCTCGGCCAGCTCCAGGCCCATGGTCTTCTTTCCTTCGAGGCGGTAGGGCTCCTCGAGGGTCGACAGGTCGTGCCAGCCCATGGCCTGGGTGCCCTCGCGGACGATCCTGGCGCAGTGGTTGACCAGGCCGTTGACCCGGTAGACCCTGGCCCCGTGATAGGCGATCTCCCGCGCCGTGACCTCCGCCGTGTCCTCGGGCGTGAAGACGTAGGTTTCCATGCCGGCGCGCGACCCATAGGCCGCCGCCGCGGCCCCCGCGTTGCCGGCGGTGGGCACCGCGATGCGCTTCACCCCGAAGGCCTTGGCCATGGTCACGGCCACCGCCATGCCGCGCGCCTTGAACGATCCGGTGGGCAGGCGCCCTTCGTCCTTGACCGTGATCTCGCCGCCGCCCAGGCGCTTGCGCATGCGGGGCAGCGCGATGAGCGGCGTCATGGCCTCGCCCAGGCTGACGATATCGTCCGCGCGCATCAGGGGCAGCAGCTCCCGGTAGCGCCACATGTCGGGCCTGCGGCCGGCCAGGTCGTCCCTGGAAACGGCCCGGCGGACGGCATCGAGATCGTAGCGCACGAGCAGCGGCTTGCCCGCCCTGGACAGCCCATGCAATCGGTCGGCGGCGTGGTGTTCGCCGGTCTCGCTGCACTCCAGATGGGTCACGAAGGTGGCGGCGTCCCTGTTCGAAACGATTTCAGCTGGCATGATTTTTGTTCCGTTTGACGTGGGTGGCGGAGAGGGCGGGCACCGTGGCTGAAACCCCGGTCCCGGGCCCCCCGGATCATTAACAAGATGCCGAAGACCTGTCATGCGCCGCGACGCCGAATGTCCAGCCAGCCCGCCGGCCGCGGGGACGGACACCTCCCGTGTCCGCCCGGGGGCCGCCGCGGCGGCGCAACTTCGCGCCCCTCCGGCCCGTCCCCGGATGGCCTCCGGCGGCGGTTTCTGCTAGAATCGCAAAGCGGCTCGGCCCCGCAAACGGATGGACCGGGCCGGGCAGGACACGGACGGGCGATGCGGCTGTTTCTCCGGTGTGCGGGCGTTGGTGTGGTCCTCGGTCTGGCCCTGCCTTCGGCCCTGGCTATCAGCCATGAAAGATCTCTCGGAGGACAAGGTGTCGGACCAGGATACCGCCGATAAGGTGCTTGAGGATCTGAGCGACGGCGTCCGCCACCATTCGCGTTAGGTCAATATCGTACCCCTCCATCGTGCCATCCCGATCGATAGAATTGATCATGATCTCCCCAGCACCCATGTCTGCCATCTGTCTAGCAAATTCGACCGGTTCTCGCCCCGTGCGCTTTCGCCCTCCCGATTTCATCACGCGGTATTTTCCCATGCGACTCTTCTTAACATCGATGCACACGACGATGGTCGAACTTCCAAACGCTTCGCTCACTTGCCTGACGAACTCGGGACGCTCCGCTGCCGCCGTATTGATCACAATGAACCCTCTTCTGTGCATCCTGATACCCTTTCGCGGAAGTTCTTGTCTCGCTTACAATGCGTCAGCCCCAGTTGCTCAGCAGAGTGAGGAAGTCGGTGATCGTCACGAACCCGGCCGCGTCGAGATCGGGGCGGCAGACACCCAGGCACGGCCCCCATTCGGCGAGCAATGCGAGCAGGTCCACGATGCCGATGGCGCCGTCGGCGTTGATATCGCCGGCACCGATCAGGGCGGCGGCGCCCGCGTTGACTCGGCCTTCGCCGAGCAGCCCCTCGCAAGAGGGTTCGGGTGTGCAGTCGGAGCTGATGTGGATCAGGTCCGCCGAATCCGCAATCACCTTCTTGATCTCCTCGACGATGTCCTCGGGGATCATGGACGGCAACGGCCAGTCGGGATGCTGCGCGCGGATCAGCGCGGCCGTGCCGGAGGCGAACGCCGTGGCGAAGCTCGTTCCTGACCAATCTCCGTAATCGTCCAGGGCCAATGGCAGGGCGCCGATGATCCCGTTCGCGCCCGGAGCGCTGATAAAGAACTCGGGGTGGTAATTGCTGGAGGTCCACTTCACGTCAGCATCATCCACGGCCGCGACCCCCAGCTTGCATCCCTGCTCCACCAGGTCGCAGGTCCAGTCCCAGGGTTCGACCCCGGGTTCAAGCCAGGCAGGATACTCCTCGAATTCCGAGCTCTCACCCACGTTTTGGTTGCCGCCGGCGGCAAGAACCACGATCCCCTGGCTCGTC
>JACZQZ010000118.1 GCA_022545455.1 Pseudomonadota bacterium
GAAAACTATTTTCGAGGCCCGAGCGCGCAACATTGATTCGCGTAACTGCCGTCACCGGCAATAATGATTCAGGCGTCCGCTATTGCCGAATCCATTGTTGCGCCGACGCTCTTCCGACCCGAGTTTTCACACAGCCTGGGTCAGAACCGGACATCAGCACCGGCCCTGAGATTGCTCCGCTCTGTGGAGTAAAGCGGACATCGCCACTCGCAACACCAGTTTGAGTCCATGACCTAATGCACCTCCGCATCCTCGGGCCGTTCCCTCGACAGTAATTCCTCTATTGCCTTCACGATCCGCAGCCACACCGCCCGGCCTTCCATGTCACCGGCATCCATCAACTCGTCGGCCCTCATGGCGGCGCCGTGCCGCTCATAAGCGCCTCAACGTAGCGCAGCACACATTCCCGGTATTCCGGCTCGATTCGAAAGTCTGCAGGGGATCACCCCGTCACCCCGGGGACGTCTTCGGCTTTTGGCTACCGCCACATGGCGGGGCCGCAGACTTTCCCGACGTCGCCACCCAGTAGATTTTTCAAGCCCATTTTCACGCTTTCGGACTCCGCTTCTATCAAAGTCTGAAAATCACGGTCCCTACAGAAATACCAAATATCCTCCTCATTCCTCAGGTCGCCGAGCTCCTTGGCCTGGGCCAGAAGCCGCATCGCCTTGTCCGGGTTATTTCTTATGACTTGAAACGCGGCATAATTATACCTGGGAACCGGATGATCCGGGAACAGCTTGATAGCCAGCATCAGGAGTTGTTCCACTTGATCGAGGTCTTCCTCTGTATTGGCGCGCAAATCCACGCCCGCCCGATGAAGCTTGGCGATCAGTGATCTCTTATCGGTTGTTTGAACAAGCCGGTCATATATTTTTGCGTGGTACTGTCCCTTCCGAAGATCCTTCTCGTCATTGCCCCTGTCGTACAGATGTCGATAGGACTCCCTGAGCAGACGATGGATATTCACGTCGTTTCCGTCGTAATCGGGAAAGGCCTTGGCCACCGCTTCAAATTGTCCGTCGCCGTACAGTGTGGCGGCGTCGAGAAGTTTGGTCATATGGTGAATCAGGGATCTCTCATCCTCCGCCACCAGCGCCACCGGAAATGCGTCCTTGTCGGTCAATTCTTTTTGAATGCGATCCAGCGTCGGGAGGATCGTCTTGTTCAGATGCAGGTCATCCAGACGGACCGAGTCGAATAATCGCAGAAATTCCTGATGTTGCTGGCGTATGTATAGCCTCACATATTTTCCTTGAAAATTCTTCTGACTTAGCCTCGCCTTCTCGGTCAAATCGCGAATATCGTCTAATTTTGTTTGCGTTAATTTTATCTGGTCTTTGATCTCGTTCTGTTGCTCCTTAATTTGTTCCTGCTGTTCTTTGATACGGCTTTCTATGGACTTGGCTCGATCAACGATCGTATCGAAGGTGACCAAGCTGATCCACACTCCGAGTCCTCCCGCAATAATAGAAGAAAGAACTACAACTACAACAAATGCAATGACCAGGTTTTTAATTGCCGTTCGGCGGCTTCCTGTAAATTGTCCGTTATTCATAATTTTGCGTCCGTCGCCGTGTTATTGCCGCCCCCGGCCGGAACAGGTCTGTTCGGCGGGGCCAAACACCAGCCATTCCAAAAAATCATGCCTCTATGCGGCCAAGGACTATTCCGGTTTCCGCCGCACCTCGACCTCACGAGGTCTCGGGATTTGATCGGGGGACCACCTTGGCGGAGCCGGTCATGTCTCTCGAACGTGCGCTTCCCGGACGACTCCTTCCGGTTGGCGGCGACGCCAGTACCATCCTATTGTGATAGAGGGTACTAGCACATCGGGCGCTCGAATCGAAGGCGTTGTGCCACGGCTTCGAACGCGGCGGCCGCGGACCCGCGATCCATCTTCCGCTACCGTGCGGCGGCGGTGCGGCCGTTTTCCGGTCTCCACACCGGCGGAGAATGCTGTTAAATCCTGTTGCGAAAGCGGAGTCGTGCTAACGTCCCCGCGCCGCATGTGCCCCATGGAGAAACGCCGGTCCCGGCGCCGCGACGGGCGCCACAGTCCCACCCGGGAGGTGGACGATGTATGAAGACCTAGCCCTTTATATCGACGGAGAATGGTGCCAGGGCAGCACCGGGGACTCCGAAGACGTCATCAATCCGGCGACGGAGAAGGTGCTGGGGGTCCTGCCCCACGCTTCGCCGGCGGACCTGGACCGGGCGCTGGACGCCGCGGACCGGGGGTTCAGGACCTGGCGCGCCGTGAAACCGCTGGAGCGGGCCGGGATCCTCAAGCGCGTCGGCGAGTTGATCCGCGCCCGCGCCGATCACATCGCCCGGATCATGACCCTCGAACAGGGCAAGCCGCTGCCCGAATCGCTGGCCGAGGTCCAGATCACCGCCGACAGCTACGAATGGGCGGCCGAGGAATGCAAGCGCACGTACGGCCGTATCATCCCGTCGCGTTTCGACGGCACGCGCATGATGGCGGTTTACCAGCCCATCGGCCCGGTGGCGGCGTTCTCGCCGTGGAACTTCCCCGCCCTGATGCCCGGTCGCAAGGTCGCCACCGCCCTCGCCGCGGGCTGCTCGGTGATCGTCAAGCCGGCCGAGGAAACGCCGGGCACGGCCATCGCCATTGTTCGGCTGTGCGAGGAGGCGGGCGTACCCAAGGGCGTGGTGAACGTGGTCTTCGGCGTCCCCGCCCACGTGTCCGAACACCTGATTCCGTCGCCGGTGATCCGCAAGATCTCGTTCACCGGCTCGATCCCGGTGGGCAAGCACCTGGCCAAGATGGCGGCCGAAGGCATGAAGAAGGTGACGATGGAGCTCGGCGGGCATTCGCCGGTGGTGGTCTTCGACGACGTGGACGTGGAGACGGTGGCCCGGGTCACCGCCGCCGCCAAGTACCGCAACGCGGGCCAGGTGTGCATATCCCCCAGCCGGTTCTACGTGCACGACTCCGTGCACGACGGCTTCGTCGAGAAGTTCGTGGAGATATCCAGGTCCCTGAAGCTCGGCGACGGGCTGGACGACGCCACCCGGATGGGGCCCATGGCCAATCCGCGCCGGATCGATGCCATGGAGGACTTCGTGGCCGACGCGCGCGACCACGGGGCGAAGGTGCGATGCGGCGGCGCGCGGCAGGGCAACCAGGGCTTCTTTTTCGAACCCACCGTGCTCACCGACGTGCCCGACGACGCCAAGGTGATGCAGCTGGAAACCTTCGGACCGCTGGCGCCCATCGTCCGCTTCGAGTCTTTCGACGAGGTGGTCGAGCGGGCGAACAGCCTGCCCTACGGCCTGGCGGCCTACGCCTTCACCAAGTCCTCCCATCGGGCGATGGACATCGCCGACGCCCTGGAAGCCGGGATGGTGGCCGTCAACAGCATGATCGTCGCCTCGCCCGAGACCCCGTTCGGCGGCGTCAAGGAAAGCGGCGTCGGCCACGAGGCCGGGATCGAAGGCGTGCTCGAGCACATGGTCATCAAGATGATCTCCCAGACCGGCGCCTGAGGGCCCCCGGCGCGACGAAGCGCCGGCACGCAGGAACGGCGGCCGTGGCCCGACGACCGGGCGCACCGTCGCCGTGCGCCGCGGGCAGGCCCGACCGCCAGGTTCAGCCGAGCGTGAGTTCCATGCCCTCGCGGGCGACCACGGTGCCCGACCAGGTTTGCTTGGCCTCGGCCTCCAGCTTCTCCATGAAGGCGTCGTCGTGGTCCGGGTCGTGGTGGAAGATGGCGAGGCGCTTGACGTTCGCCGCCCGGCTGAGGCGCACGGCTTCCTGCCACGTGGAATGGCCCCAGCCCACCTTGGCGGGGAATTCGTCGTCGGTGTAGGTGCAATCGTAAATCAGCAGGTCCGCCCCTTCGATGAGGCCGAGGATGTTGGCGTCGGGCTGGCCCGGCACGTGTTCGGTATCGGTGACGTAGCACGCCGCCTTGCCGCCGTATTCGATGCGGTAGCCGGTGGCCCCGTTGGGGTGGTTGAGGGGCGCCGTCCTGACCTTGACGTCCGGATACAGGCTGAACGATTCGCCGGCCGTGAAGTCCTCGAAACGGAGATTGGCCTTCATGGCGTCGAGGGGCACGGGAAACGTGGGAGCGGTCATCCCGCTGGCGAGGACGTCCTGGATACCGACGCCGCCCGTCAGGTGCCCGGCCATGATGTGGACGGTGCGCTTGGCGTCGAAGGCCGGGGCGAAAAAGGGAAACCCGTTGATGTGGTCCCAGTGGGTATGGGTCAGAAGCATGTGGGCCTCGCACACGTCGTCGCTGAGGAATTCGCGGCCCAGCCCGCGGATGCCGGTCCCGGCGTCGAGGACGAATCGGCGGTCGCCCAGGTTCACTTCGATGCAACTGGTATTGCCGCCGTACTTGACGTATTGGGGCGAGGCGCACGCGATGCTGCCGCGCACCCCCCAGAACTTCACCGTAAACGGCATATTCCACACTCCATGGCCGAAAGGCGTTGAAAAACCTCGGCCCTCCCGGTCCGTCGCGCCCCCTCGGCCACATGGTTATGGGCCATTCTCCCACCTAATATAGGGGCGCGGCTGTGACCGCCGTCACAGGCCATTTATCGCAATTCCCGGGCCACCGTGAGCCCGCTTCCCACCTCCAGGCCCAGGTCGGCATCCGCCTGTCCCAGGTTGACCGCGATTTCCACCAGACCATTGGCGTTTTCATACCAGAACGGGCGCCCCGGCGGAACGTCGGAAAAGGTACCGGCCCGCGCCAGGCGGTGGCCGGCGACGAGGATTTGGGCGTCGGCGGAAACCGTGGCGGCGCGAAGCCCGGTCAGCGCGTTGCCGAAACCGTCGATGTAGATGACCTCGGCCAGGTCGTCGGGCCAATCGCGGCGCCGGATGCCGTCCACGGGACGCTCGTCTCCCGGGGGCGCCTCCCCGCGGCCGATGCGGGCCGCAACCGGGGCGAACAGGTCGCGGCCGTGGAAGGTAGCGGCCAGGCGGTGGGGACGCCACGTGATCTCCCACCACCGGGGTTGGTCCCGGGCCCGCCTGATTATGAGCTCGAAAAGGCCGTTGTCGGGGCCCACGTACCAGCGCCCGTCGGCGCGCAGCACTCCCGGCGTCCGCGCTCCGCCCACCCCCGGATCGACCACGCACAGGAACACGCATTCGGCGGGAAACTCGTCCACATAGGCCGGCAACAGGTAGGCGGCGGCCCTCGGGTTATGGGCCGGAGCGTCGGCGAAGAGGTCGATGATGTCGGCCTCGGGTGCTTCGCGGCGGAGCACCGCCTTGACCTGCCCGGTGTACGGGCCAGCGAAGCCGAAATCGGTGAAGAGGACGATCATGGGATCAAATTTAATAGTATTGAATATTGGTAAGAGGCGATACCTGTTGGCAGCAGAATCGGGGCTTGGCTGCTATCTCCTTGGATTCGTTTCGGTTTTTGTTGATGGCCGCACGGAAAGGCGGCAGACTCAGACGACACTGGGAACCCGAAACGCGGAGATTGGTGACCATGAGCACAGGCGAGAAGCGACCGGGCCGTTACCGCCTGACGACCGCCGAGATCACCTATCACCTGCCCGATCATCCACACATCCTGCAGAGCTTCGTCTGGCAGAACCTGGACCTGGCGCCGACGTTTCCCGCCCTGCGCCGCTTCCTTGCGTTCTGGCAGCGGAACCTGGAAGGCAAGGTGCACTCGGTGCAGGTGGCCTACAGCGGGATCATCACGTCGCCCCGGTTCCGGGCGGCCGACACCATCCTTACGGTGAACTGAAGAAAAATCCCTGGCCGGGGCGGCGGAACCGGCGATGGCGGATCAGCTGGCCGCACCCTCGGCGGCGTCGGCCATGATCGCCTTCTGCACCTTTTCAAAGGCACGAACTTCCAGCTGGCGCACCCGCTCGCGGCTGATGCCATAGATCTGGCCCAAGTTTTCGAGCGTCACCGGGTCATCGTTCAGGCGTCGTTCGGTGAAGATGTGACGCTCGCGGGCGGGCAGGACCGATAGCGCCCTTTTCAGGAGCCCGCGCCGGTAGGTCAATTCCTCGCTGTCCGCGGCCTGGCTTTCGGGCGTCGGCGTGTTGTCCACCAGGGTGTCCTGGAACTCCACGGCGCCGTCTTCCGACAGCGGCGCGTTGAGCGAGACGTCGTGCCCCACCAGGCGGCGGTTCATGTCGATGACCTCGGATTCCGACACGTCAAGGGCCTTGGCGAGCCTCGCCGCCTGTTCGGGCGCCAGCTCCCCGTTGTCCAGGATGTTCAGGCGGCCCTTGACCTTGCGCAGGCTGAAAAACAGCTTCTTCTGCGCCGCCACGGTGCCCATTTTTACCATGGACCACGAGCGCAGCACGTATTCGGTGATCGCCGCCCTGATCCACCACATGGCGTAGGTGGACAGGCGGAACCCGCGCTCGGGCTCGAACTTCTTCACCGCCTTCATCAGGCCGATGTTGCCCTCGGACACCAGATCGGCCAACGGCAGGCCGTAGCCCCGGTAGCCCATGGCGATCTTGGCGACAAGACGCAGGTGGCTGGTCACCAACTCGTGCGCGGCGTCCATGTCGCCGTGTTCGCGCCACCGTTGGGCCAGCATGTATTCCTCTTCCACCTCGAGGACCGGAAAGCGCCAGACCTCCCGGAAATACTGGGAAAGTCCGCCTTCCAGCGGAACAACGGGTAATGTCAAGGCTGTCATCGTGTCGGATCTCCCAATGTCTTTGCCTCGCCGCCTGCCGGCGGCGGCTCGAGCCCCGCAATCACGGAGTCACCTTCGTGTCCAGGGACCCAAACGGTCACAACGGCCGCCTTCGCAACGGCCGCACGAATCATCCCGAAAAAGTTCGATCCTATATGGGAGACAGGTCACGCTCACTCATGGGCCATACCCTCCTTATCGAAGCAATATGCCATCGGGACCCACCTTTAGCGGTCGGGTCATGGTTCGACCGGCCCCATCCGGGCACCGATCAGGGATAATTTTACACTTTACCCCGCATAAGTCAAGGATTCTTGCAGAATATTGCGTCTATTCAATAGGTTACACTGTCATGCCCGGGGCCGGCCGCGGCCCCGTCCGGCCCGTTGGACCGTCGCCCGGCAGGCGGTCGGCGCGCCGCCATGGTGGGGGTCATACCAAGGAGCGCTGATCATGGCTCATAGAGATCGCGTAGGCGGCTCGTCGGGCAGGAGGGAAGGTGCCGGCGATGCGGTGCATCGTCAAAACTTTTCGACGCCCGCCGACGGGCCGCATAGGCGACCGCAACGGCGGCTTACCAAGGCTTTCGGACGGCGTCGCGCACCCTTCGCGATGCCCCCCATCGCCACAGCGCACGCTTAGGGCCGAAAACCTTGGTAAGCCGGCTCGTCGGGTCGTGATCAGCGCTCCTTGGTATCAGCCGGCAAGCCGCAGCGCGCCGTCCCGAGGAGAGGCGAGTCGCGCCAATTCGTCTCCGAGAAATCGCGCGATTTCCCCCATGCCCGATCTCTTCGCCCGCGCCTCGGCATCCGCGTTGTAATTGGTGTTGGTGTTGACGTCGTAGGTGAACACCCGGCCCGTCTCGTCGGTAATAAATTCGATGCCGCCGATCTCGATACCGTTGGCGGCGAGGAACGCCTCGTATTTTCCGAGCAGCGCCGAATCGATGGCGTCGGCGATGGTGAACTTCGGCCTCTCATTCACCTGGCAGACGTCCGCCGGGCAGAGCTCGAACCCATCGCTGGTGTCCACGCGCACGGCGTAGAAAAAGCGGCCGCCAATGAATTCGGCGCGGGTGATATAGGGCTCCGGCGAGCGGACGTATTCCTGCACAAGGGAGACGCCGTCGATGGGCGCCTCGAAGGCGTCGCCAAGAACATGGTCGCGCAGGGCCTCGATGGTTTGGAACAGGCGAACGCCGTGACCCGTGCCGCCCCGATTGGGCTTCAACAGTATGGGACCCGGCGCAAAGGCCTCCGCCGCCTCCACCGTCGCCTGGCGGCCGACCGCCGCCACGGTCCGCGGCGTGTGGATGTGGCAGGCCTTCAGGGCCTCGTACTGGGCCACCTTGCTGACCTCAAGCCGCAACGCGCGGCCGGTGTTGACGACGCGGCGGCCGTGCCCCTCCAGCCACGCCAGAACCAGCGACGTCATCTCCGGCGCATACCGGTGACCGCGGGTGTGGGACGAGGCGCTCATGCGGTTGTAGAACACGCCGGCGGGCGGCACCGACGCCAGGTCAACGCGCCCTTCGTCAAGGAACCACTCCTCGAAGGGCAGGGATCGCTCGGCCAGGGCTTTCCGCAACGGCTCGACCCAGGCCGCGTTTTCGTGAAGGACGAAAATTTTCATCACGCACTTTTCCCTGGCGCCGGGCGCCATGGTCAGATTCCATTTATACACTACCACTTGTTAAATTAAAATTATATAACATTTTTTTAATGTTATTTTTGCCTGTCCGCCGACCCCCGGACGGGCGTGCCACGCCGCTAGTGGCCTGTATCAGCTAAAAATGCACCCCTACGACGGCGTTGCGAGGTTTCCGGCTAGGAGCGCGTCGCGCCGTGGTGTGCGTGCGCCACAAGCGGCGCGCGACGACGCCGGGGGCCGCGGGGGCTCCCCCCCCCGCATACGGTG
>JACZQZ010000119.1 GCA_022545455.1 Pseudomonadota bacterium
GCCGCGCAGCGCCTCGGGATACTGGTCCCACATCACCTGGGTGCGCGCGCAGGCAGCCGGGCGCGCATCCCTGTTGGCGGCGATGGTCGCGACCACGGTGTCGTAGAGCGCGGTCGCGTCGCCGTTGACGCCGATCTCGGCCGGGGTCCACAGCGGCGGGATCACGCCCGCCTCGGCCTGCCGCGCCTTGGTAATATAGGCGGTGGCGTTCAGCCAAGCCGTATCCCTGAACGCGGCCCGCCGGGCGACCTCGGTGTACTCGCTCGCGAGGCTACCGGTGAAGCCGGAACCGCCATGGGTGCCGTTCAGGTAACGCTCGGCGCCAAAAGTCGCGCCCAGCGACGCTTCCGGCAGGTTCGTGCAGCCGGCGATCGCCAGCGCAGAAACGCCTAACATCAGACAGGTTGTTGTTCTCATCCCTCTCTCCATTCGACATCGGGTCGCGCTGGAGGCGCGCCCATAATTCTACTGTTGTCGGCTTCAACGCCGATCCGCCTCGCCCCGTCTGCCATGAATGCCCGAAAAACACAACGAACGAACGGCCGGAATTGCTCCCGTAGCAACAGTTTATACGCGCAGTAACACTTTAACAACAGTGGAGGAGGATATCTATCAACAGACAACGCCCATCGCCGCGAAAAGGCCCCGATTCAGGGTTGGTGGAGAAATACTGGGCAAGATCGAGCAGCGGACATGGATCACAAGGTACTGATAGTAGACGATGATCCTCAACAGCGGCGGTATCTGTCCGCGATTCTCTCCTCTCTCGGTTACGGCGTCGCCACCGCCTCCGGCGGAATCGCTGCGGTCGAGCAGCTCAGCGCCGCCCGCCAGCATGGAATAAGCCTCGCCCTGCTCGACCTGCACATGCCCGATCTCGACGGCATCAAGGTGTTGGAACAGGTGCGCGCGGCCGGCGCCAGCCTGCCGATCGTGGTGCTGACGGCGGACGGCTCGGTCGCCCGCGCCGTCGATGCGATGCGCGCCGGCGCCAGCGATTTCATCGTCAAGCCGGTGGCGCCGGAACGGCTGGATGTCTCGATCCGCAACGCGCTGGCGATTTCCAGCTTATCGCGCGAGGTGCAGCGGCTGAATCGGCAGGCCGAGAACCGCCTGTCATTCGAGGATCTGGTCGCCGTCAGTCCGGCGATCCGCAGCTCCATCGCGCTCGCCCGCCGGGTGGCGTCGGAGCTCGGACGCTGGGGCATCGAGGTGGACGATTCGGCGGGCCGGCCCCTGGCCCAGACGGCGCCGGGCGCCTTCCTGAGACTGACCGCACGTATGGCGGCCGAGGCCTTCGCGCCGGTGCCCCTGCTGGCCGCCCTGAAGCACCCCCTGGCCGCCGGCGGGCAGGCGCCGGCGGCCTTCCGCGGCCAGGTGCGGCGCCTGGAAATCGCCGTCCTGCGCGGCCCGCGCCCGGGACCCGGCGTCAAGGGCCTGCGCGCCGCGCTGCCCAGGCGCGAGAAGGCCCTGCGCCGCCTGTTGACGGCGCTGGACACGGCGGCGCGCCCGTTGGCCAGGATGCTCAAGCGGAAAAAGGCGCCGTTGCGCCAGCTCCTGAGGGCCCACGTGGACATGGCCGAGGCCCTGGCCGCCACCGATGCCGAGACCGGGGCAGACCGGCTGTGGGCGGGCGAGGCGGGCGAGGCGGCGGCCGGCTTCGTCCACGAACTGGACGAGGCCGCCGGGGCCCTGAAACCCCTGCCCGGAGCCGGGTATGCGGCGCTGCTCGAAACCCTGATGGCGGGACCGGTGGTGCGGCCCCGCTTCGGCCTGCATCCCCGGCTTCACATCTGGGGCCTGCTGGAGGCGCGCCTGCAGCACGCCGACGTCCTCATCCTGGGAGGCCTGAACGAGGACACCTGGCCGCCCGAGGCCCACGCCAACCCGTGGATGAGCCGCCCCATGCTGGCCCAGTTCGGCCTGCCCCTGCCGGAGCGGCGCGTCGGACTCGCCGCCCACGATTTCGCCCAGGCCTTCTCGGCGCCCTCGGTGGTGCTGACCCGCGCGGAAAGGGTCGAGGGCACGCCGACGGTGCCCTCGCGCTGGCTGCTCAGGCTGGAGAATATGCTCCGCGGCACCGGCCCGGAGACGGAGATGAGGGGCGATACCCCGTGGCTGCGCTGGCAGGGGCTGCTCGACGCGCCCAGGGACATCCGGCCGGTGTCGCCGCCGGCGCCGAGGCCGCCTCTCGGGGCGCGCCCGCGCCGACTGTCGGTGACCCAGGTCGAGACCTGGATGCGCGACCCCTACGCCATCTACGCCCGCCACGTCCTTCGCCTGAGGGCTCTGGAGCCCATTGACGCCGACCCCGGCGCCGCCGACTACGGCAGCATCATCCACCATGCGCTGGATGCGTTCCTCAAGGAGAACCCCGGCCCGCTGCCCGGGGACGCGGCCGGGCGCCTGCTGGAGATCGGCCGCCGCGCCTTCGCGCCATACCGCGACCGCCCCGGCGTCTGGGCCTTCTGGTGGCCCCGGTTCGAACGCATCGCCGGGTGGTTCATCGACGTGGAGCGCGCCCGGCGCGCCGACCTCAAGGCAAGCGCCAGCGAAGCGGACGGCCGCCTGACGATCGACGGCCCGGCGGGTCCCTTCGTGCTGACCGCCAAGGCCGACCGCATCGATACCCTTGCCGACGGCACCCTGGCGATCATCGACTACAAGACCGGCGCGCCGCCGTCCAGGCGCGAGGTCGCCGCCGGCTTCGCCCCGCAACTGCCCCTGGAGGCCACCATCGCCCAGGCCGGTGGGTTCGACGGCGTGCCCGGGGCGACGGTCTCGGCGCTGGACTACTGGCGCCTGCGCGGCGGCGAGCCGGCCGGCGAGCGGGTGTCCGCGGCCCGGACCGGCAAGGACGGCAAGGACGTGCCGACCCTGATCGCCGAGGCGCTGGACGGGCTCGGGGCCCTGATCGCCGCCTTCGACCGCGAGGACACGCCCTATGAGGCCCGGCCCCGCCCCGACGCCGCGCCCCGCTTCAGCGATTACGAGCACCTGGCCCGGATCAAGGAATGGTCGACCTCGGGCGAGGAGGACGGGCGGTGACGGCGGACGCCGTCATCCTCTCCGACGCCGAGGCCGCCCAGCGCCGGGCCGCCGACCCGGAGGCCTCCGTCTGGGTGGCGGCGTCGGCCGGAACCGGCAAGACCAAGGTGCTCACCGACCGGGTGCTGAGCCTGATGCTCACCGGCACCCGGCCCCAGCATATCCTGTGCCTCACCTTCACCAGGGCGGCCGCCGCCGAGATGTCGAACCGCATCGCCGAGGAGTTGGGCGAGTGGGCGGCGGCGGCGGACGAGGCGCTGGAGGAAACGCTGACCCGCCATCTGGGGCGCCAACCCGACGACGACATCCGCCGCCGGGCGCACCACCTGTTCGCCCAGGTGCTGGACACGCCCGGCGGCATGAACATCCAGACCATCCACGCCTTCTGCCAGTCCCTGCTCGGGCGCTTCCCGCTGGAGGCCGGAATCGCGCCCCACTTCACCGTCCTCGAGGAACGGGACGCCGAGGAAATGCTGGCGGCGGCCAGGGAAGAGGTCCTGGCCCGGGCCCACGCGGCCGGGGACGGACTCCTGGCCTCGGCCCTGGCCGACGTCACCGCCCACATTCACGAATCCGCCTTCTCCGAGCTCATGGGAGAGCTGGCCGGGGCGCGCGGCCGCCTCGGCCGGCTGATCGACCGCTACGGCTCGGTCGAGGAAGTCCTCGCCGCCACCCGCCGGCTCCTCGGCCTGGCCGAAGGCGCCACGCCGCGGTCCGTGGTCGCCGCGGCGTGCGAGGACCAGGCCTTCGACGCCCTCGGCCTGCGCCTGGCCGTATCGGCCCTGAACGCGGGCACCGCCACCGACACGAAGCGCGCCGGGGTCCTGGCCACATGGCTGGCCGCCGGCCCCGATGACCGGGCGGCCGGCTTCGACGCCTACGCCGACGCCCTTCTGGCGGACGGGCAAACCAAGGTCCGCGCGCGCCTGATCACCAAGGACGCGGCGGCCTCGACGGCGGGCGCCACCGAGATCCTGGAAACCGAGGCCGGCCGCCTTCTCAAGGCGGTCATGGAGCGCCGCGCGGCGGTGACGGCCCAGGCCACGGCCGGGCTCCTGCGCCTGGGCGACGCCCTGCTGGGCGCCTATCGGCGGCAGAAGGAGAGGCGGGCGGTACTCGATTACGACGACCTGATCTTCACCGCCCGCGACCTGCTCCACCGCGAAGGGGTGGCGCCGTGGGTGCTGTTCAAGCTGGACGGCGGCATCGACCACATCCTCATCGACGAGGCCCAGGACACCAACCCCGAACAGTGGCATGTGGTGGAAGCCCTGGCCAATGAGTTCTTCGCCGGCGCCGGGGCGCGCGAGACGCCGCGCACGGTATTCGCCGTCGGCGACATCAAGCAGTCCATCTACAGCTTCCAGGGCGCCGACCCCGCCGAATTCCAGGCCATGCGGGACCTGTTCGCCGGGCGCGTGCCGGCGGCCGGGCAAACCTGGCACGAAGAGGACCTCACCATCTCGTTCCGCTCGACGCCCGCGGTGCTCGGCGCCGTCGACGCCGTTTTCGCCAGGGACGCCGCCGCCGACGGCGTCGCCCTCGACGGCCGCCCCATCACCCATGAGGCGTGGCGCCACGGCGACGGCGGGCTGGTCGAGGTGTGGCCGCCGGTCGAACCCCGGGAAACGGACCCCCCGGTGCCGTGGAAGCCGCCGGTGGAACGCATCGCCGGCGATTCCCCGCCGACCCGCCTGGCCGACCTGATCGCGGCGCGCATCCACCGCATGGTCGACGGAAAGGAGTTGTTGGAGGCCAGGGGCCGGCCGATCCGGCCCGGCGACGTGATGGTGCTGGTGCGCCGGCGCACCGGATTCGTCGAAGACCTGGTGCGGGCGTTGAAGCGGCGGGACGTGGAAGTGGCCGGCGTCGATAGAATGGTATTGACCGAGCAGATGGCGGTCATGGACCTGGTCGCCCTGGGACGCTTCCTGCTGTTGCCGGAAGACGACCTGACCCTGGCCACCGTGCTCAAGGGGCCGTTGATCGGCCTCGACGAGGACCAGCTGTTCCGCCTCGCCCACGGCCGCAAGGGCAGCCTGTGGGAGGCGTTGAAACACAAGGCGGGCGAAGACGCGGCCTACGCCGGGGCGCGGCGGGACCTTTCGGCGCTGCTGGCGCGCACCGATTACACGCCGCCGTTCGAACTCTACACCCACGTCCTCGGCGCCGGCCGGGGGCGCGAGAAGTTGATCGGCCGGCTGGGCCGGGACGCCGAGGATCCCATCGCCGAGTTTCTCGACCTGGCGCTCGCCTTCGAGCGCTCCCACACGGCGTCGCTGGAAAGCTTCCTGCACTGGCTGGAGGCGGGCGCCGTCGAGGTCAAGCGCGACCTGGAGCACGAACAGCGCGATGCGGTGCGCATCATGACCGTGCACGGCGCCAAGGGCCTGGAGGCGCCCATCGTCTTCCTGCCCGACACCCTCAGGGTGCCGACCCGGACCTCTCCGCTGCTGTGGCCCGCCGATCCGGCCGGCGGCGGGGAGTTGCTGCTGTGGCCGCCGGCGCGCGCCTGGTACGAAGAGGTCTCGGAACGGGAGTCGGCGCGCGTCAGACAGCGCCGGGACGCGGAATACCGCCGCCTGCTGTACGTCGCCATGACCCGCGCCGAGGACCGGCTGTACGTGTGCGGCTGGCGGGGCAGGAACGCGCCGCCGGAAGGGTGCTGGTACGACCTCGTCCGCGCCGGCCTCGAGGACGCCGGCGCCGCCGTCGAAGAGGCGGACGACCCCTTCCTGGCCGGCGCCCCGGAGATCGGGGACTCCCGGGTGCTGCGCCTGACCTGTCCGCAGGTCACGGAACCCAAACAGGCGGACGCGGACCGCATCGAAACCGAAAGCCTGGACACCCTGCCCTCCTGGGCGCGCCGGCCGCCGCCCAGGGAGTCACGGCCGCCCAGGCCGCTGGCGCCTTCGCGCCCGGCCGACGAGGAACCGCCCGTGCGCTCGCCGTTCGGCGCCGACGACGGGGCGCGGTTCAAGCGCGGACGCCTGATCCACCGGCTGCTCCAGACCCTTCCCGACCTGGCGCCCGGCGTGCGCGCCGCCGCCGCGCGCGCCTATCTCGCCCGGCCCGTCCACAAGCTTTCGCGCCAGGCGCAGGCCGAGATCGCCGCCGAGACCCTCGCCGTCCTCGATCATCCCGACTGCCAATCCCTGTTCGGACCGGGCAGCCGGGCGGAGGTGCCGTTGATCGGCGAGGTCTCGGGACATGTGATCTCGGGGCAGGTGGACCGGCTGCTGGTCACCGCCGAAGCGGTCTCGGTGATCGATTACAAGACCAACCGGGCGCCGCCCGAAAGCGAGGACCGGGTGCCCGCCGTCTACCTCCGGCAAATGGCCGCCTACCGCGAGGTTTTGCGGCGCATCTATGCGGGCCGCCCGGTGCGCTGTTTCCTGCTGTGGACCGACGGTCCCCGTCTGATGCCCCTCGCGGACGGGCTGGTCGACGGGTACGCGCCTTGACGGGAGGGTGACGGCTTCCTAGATTCACCCCAGATGCGCCGGGGGGGACAGTACGCGCGGTAAACCCTGTCGAACCTTATAAACTACTGATGGGATTGACAAAATGCAAAAGCAGGTCACCGACCAATCCTTTGACGCCGATGTGCTCAAGTCGTCCAATCCGGTTCTCGTCGATTTCTGGGCGGAATGGTGCGGCCCATGCAAACAGGTGGCCCCGGTGCTCGAGGAACTGGCCGTCGAGATGGCCGAAAAGGTCACCGTGGCCAAGCTCAACATCGACGAAAATCCCATGACGCCGTCCAAGTACGGCGTGCGCGGAATCCCCACCCTGATTCTGTTCAAGGACGGCCAGGTGGCGGCGACGAAGATCGGCGCCCTGCCCAAGGCCAAGTTGTTCGACTGGGTGGAATCGGTCCTGTGAGCTGACGGCGCAGCCGCGCCCCGTCTGAAACCAAACCCCGCCGTGCGGCGGGGTTTTTCCTTTGCGTAGGGGCAGCTTGGCGCGGCGGCCGGCCTATCCGTTCTCCGCCAGCACCGTACCCACCAGATAGAGCGAGCCGCAGATGAGCACGCGGGCGGGGCGGGTCTCCCGTGCGACGATGGCGCCGAGCGCCTCGGCGACGGTGTCCGCGGCGTCCGCGTCCATGCCGAGCGAGCGGCCCGCCGCCGCCGCCTCGCCGGCGTCGAGACTCCCGACCGTACCGGGAATGGCCACGGTTTTCAGGTATCCCGCCGCCGCCGCCAGGGGCTCGAGGAAGGCCACCGGATCCTTGCTGCCCAGGATGCCGAAGATCAGGTGCAGGGGCCGGGACCGCCAGTGCCGGGCGTGGGCCGCCAGCGCCGCCGCCGCGGCGCCGTTGTGGCCGCCGTCCACCCACACCTCCCAGCCCGCCGGCAATGTTTCCACCAGCGGCCCGCGCATCAGGCGCTGCAGCCGTCCCGGCCATTCGACGGCGGCCATGCCTTGGGCGAGGGCGGCGTCGGGCACCGTGAACCCCGGGAGGTGATCGACGCAGGCCACGGCGAGGGCGGCGTTTTCGACCTGGTGCGCGCCGACGAGCGCCGGCGGCGGCAGGTTTCGCGTGCGCCCTCCGCCCTCGAACACCAGGCCGCCGCCGTCCCTGCGGACGGACCAGTCCCGGCCCCCGGATACCAGGGGCGCCCCCAGCGCCGCCGCGCGCCCGGCGATCACGTCCGCCACCGCGTCCTCCTGGGGGGCCGAGACGCAGACCACACCGGGCTTGACGATCCCCGCCTTCTCGCCGGCGATCTCGGCCAGCGTCTCGCCGAGGAAGTGCTGGTGGTCGATGGAAACCGGCGTCAGCACGGTCAGCGCCGGCCGTGGCACCACGTTGGTGGCGTCGAGGCGTCCGCCGAGGCCGGTCTCCAGCAAAAGCACGTCGGCGGGCGTGCGGGCGAAGGCGAGCAGGGCGGCGGCCGTGGTGATCTCGAAGAACGTGATGACCTCGCCGGCGTTGGCCTTCTCACATTCCTCCAGCAGGGCGGCCAGGGCCTCATCCGATATGTCGCCGCCGGCGAGCCGGACGCGTTCGTTGAAACGCACCAGGTGCGGCGAGGTATAGGCGTGGGCGGAATACCCGGCGGCCTCCAGGATGGCCCGGAGAAAAGCCACCACGGAGCCCTTGCCGTTGGTGCCGGCCACGTGGACCACCGGCGGCAGCCGCCTCTCCGGATTGCCGAGGCGGGCGAGCAGCCTCTCGATGCGGCCGAGCGAAAGGTCGATGAGCCTGGGGTGCAACCGGGTAAGGCGCTCGAGGACGGCCGCGCTTCCCGGCCGGGCGATCGGCGCCGCGGGCCGGCCGGCCGGGCGCTGTTCGGTTACGGCAACGTCATTGGGCAGGGCGGGTCTCCCTTGGTTAGTACTCACTTGCACGATTTCGCGTACCATACGACGGTCTTGCGAGGTTTCCGGCTAGGAGCGCGGCGCGCCGTGATGCTGGAGCATCACAAGCGGCGCGCGACGACGCCGGGGGCCGCGGGGGCGTCCCCCGCATACCGTAGCCGGGGGGA
>JACZQZ010000120.1 GCA_022545455.1 Pseudomonadota bacterium
ACCGGGCCGGCCGGCGGCCCGGGGGCCGCGGGGGCGTCAGGGTCCGGCGCCAACTCCAGATCGGGCGAGGGCGGCAGCGGCGTCACGCCGGCCGCGTCCAGCGCTTTCACGTGGTTCTTGGCTTTCGGGTGACCCTGGGCCGCGGCCCTGCGGTACCAGGCGAGCGCCCGGCGGTCGTCACGGACGAGGACGACGCCGAGGTGACGCATCCGCCCCATGGTATACTGGGCCTCGGCGAGGCCGGCCTCGGCGGCGCGCTGGAACCAAAGGGCCGCCTCGGCCGGGTCCTGCCCCACGCCGAGGCCGTTTCGATACATGACGCCCAGGTTGAACTGGGCGCCGGTTTGGCCCTGCTCGGCGGCGCGCCGATACCACTTCACCGCCTCGGCGTAATCCTGGGGAACGCCCCGCCCGTCGTCGTACATGAGGCCGATGTTGTTCTGGGCCACGGCGTCCCCCTGATCGGCCGCCTTGCGGTACCACTTTGCCGCCTCGGCGTCGTCCCGGGGAACGCCCTGTCCCTTGTAGTACATGGCGGCGAGGTTGATCTGCGCCACCACGGACCCCTGCTCCGCCGCCTGCGTGAACTCGGCCAGGGCGGTGGCGTAGTCGCCCCGTTTGTAGGCGCTGATCCCGGCGTCGAGGTCGGCCCGGGCGTGGGCTGTCAAAACCAGCACCAGGGCGACGGCGAATGCAAGACGACCCATAATGCCAAATCTTGCCCTCGTTCGCCGTCCGGCACAACACGCACGCCGGTTGGCGCTCCTGGGCGCGTCCATGCCGCCCGCGATGGGATCAGTTGTCCGACTCGGGCCCCGACGCCGGCGCCACGTCCCGAATGTCCCTGGTGTCCTCGTCCGTCGCCGTTTGGGAGGCCTGGTCCGGCCCGAGGATCCAGACCAGGGCGGCGACCAGGACCCAGCCGGCGACGGAGAGGACGGCCCAGAACGTGGTCTCGGTGGGCGAGACCAGGGGCCGGCGGGCGCCTGGCTGGTCGGTGTGTTTCTTTGTCTGGATGCCTTTTCGGCGGCTCCGGGAGCCGCCTTCTCCGGGCACGGGCGGGTTGCGGCCTTGGAGCGAGACCGCACCCGGCACCTTCGGATTACGGCGTCGTCGTGGGGACCCCCGGCGTCCTCGGTGCCGGCTGGTAACCGCGCGCGCCACCCCTTGCCCGTCACCGGTCCCTCCTCGTCCCTACGGGCCGGGACCCGCACCCGGCCCGGAAAAACCGGAATTTTCCCCGACCCGGTGAAAGCCCGCCGGCTGTCCTCTGCCCTCGGCACCTTCCCGGTCCGTGTCCCGCGGTTTCGGGGCGGATTCGGGCGTCCTGCACAAACAAAATCACTATTGTTGATTGCAGAATAGTGAAGGCGGTCACAAAGGTGTCTTTTTTGCGTGGCGACCGTCACACACCGGTCGATGATATGCCTCGCCGTGAAGGCGTTCGATATGGGCGGTGGCAGGTGTCGGATCCTTGACCCAGGTCTCGCGCCGCCGCGTGGCGGCGGAGGGCCTTGTCCATGGCCACCCGATCAGATAGTTTCTCTACCTCGGGTGGTTACAATCTGACGGTGCTTCACCAACCCCGCGGGAGCTTTCCGGAAGGGACTCCGCCAAGGTTGGCGCGCGCTGGACCGTGACGAGGGGGGGGACGTGGACGACGCCGGGGCACACACCTTGGCCGGGATCGCCCTGTTTGAAGGGCTCGACGAAGGTGAACGGGGCCGCATCGAAGGCCGCTGCCATTGGCGCCGGTACCAGGCCCGGCAGACGGTCTTCGACCGGGAAAGCACGAGCCGGGAGGTTTTCTTCGTCGCCCAGGGAACGGTGCGGGTCGTCAATTACACGCTGTCGGGCCGGGAAATCGCCTTCGCCACCCTCGCCGCGGGCGAGTATTTCGGCGAGCTCGCGGCCATCGACGCGCTGCCCCGCACGGCGAGCGTGCAGGCCATCGAGGACTCGCTTCTCGCCTTTCTGCAGGCCAACGTCTTTCTCGACCTGTTGCACCGGCGCGGCGAGATCGCGTTCCGCGTCCTGGAGCGGCTTGTCCGCGTGGTCCGGGAGTCCACCGAGCGCATCATGGACCTGAGCACGCTGGGCGCCATGCAGCGGGTGTACCTGGAAATCCTGCGCCTGGCCGTGCCCGACGCGGCTTCGCCGGACCTATGGATCGTACGCCCGGTTCCCCCCGAGCGCGAGATCGCCGGCCGCACGAGCACGGCGCGGGAAACCGTCGCCCGCGCATTGAGCCAACTCCGCCAGGGCGGAATCGTACGCCGCAAGGGACGCAATCTCTATATCCTGGACCGGGCGCGGCTGGAGAAGATCGTCGAGATGCTGGGCCACGGGGGCCGTACCTGAATCAATTTTAGGCTAGGTCCGGCGGGCGGATCCGGAACGAAATCAGTCGCCCGATTCGAGCTTGAATGCGGGGTCCAGGGCGTCCCCACGCACCCCTTCGGTCACCGCTTGAACGCCTGGTCCGAGCCACGTGTCGGGAGCCGGGCCGCGAGCCGGCCAGGGATCGAGACGGCGTCGCACGACGGCGGGCCGGCGGGCCAGGACAAGGTCCGGCGGCTGCTCCGGGCGGCCCTCGCCCTGTCGGCACTCCCCATATCCCCCGCATGGCTCGTCCGCGGCCCAAAACGCCGCCGCATCCGGGTCGGCGGGTCCCGCCGCCGGCGCCAGGGCGACCAATGTCCAGTCGTCGGATGAAGACCCGCCCTCGGCGTTGCCGGCGAGTTGTCCTTCGGCGGCGGCCACGGCGATCGCGGTCCCGTCTTCGCTCCGGCAGATCTGTTCGCCCTTGATGCCGCGCCACAACGCGCAGTCCTGCTGCGCCACCAGCGATATGCCGTGGTCGGTGACGGATTTCTCCGTCGTCAGGTAGGCGATGCCGTCCAAGGCCCACGACGCGAACTTCAGCGGCACGGGTATGGAGCATGCGCCGAGCAGCACGGAACACAGAACAAGCGGCGCGCTCCGTCTCGCCCAACCCCCCTGGATGTATGATTTGGGACATTTCATACGTAAATTTATCCGTATTTTATCCGTATTGTTACTATACGTACCATATCATACCCACCCTACATATGTAATGCCCCATATTCTGTAATACGCTATTTTCAGACGCAGTAAATCCAAGATAGCCTTGCCCTTCGCCGCACGATCAGGGAGTGGCGGCTATTAAGAAAAGCCGGGGCGAGACAACTTCTATTGTTGATATATTTGGTTTTTTTCCTTTCCATGATGATCCTTGGATATAGTCGTCTTAATGGTTGTCTTATTCGAGGATATTAAGGATTTCCTGACCGCCCGCGGTGGGCCCGCGGTGGGCCCGCGGTGGGCACCGGGGACGGGGGCGGGGCACCGATCCTGTTGACGGGGCGGAGGCGGCGAAGGATGATCGGGGCGGCGGCGGGCGTTTGCACGGCGCCGGACACCGTGCAGGGGGGCGAGTCGTGTGTAGAGGCGTTCACAAGGCCTATTTCCTGCGGCTGTTGATCAGGGAAATCCGCGCCGCATTGGGGACGTGGAATTGGAAGGGTAAGGGTAATGTCCTCGAATCCCGGGCGGCCGGCGGCCGGCAACCGGCGGGATGACGCCCTTCCGCGTCCGGCCGCCGCGGCTTCCACGCCGCCGGTCCGGGCACTGAGCGGCGCGCCGCCGTTGCCCTTATCGCCGGCCCAGGCGGCGCTGGCCGGTTGACGATCCCGGGGGAAACCCATGAACGGCCGTACCGTCATTTCGATCGAGCGAGGTGTCTTCGCCCAGGCGGCCAAAGCGGCGCTTGCCGCGCTGGCGGTCGTCGGTGTCGGAGGTTGCGCGGGCGCGCAAGACGTCTTCGGCGACCCCGGGGCGGGCTATGTGGTGGATGCCCGGGAGCGCGTCGCGTCCGCCGAGTGGCCGCGGGCCGAAACGCTCACCGTCGTGTTTTCGGAGTACGCCTTTTCGCCCGGTACGCTGGCCTTCCGCGCCGGCACGCCCTACCGGCTGAGGATCAAGAACGGCGGTGGTTCGACCCATTTCTTCGTCTCCGACGGGTTTTTCAAGGCCATCGCGCCCGGCAGACTGATCACGCGGTCCGGCGAGACCGCGCAGCCCACCCTCGAATCCATCGCCCTCGCCCCGGGCGAGGTGAAGGACCTTGAGTTCGTCCCGGTCGGGACGGGCGCCTATGAGTTGGAATGCACGGCTCCGCTTCACGCCGCGTTCGGGATGCACGGCACAATCCTCGTCAGGTGAGGGGCGCCGGAAGCCCCTGTTCGATGGACGACATGCCGGATTCGGGAATCCGGGGACGCCCGGGGGAAACGGTCGGGGAGGTGCGCAGGTGGCGGTGATGCCGGGACGGGACGGCGAACGGCCGGGCGCCGGCGGAACCGGGGGCGCGGCGCGCCGTCCCACCGTCCCGCGGGCGGTGGTCTGATGGCGCCCCCCCCGTGGGCGAAGCACGTGGTGGCGGCAACGGCGATCATCGCCTTTGCGGCCCTCGTCGGCGTATCTGCGCCGTGGGTGTTTCCTCCCGTCGGGTGGGTGGAAAACCGGGTCGCGGACATCCGCGTCGCCACCCTGTCGCCGGCCGAGCCCCAGCATCCCGACATCGTCGTCGTCGCCGTCACCGAGGACACCCTGGCGGCGTTGCCCTACCGCTCGCCGCTGGACCGCCGTTTCCTCGCCGGTCTCCTGCGCACGCTGGAGGCCGCCGGCGTGCGCGCCATCGGTCTCGACATCCTTCTCGACCAGCCCACGGAGGCGGCCAAGGACGCCGAACTGCGCGCCGTCCTCAAGTCCCTCGGCGTGCCGGTGGTGGTCGCCTGGGCGGACAGGAATGACAAGCTCACCGAACGGCAGGCGGCCTTTCTGGAGGACTATCTCGAGGGCCTGGAAAAGGGCCTGCCCAATCTGGAGACGGACGCCGGCGACGGCACCGTGCGCTGGATCTTCCCCGGCCGGCGCCGCGCAGACGGCATGGTCCGGGGGCTGGCCGGAGCGTTGGCCGCGGTCCTCGGCGCCCCGGTTCCCGGGACGAGGATCGCGCTCGCCTACCGCAAGGGGCCCGACGCCCAAACACCGGCCTTCCGCGTCTTTCCGGCCCACACGCTCAGGTTCCTCCCCAAGGCGTGGCTGGCCGGCAAGATCGTGGTCATCGGCTCCGATCTGCCCCACAGCGACCGTCACCGCACGCCGTTTGCCGCGGTGTACGGCGAGGACAGGGGCGCGTTGTCGGGGGCATTGATCCACGCCCACGCCTTGGCGCAGTTGCTGGACGGCCGCCGGGTGCCGGGGATGGGGCTGGCGGGAGAAGGGGTCCTGGCGGTGGCGCTCGCGGTCCTCGGCCTGCTGCTCGTCGCCCTCGACATGCCCGTTCCGGCAAAGATCGGCGCCGGCGTCGGCGGCCTGGCGGTGCTGTGGGTGGGTGGCTTCGCCCTTTTCGATTTCGCCGGCGCCTTGATTCCGTTGGTCACGCCGAGCCTCGCCTTCGCTGTCTCCGGGGGCATCGGCAGCGCCTATCTCGGCCGCCGGGACCGCCAACAGAAGCGGTTCATCCGCCAGGCGTTCTCGCGCTTCACGTCCCCGGCCGTGGTCGATCTGCTGATCGCCGATCCCTCCCGGCTGACCCTCGGCGGCGAGCGGCGCGAGATCACCTGCCTGTTCACCGACCTTGCCGGTTTCACCGCGCTGATCGAGAAGTCCGAACCGGCGGACGTGCTGCCCTTGCTCAACCGCTATCTGGACGGCATGTGCCGCATCGTCTTCGATCACGACGGCACCATCGACAAGATCGTCGGCGATGCCCTGCACGTCTTCTTCGGCGCGCCGCTGGATCAGCCCGACCACCCGGCCCGCGCCATGGCCTGCGCGCTGGCCCTCGATGCCTTCGCCCAGGCCTTTGCCGCCGAGCGGAAGACAGCCGGCATCGAATTCGGCGAAACCCGGATCGGCCTCAACACCGGCATGGCGGTGCTCGGCAATTTCGGCGGCGAGGCCTTTTTCGACTACACCGCCCACGGCGACACCATGAACACGGCGGCCCGCATGGAAAGCGTGAACAAGCACCTGGGCACCAGGGTGTGCGTCACCGGGGCCACGGCGTCGCGCTGCCCCGATATGCGGTTCCGCCCCGTCGGCGTCCTTGTCCTGAAGGGCAAGAGCAAAGGCGTGGAGGCCTTCGAACCGCTGTCCCCCGAGGCCGCCGCGTCGCCCGCCACGGCCGCCTACCTCGGGGCCTTTGAGTCGATGCGAACCGGGGACCCCGGCGCCGGCGCCGCCTTCGCCGGCTTGTTGAAGGACCATCCCGATGATAGGCTGGCCGCCTTCCATGCAACGCGGCTGGCGGCGGGCGAGGTTGGCGCCACCATCGTTTTCCGGGAGAAATGACCATGCGTCCGGTGCTGGCATCGTTCCTGGCGTTCCTGTGGGGGGCCATGGCCCAGGGGGCCTTTGCCGGCCAGTTGATCGTCATCGACTCGACGGCGCCCGAATTGGTGCCGGGTCAGGTTGTCGATGGCTCCAAGGTGCTCGGCGTCGCCGCCGGGGCCCGCGTCACCCTGATCGCGGAGGACGGCCAGGTGACGACGCTGAAAGGACCGTTCACCGGCCGTCCCGGCGCCGGCCCCGGCGCCCCCGGGGGCTCCGGCCTGATGGGCTCGCTGTCGCGTCTCGTCGGTGGCCCGTCGGCGGTCTCGGGCGCGCTCGCCGTCATGCGCGGCAGCCGGGGCGCCGATCCGGCCGACGCCTGGGCCGTCAACCTGGTGCGTTCGGTCAACGTCTGCGTGCGCGCCGGCGCAACGCCGGTGTTGCGCAGGAAAAAGAGCCGCATGGCCAGGATCCTGACCGTCAAGGCGTTGCCCGACGGCGCCGAGAAATCCGTCGAATGGCCCGCCGGCAGCGACCGCATCGGGTGGCCGGAGGGTCTCGCGCTCACAGACGGGGGCCGGTATCTGGCGCGGGTTTCGAGCAGGAAAAGCCTGGCCGGCATGAGCGGAAGAACCACCGAGACGACCCTGGTCGTGCACCTGGTGCCCGGCGGACTGCCGAGCGACGCCCACCGCGCCGCGTGGATGGCGGACAACGGGTGCATCGGCCAGGCCAGGGCGCTGCTTGCCGGCCTGCGCTGAGGCCGGCGCCGGCGGGCCGGACACCCGTTCCATCAATCGTTCGAACCGGGACCGGTGAATCAAATTGAAACCGGGTTTCCGCGCACGAAATATGGGACATCCGGTTTGTGAAGAGGGAGGTACCCATGAAACGCACGATAGGTGCCCTGAGCCTGACAGTCGCCGCGGCGGTTGCTCTGCCCGCGCCGGCGTCCGCCGCCGCCAAAGGGGTCGACTGGGCGGCCGCGCCGGAAGGCTTCATCGTGCCTCCCCTCAACCCGACGGGCGTGAAGCTCGAGACGAAGAAGCTCGCGCCGGGCGTCTACGCGCTGCTGTCCGGCCGGCCGGCAGTCGACAACAACGGCTTTATCGTCGGTCGCCGCGGCGTGCTTGTCATCGACGCCCACATCAACGGCGCCATGGCCCGCCAGGTTCAGGCGGCTGTCCGCGCCGTCACCGACAAGCCGATCCTGTATCTCGTCAATACCAACTATCACGGCGACCACACTTTCGGGAATTATGCGTTCCCGGCCACGACCGCGATCGTTGCCCATCGGCTGACGGCGCAACGGATGCGGAATTTCGAGCACGAAAAGGGTCTGATACTGCGCACCGTCGACAACGACCCGTCGGTCCTCGCCGATGTCCGGCTCAGACTTCCGGACGTCACCTTCGACGACCGCATGACGATCGACCTCGGCGGGCGCGTGGTCGAGCTGCACCACTTCGGCTACGGCAACACGCCCGGAGACACGGTCGTCTACGTGCCTGGCGCCAAGGTAGCGTGGACGGGCAACCTGGTCGTCGGCGAGGGCTTTATTCCGCCGATTTTCGAGGGAGGCGCCCGCAATTACCTCACAACCATCGCCCGCTTCGCCGAGACGTTGGACGTCCGCACGATCATTCCGGGACACGGCACACCTGCGACCGGTGCGATCCTCGCCCGCTATCTTGGCTACCTCGGCGAGCTTGTAGTCGCGGTGCGGAGCGCGGCACAGGCAGGATGGACGGCCGAGGAAACGGTGGCGAGGCTGTCGCTGGCGGAGAAGTACTTGCCACCCAAGAACTCGCCCGGTGGCGCCCTGCGGCCGCTTATTGCCGGGCTTCACCGGCTCAACGTGCAGCAGACCTTCCGCGACCAGAACGGCAAGTGACCGGGAATCCGGGGGAGGCAAGTCGGTCCTCCCCCGCCCTTCCCATCAATACGGCCGGTTTCCCGTATGGTTATCGTGCGAAGGCAAGGCTCGGCCCCCTTAGATTGAATCGGTATTCGGTGTTTGGCAGGCTGGGAATTGGGGGCTCCGTGAACGCGTTCCCCAATTCCCGCAGACCCGCAACCTCGCTCCAAACAGTCTTGTAAGTCCGACCCTTGGAACCCGTTAGTCGGCCCAAGGCAA
>JACZQZ010000121.1 GCA_022545455.1 Pseudomonadota bacterium
CCCACGTCGCGATCCCGGTGCGCACACGATGCACACAGGATGAGAACAGGCAGCGAATCCGCACGCTGTTGAGCGCCGCTTATTGGGGAAAAGTTGGGGAAGAAAAGCCATCCGTTCGCCAACACGTTGGAAATGCTGGTGTCCCCAACGGGATTCGAACCCGTGTTGCCACCTTGAAAGAGTGGAGTCCTAGGCCTCTAGACGATGGGGACGGGGGCGGCCTGTGTGGTATACGCCCTGTTCCATAAAATCAAGCCCCTCGCCCGCCGCCGCCGCATCCGGGCGGTAGCCCACGCACGGGCGGTCCCCCGTACGGGCCGTGCCCCCCCGCCCCGCCCCGAATTTGTGTTTCCACGCCGGGGCGCCCTGAATACAATCCGCCTCGCGGTCCGGCGCACCCATCCATTTTCGGTCATCGGAGGAAACCATTTCATGTTGCGGGGAAAGGTACTGGTCGCCCAGGGCGGCGGGCCGACGGCGGTGATCAACGAATCCATGGTCGGCACGGTGATCGAGGCGCGCAAGTTCGCCGGCGTCGAGCAGGTGTACGGCGCCTTTCACGGGGTCCAGGGTATCGTCAACGAGGACTTCCTCGACCTCACCCGCGAGACCACCCATAACCTGGAACTGGTCGCCAAGACGCCGTGCTCCGCGCTGGGCTCCACCCGCGACCGGCCCGACCTCGCCTATTGCCAGGAGATCTTCAAGGTCCTGAAGGTCCACGAGATCTCCACCTTCTTCTACATCGGCGGCAACGATTCGTCCGACACCCTGCGCATCGTCAGCGAGGAGGCGCGCAAGGCCGAATACGCCCTGCGCTGCATCCACATCCCCAAGACCATCGACAACGACCTGGTGATCAACGACCACACGCCGGGCTTCCCGTCGGCGGCGCGCTTCGTGGCCAGCGCCTTCGCCGGGGTGAACCTGGACAACATGGCCCTGCCCGGGGTCTACGTGGGCGTGGTGATGGGCCGCCACGCGGGGTTCCTGACCGCCGCCGCGGCGCTCGGGCGCAAGTACGACGACGACGGGCCGCACCTGATCTACCTGCCCGAACGGCCGTTCGACCTGGACACCTTCCTCGCCGACGTGAACTCGGCATACCAACGCTTCGGGCGCTGCGTCGTCGCCGTCTCCGAGGGCATCCACGACGCCGCCGGCGAGCCCATCGCCGCCAAGCTGGCCGGCGACGTGGAGAAGGACGCCCACGGCAACGTGCAGCTCTCGGGCACCGGCCTGCTCGCCGACCTGCTCACCGACGCCATCCGGCGGCGCACCGACATCAAGCGGGTGCGCGGCGACACCTTCGGCTACCTGCAGCGCTCGTTCCTGGGATGCGTCTCCGACGTCGACCAGCGCGAGGCCCGCGAGGTCGGCGAAAAGGCCGTGCAGTACGCCCAATGGGGCCGGGACGACGGCTCCGTCACCATCCATCGCACGGGCTTTTATTCGGTGGAATTCAAGCTCAGTCCCTTAGAAGCCGTGGCCGGCAAGACCAAGGTGATGGCCGACGAGTTCATCGCCGGTTCGGGCACCGACGTCACCGACGCGTTCCTCATGTACCTGCGGCCGCTTTTGGGCTCGGGCATGCCCGACGTCTTCCGGCTGCGTCCCAACCGGGTGCCGAAGATCCTGAAAAAATAAGGCGGCGGGGGCCCGGCCCTACCAAGCCGGCGCCGCGTCGTCGATGTGGAACTCCACCGCCGAGTGGCCGCGCCAGGTGTTCACGCGCAGGCGGCCGGCGACGTGGAAGGGGGCGCCGTCGTGGTTGAGCAGCGCCGGTCCCAGATCCGTGTCCAGGCCGCGGAAGGCGATGGCGTTGATGCGGCCGCCGTCGGCCCCGGCGAGGGTGCATTTCAGGTGATTGCCCCCGACCACGTCCGTATACACCAGCCGGGCGGCGGCGATGGCGAACCTGGGCTCGGGGTTGCCGCTGCCGAAGGGTCCGACCCGCGACAGGATCGAGACCAGGTCTTTGGACGCCGCCGCCACCGTGAGCGCCCCGTCGAGACGGAGGCTGGGGACCGGCGCCCGGTCGCCGACGGCATCGGCGACCCGCTGGGTGAGAAAACCGATCAGCTCGTCGAGGCGACTTTTCTCCACGGTGAAACCGGCGGCCATGGCGTGGCCCCCGCCCTTGACCAGGAGTCCCGCCTGGCGGGCCGCGATGACGGCGGCGCCCAGGTCGACGCCGGACACCGAGCGCCCGGAGCCCGAGCCCTTGCCGCCGTCCAGCGCCACCACGCAGGCGGGCCGGTTGAACCGCTCCTTGAGCCGGCTGGCGACGATGCCGATGACGCCGGGGTGCCAGCCCTCGCCGGCGGCGAAGATCAACGGCGTCCCCGGCGTCTGTTCTTCGCACGCCTCGGCGCGGGCCAGGGCGTGCTCGAAGACGGCGGCCTCGATCTCCCGGCGCTCCCGGTTGAGGTCGTCCAGGCGCCGCGCTATGGCGTCGGCCTCGTCGGCGTCCCCGGTGGTCAGCAACCGCACGCCCAGGTCCGCTTGCCCGACCCGCCCGCCGGCGTTGATCCGGGGCCCGAGGATGTACCCGGCGTGGTAGGTTCCCGGCGCCTCGGTCATCCCGGCCACGTCGGCCAGCGCCCTCAGGCCGGGGTTCTTCCGCCGCGCCATCACCTTGAGGCCCTGGGCGACCAGGGCGCGGTTGACCCCGGTCAGCGGCACCACGTCGCAGATGGTTCCCAACGCCACCAGGTCCAGCCACTGCATGAGGTCGGGCTCGGGCCTGCCGGCGGGCCGCGCCCCATACCAGCCGGCCTGGCGCAGGACCCGGTTGAGGCCGACCACCAGCAGAAAGGCCACCCCCACCGCCGCCAGTTGGCGGTGCGGGCTGGTTTCGTCCACGCGGTTGGGGTTGATCACGGCGACGGCGCGGGGCAGCCGGGCCTCGGCCTCGTGGTGATCGACGACGATGACGTCCAGGCCGGCCGCGGCGGCGGCCTCCAGGGGACCGTGGGCGCTGGTGCCGCAATCCACGGTCACGACCACGGAGACGCCGCTTTCCCTGAGTCTCAGGAGCGCCGCCTCGTTGGGTCCGTAGCCTTCGCGCAGGCGGTCCGGGATATAGGTCTCGCAGCGGCCGCCGACGGCGGCGAAAAAACGGGCCAACAGGGCCGCCGACGTGGCCCCGTCCACGTCGTAATCGCCGAACACCGCGATTCGTTCGCCCGCCACGATGGCGGCGGCGAGGCGTCCGGTCCCCTCCTCCATGCCCTTGAGCTCGCCGGGATCGGGCAGCAGGGTTTTGAGCGCCGGGTTGAGGAAGGTGTCCGCCTCGTCGACGCCGACGCCGCGCGCCGCCAGCACCCGGCCGACGATCTCGGGCACCTGGAGACGCTGGGCCAGCGCCATCGCGGCGCGCTCGTCGGCGAGCCTGGCCAGCCAGCGCCGGCCGGTCAAAGACCGTGCCACGCCGAGGAAACAGTCCGCGCTCTCTATTCCGCCGGGAGGGGAAACGGCCGCGGTGTCCGCCATTACGCGTTTTTCAGGCCGGCGGCGCCCAGGCGGCCCAACAGGTGGTGGGCTTCGATGTAACGGAGCGTGCCTGTCCTCGAGCGCATGACCATGGACTGGGTGACGGCGATGCCGCGGTGGCGGCGCACGCCGGCGAGCATGGCGCCGCTGGTGACGCCGGTGGCGGCGAAGGTGATATCGCCCCGGGCCATGTCGGGGACACCGTACTTCTTGTCGAAGTCGGTGATCCCGCATTTGTCCGCCTGCTTCTTTTCCTCGTCGTTGCGCAGCACCAGGCGCCCGTGCATCTGGCCACCGACGCAACCGAGCGCCGCCGCCGCCAACACCCCCTGGGGGGCGCCGCCGATGCCCATGTAAATGTCGACGCCGCTTTCCGGCTGGGTGGTGGCGATGACCCCGGCCACGTCGCCGTCCCGGATCAGCATGATCCGCGCCCCGGCGTCGCGCGTCTTGGCGATCAGGTCCGTGTGCCGCGGCCGGTCGAGGATACAGACCACCAGGTCGCCCACGTCGACACCCTTGGCGCGGGCCAGTTCCCTGAGGTTCTTCGGCGGCTCTTCTTCCAGATCGACCACGTCCTCGGGCAGGCCGCCGCCGATGGCGATCTTTTCCATGTAGACGTCGGGAATATTGAGGAATCCGCCGCCCTCGGCAATGGCGATGACCGACAGCGCGTTGGGTTCACCCTTGGCGATGATGGTCGACCCCTCCAAAGGCATCGCGGCCACGTCCACCCGGGGGCCGTCGCCGGTGCCCACCGTCTCGCCCACATACAGCTTCGGGGATTCGCCCTCCCCGCCCTCGCCGATGCGGATGGTGCCGGTGATGGCGAGCATCCTGAGCGCGTCGTGCATGGCGTCGACCGCCGCCCGGTCCGCCGCCCGGTCGTCCCCGCGCCCCATGAGGCGCGACGCCGCGAGGGCCGCGGCCTCGGTCACGCGGACGGCTTCCAAGGCAAGATTCCGCCCGGCGGTGGATATCTTGGGCATGGCCTGTTTCCTCCCTCCCAGGAGCGCTTCCCGCGCCCGCCTAAAAGGATTCGATGCGGATCATGCGCGGCGCCTCGACCACGGCCTCCAGCGCCCCGATCTCTTGCAGCGCCCCCTGCATTGCCGCCTCTTCGGTCTCGTGGATGGTCATCACCACCGGTACCGCCTCGCCGGGGGCGCGGCCGCGCTGCAGCACGGACTCCATGGACACGTCGTGGTCGCGCAGGATCGCCGCCACGTCGGCGAACACGCCGGGCCGGTCGAGGACCATGAGCCGGATATAATAGGCGCCCCGGTGGCGTTCCATGGGCACCGCCGGCAGGCGTTTCAGGTCCTTGGCCGGAACCGCGAACGTGGGCACGTTGCGCCGGCGCGCGATGTCCACCAGGTCCGCCACCACCGCCGACGCCGTCGGCCCGGCGCCCGAGCCCTGGCCTTCCTGCATGATGGTGTCGACAAAGTCGCCGTCGGCGACGACGGCGTTGAACACCCCTTCGACATGGGCGATGGGCGCCGACAAGGGCACCATGCACGGATGCACCCGCTGCTCCACCCCTTCGCCGGTAATACCGGCGATCCCCAGGAGCTTGATGTGGTATCCCAATTCCTCGGCGAACCGGATATCCGTCAGCGTGACGTGGCGGATGCCCTCGGTATGAACGGCGGCGAAATTGATCTCGCAGCCGAAGGCGAGGCTGGCCAGGATGGCCAGTTTGTGGGCGGTGTCGACCCCGTCCACGTCGAGGCTGGGGTCGGCCTCGGCGTAGCCGAGCGTCCTGGCTTCCTCGAGCACTTCGGCGAACTCGCGGCCGCTTTCGCGCATGGCGGTGAGGATAAAATTGCACGTGCCGTTGAGGATGCCGTAAACGCGGCTCAGCCTGTTGGCGGCGAGCCCCTCGCACAATGTCTTGACGATGGGGATGCCGCCGGCCACCGCGGCCTCGTAGGCGAGGGTGACGCCGGCCGCTTCGCTGCTGTGCGCCAGCGCCGTGCCGTGATGGGCGATCAGCGCCTTGTTGGCGGTGACCACGTGCTTGGCATTGGCGATGGCGGCCTCGCACAGCTCCTTGGCGATGCCGTCCTCGCCGCCGATCAATTCCACCACCACGTCCACGTCGGCGTCGGCGGCCATGGCCAGCGGGTCGTCGAACCAGCGGATCCCGTCCAGGGAAACGCCGCGGTCCTTTTCACGGTCCCGCGCCGAAACGGCGCTGACCACGATTGCCCGGCCGCAGCGGTGCTCGAGCAGCGCCGCATGCTTGCGCAATAGCTTGAGGGTCCCGCCGCCGACCGTGCCGAGGCCGGCAACGGCGATCTTTAGGGGTTGGTTCATCGACGCCTTTGATCGGGGGACGTGTTTTAAAGAACCGCCGCCCGTTTTCTCTCCGTGTCCCCGATTACCTTGTCGTAGCCGCTGAGGAACGCCTTGATGGTGCGGATGGCCTGGCGGGTGCGTTGGCGGTTCTCCACCAGCGCGAAGCGCACGTGGCCGTCCCCGTTTTCACCGAAACCGATACCCGGCGAAACCGCGACCTTGGCCTCGCGCAGCAAAAGCTTGGAGAACTCCAGGGAACCCAGGTGCCGGAAGGCCTCCGGAATGGGCGCCCAGGCGAACATGGTGGCGCGCGGCTCCGGCACCTCCCAGCCGGCCGCCGCCAGCCCCTGGATCAGCACGTCGCGGCGTTCCCGGTAGCGGTTTCGAATCTCGACCACGCAGTCCTGGGGGCCGTTGAGGGCGGCCGTGGCGGCCACCTGCACCGGCGTGAACGCGCCGTAGTCCAGATAGGATTTGATGCGCGCCAGCGCCTCGATCAGCCTCTTGTTGCCGGTGGCGAAGCCGATGCGCCAGCCGGGCATGGAATAGGTCTTGGACATGGAGGTGAACTCCACGGCGATGTCCCTGGCCCCCGGAACCTGCAGGATCGACGGCGGCGGCTGGTCGTCGAAATAGATTTCGGCATAGGCCAGGTCGGAAAAGATATAGATCCCGTGCACACGGCAGAAATCCACGATCCGGCCGTAGAAGTCCAGATCCATCACCTCGCAGGTGGGGTTGTTGGGGTAGTTCAGCACCAATGCCGTCGGCCTGGGCACGCTTTGATTCACCGCGCGCTCCAGCGCCGCCAGGAAACTGGCGTCCGGGGTGACCGGAATGTTGCGCACCGCGGCTTCGGCGATGATGAACCCGAACTGGTGGATCGGGTAAGAGGGATTGGGCACCAGGATCACGTCGCCGGGGCTGGTCACCGCCGCGGCCAGATTGGCCAGGCCTTCCTTGGAGCCGAGGGTGACGATGGTTTCGGTCTCGGCATTTACGTGAACGCCGAAGCGGCGTTCGTAATACCCGGCGACGGCCTTGCGCAGGCCCGGAATGCCCCGCGAGTTGGAGTAGCGATGGGTGCGCGGGTTCTGCGCCGTCTCGATCAGTTTTTCGACGATATGGGGCGGCGTCGGGCAATCGGGGTTGCCCATGCCGAAGTCTATGATGTCCTCGCCGGCGGCGCGGGCGCGCGCCTTCATGGCGTTGACCTCGGCGAACACGTAGGGCGGCAGCCTTCGAATGCGGTGGAATTCCTGTTCCATGACCTTCACGCGCCAAATGGGGGACGCCGGCAGGCGCCCCCGATTCTGGACCGCCGGACCGCTCAGCGTTCGAAGTAGATCTCGGCCCGGCGGTTGCCCGCCTCGCCCGAGGGCATGATTTCGTAATAGATGGGCTCGCTGTCGGCCCTGGCGTCGACGGAAATTTCGTCGGCCCGGACTCCCCGCCGGATGAGTTCGCGGGCGACACTATCGGCGCGGGCCATCGAAATCCGGTAGTTCACCATCTTGTGCGCCGCCGCATCCAGGTTCCGCGTGCGCAGGCTGGCATGGCCGATGACGCGCATCTTGCCGCCGCGCTGGCGGTGCAGCCTGAAGACGTCGTTCAGGATGCGCCGGTCCCGCGCGTCGAGTTCCGCCGAGCCTTTCGGGAACAGGATGGTCGCCACCTTGGTCGCCCCCGGCGGCAGCGCCCCGCGGGCCTGCCGAAACCGCGACGTCCCGCCTTTGCGGCGGCTTTTCACACGCCCCCGGGGCGCCGGCGACGCCACCGGCTGGAACGCCAGCAGCGGGGCGGCGGCCAACTCGACGCCGGCGGACGAGACAATCAGCGTCTCGAACGGACCCGGCACGGGCACGGACGCGGTCGCGGGCGGCGGTTTCAGGGCCGGTGCCCCGGCCGGAGGGCGCCGCGCCGGGCGGGCGATCCCGGGCGGTGCGCGACGGTCTCGCTGCGGGCCGGGCGGGTCTGCAAGCGACCGGAATTCGAGCATTTTCCATGCTTTTTAGTTGGCGCTTATCTGCCTAGCTATATCCGAGTTTTCAGGAACTAACGTTAACAAACATGACCAAGATTGACGCCACAAACGTAAGTACAAAAGACCTTGCCACAATCCTAGGTATGACCCGCGACGGCGTGACCCGCCTATGCCGGGCGGGCGTCCTATCCCAAAACGGCGTAGCACGCGGCAAGTACGATCTACGCGAAGCCGTATCGTCGTACGCTAAGCATACGCGGGAAACGCACGGCGAAACTGCCGACACGCGGCTAGCCAGTCAGCGCGAGCGCAAGCTACGCCTACAGAACGACAAGACCGAAGCGGGGCTAGTCCGAAGTACTGATGCGGCCCAAATTTTCGCAGCGGCGCACTCACTCTTTGTCAGTCTTCACGAAGACGCTTTAGAGGGCATCGCTGCCGAAGTCGCCAAGACCGATTCACCCCACAAAGTGCGCAAAATATTAACCGACGGGTTCTGGCAAATCAGCCAAAGGCACAACGACGAAATAATAGGGCCGATTAACGAAATGGTGACCAACCGACGACGAAAGGTAGTCACTAATGAGTGTAGAAATTGACGCGGTTGATTATTGGGGCGGGTCGCCCAAGTGGTTGAACAGCTACCCCGGCCCCG
>JACZQZ010000185.1 GCA_022545455.1 Pseudomonadota bacterium
GGGGTGCCGTACGGGGCCATCCCCATGACCTTATACTCCCCCTCATTCACCTCAAACCCGAGGAAGGCGGTGAACACGGAGTAGAGCAGCCCCAGCGAATGGGGGAAGCGGATCTCCTTCAGCAAGGTCAAATCCTTCCCCCTGCCCAGGCCGAGCGAGGTGGTGGCCCATTCGCCGACGGCGTCCATGACCAGCACGGCCGCCTCGTCGAAGGGCGAGGGGTAGAACGCGCTGGCGGCGTGGGAATGGTGGTGAAAGCCGAACAGCATTTTTTTCTCGTCCGCGGTGCCGCGGCCCAGGCCGTTCAGTCCCTTCACCAGAAGGCTTTTCTGGAGAATCTTCTCCTTCACCCACACCGGTATGGACTTGACGAACGACGGCAGGCCCGCCGGCGCGAACGCCAGGTAGGTCTCCAGCAGCCGGTTGAAGGTGAGGAGCGGCTTGTCGTAGAAGCCGATGTAGTCGACGTCGTCAAGGGTGATCCCGGCCTCGTCCAGGCAATAGGCGGCGGCGTCCCCGGGGAACCCCGAGTCGTGCTTTCGGCGCGAGAAGCGCTCCTGTTGCGCGGCGGCCAGGATGGCGCCGTCGCGCACCAACGCGGCGGCGCTGTCGTGGTAAAAGGCCGATAGTCCGAGAACGATCACGGGCGTCTAAAAAATGGCGTAGATGAACGGGGCGATGGCCGTGCTCTGGGCGGCGATCAACAGGCCGCCGAGGGCGATCAACCCGATAATGATGGGCGCCATCCAGAACTTGCGGTACACCCGCATGAACTTGAACAACTGGCCAAGAACGGAAAACATGCGCGCCCCTGCCCCCTCAGAACATGTCGCGCAGCGTTTCGGCGTCGGTCCGGCGCGTCACCGGTGCCCAGTAGGTGGGCGCCTTCGAATCGAAGCCCCGGCACATGGGGTCGCGGCCCAGAAGGCGGAGTATAAGGCCCGCGGGGACGATGAAAACATAGAAAAACAGTCCCAGCACCACGTAGTTGTTCAGGCCGCCCAGCCGGCGCGCGAACACGGCCCACAGACGGTTCAGGGGCAAAAGCACCCAGGGAACGGCGAGCGCGGTGACCAGAAACAGTCCCGCCGCCGCCATCACCCAATAGAGCCGGGCGTCGAAGGCCAGCCAGCCGACGCCCGCGATCACCGCGAACACGGCGGCGAACATCAGTCCGAAGGCCCGGTCGCTTTGCCGGATGCCGGGCATGTTTTTCACCGCCTCACCCACCTAGAGGTCCGGAACCTCGTCGCTCAGGTTCCACCGGTCCCGCCATTCGGGATCGGCGCAGTATATGCGGTACACCAGCTCCATGGTTTTCAGCGCGTCCTCGGAGGTGCCGTTGACGACGGGCGTGTCGTTGAGGATGGCGTCGGCGAACCCGGCGATCTCGTCGGCCCAGGACGGGTCGTGGTTGTAGCGCGTGGTCTGCTCCCTGGGGTCGCCCATCTCGTCGTCGCCGGCCCAGGCCACGGTCATGGTCTCGGCGCCGTAGCTCTTGGAGCTCGACAGGATGCCGCTGAGCGTAATGGCGCCGCGCTCGAGCGTCATTTCCAGGCTGAAACGATGGCGCCACTGGGTCGCCGACGAATGCAGGATGGCCACCCGGCCGTCCGCCGTGCGCATCAGGGCGTAGGCGTTGTCCTCCACGTCGTGGTTCCAGAACGCGTTGGAGACGAAACTGTGGATCTCGGTGAACTCCCCGGCGAACAGGCGCAGCAGGTCCACCATGTGGATTCCCTGGTCCAGCAGCACGCCGCCGCCGGCAAGCGCCCGCTCGGTGCGCCACGAGGTCTGGCCGAAGGTGACCGGCTTCGACTTGCCGTACATGCCGCGCAGGTTGATCACCTGGCCGAGCTCGCCGTCCCGCACGATCTTCAGGGCGTCGCGGACGGAATCGTGATAGCGGTGGTTGAAGCCGTACTGGAGCTTGAGGGCGGGATGCCTGCGCTCGCAGGCGATGACCCGGACCACGTCGGCTATGTCCCGTCCGGGCGGCTTTTCGCAGAACACGTGCAGGCCCTTCTCGAGCCCGGCGATGGTGACCTCGGGGTTGATGTCGTTGGTCAGGCAGACGAACAGCACGTCCAGGTCCTCTTCCAGGACCCGCTTGTAATGGGTGTAGTAGCGCACCCCGTCGTCGAACGTCCCTTCCCCGTCCAGGCGGCGGTCGCACACGGCCACCGTCTTTAAGCGTGGATGCCGGTCGATGAAATGGCGGCGCCGGTTTCCGACGATGCCGTAGCCGGCGATGCCGACGCGCAATGGTTCGGTCATGGTCGATGTCCGGTTGCCCGGCCGGCGGGCCGGAACCGCCGCCCCGCCGCTTTCCGGGCCGAATTCACAGGTTCCCCACTTTCGGGTCGGTCCCCGAGTACGCCCCGCCCTCGCCGCCGACGGCGAACACATCGGCGATCCTTGCAAGAAGGGT
>JACZQZ010000021.1 GCA_022545455.1 Pseudomonadota bacterium
ATGCGGGGGGCGCCCCCGCGACCCCCGAGGGGACGGGAAAAGCGACCCGAAGGGCGGCGTTGCGAGGCTTCCGGACGTCGTCGCGCGCCGCTTGTGGTGCACGCACACCAAGGCGCGACGCGCTCCTGGCCGGAAACCTCGCAACGCCGTCGTAGGGGTGCACTTTAGCTGATACAGGCCACTAGCGACAAGGCACGGCAAAGACCATGAACGAGCATAACAAGAGCGGTTTCCTCGACCGGACCCTGCGCAACCTTCGCAAGGCTTGGCGGGGGATCGCCGGCACCGCCTATGACGCCGCGGCCGCCAGCATGCACCCGGACCTGCCCGGGGAGGACGCCGAGCGCCTGCGCGAGCAGATGCGCGCCTGCCTGGAATCCCGGGGCGGCGAGGTTTCCGCCCGCGCCCGGGCGGCGGCGCTGGGGAACGCCTACCTGGCCCTGGACACCACCGGGCGCGAACGCTTCCTGCGCGTCCTGGCGGAGGACTTCGACGTCGATTCCGGCGAAGTCGACGCCGCCGTCGAAGCCCTGCGGCGGGCCGACGGCAAGGAAGCCCGGCGGAACGCCGAACAGGTCCTGCGCAGGGCCCTGGAGGCGCCCCGGGTACGGCTCTTGACCCAGTTCAACGCCCTCCCCGAGGGGATCAAGTTCCTGGTCGACATGCGCGCCGAGGTGCTTGCGTTGATGCGCCACGACCCGGCGTTGCGGGCCCTGGAAGCCGATCTCAAGGCCCTGCTCACCACCTGGTTCGACGTGGATTTCCTCGATCTCAGGCGGATCACCTGGGATTCAGCCTCCGCCGCGCTGCTCGAGAAGCTGATCGGGTACGAGGCCGTGCACGCCATCGAAAGCTGGGACGACCTCAAGAACCGGCTCGATTCCGACCGCCGCTGCTTCGCCTATTTTCATCCGCGCATGCCCGATGAGCCGTTGATATTCGTCGAGGTGGCGCTGATCGACGGAATGGCGGACAACGTCCAGACCCTGTTGGACGAATCGGCGCCCCTGGAGGACCCGAAGACCGCCGATACCGCCATCTTCTACTCCATCTCCAACGCTCAAAAGGGGCTCGCCGGCATCAGCTTCGGCCATTTCCTGATCAAGCGGGTCGTCGACAGCCTCGCCGGCGAGTTCAAGGGCCTCAACACGTTTGCCACCCTGTCGCCGATTCCGGGGTTCCAGGCGTGGCTGGACCAGATACTTTCCGAAGGCGAACCCAGGTTGTTGCTGCCCTCTGAACGGAAGGTGCTGAAGGCCGCCCGCGGCAGCGCCCGAGGCGCCAAGGGCACCCTGAAAGCCCTTCTCTCCACCCCCGACTGGCACGCCGACGAGACCGCCTCCCAGGCCCTCAGGGCACCGCTGATGCGGCTGTGCGCGCGCTATCTGGTCAACGAGAAGCGCCCGGGCGGCGAGGTCCTCGACCCGGTGGCCCACTTCCACCTCGGCAACGGGGCCCGCATGGAGCGGCTGAACTGGATGGGCGACCGATCGGCGAGGGGCCTGGAGCAATCGGCGGGAATTATGATTAACTACCTCTATAAGCAAAGCGAAATCGATGAAAACCATGAGGACTACACGTCTTCGGGCCGGGTCGCCGCATCGTCGGGCATAAGACACCTGCTGAAGGGCTGAGACGCGAGGAAATGTGATGGCGAAGGGAGATATCCCGGTGGCCGGCGCCCGCCAGGGGGACGCGATTGACAGGAGTCGCCAATCGTATAGAGTCGCGGCCCCGCTGGGTAGCCCGGGGAAAACGGCGGGCGTGGTGGAACTGGTAGACACGCAGGTTTTAGGAACCTGTGACGCAAGTCGTGGGGGTTCAAGTCCCTCCGCCCGCACCAGATTCACATCCGTAAATTGTTCGACCGCAGCGCATGGCCAGCCATTTCCAGAAATGATTCGGTAGGGCATAGCAGGCTTTTTGATTGGCACATCCATGGACGTTACGGAAACCAAGGCCGAGGGGCTGAAGCGCGAGTTCAAGATCGCCGTTCCCGCCGCCGAGATCGAGGAGCAGCTTGCCAGCCGCCTGAAAGAGTTGGCGAACACCGTCACCATTCCGGGGTTCCGTCCGGGCAAGGCCCCGGTGTCCCTGTTGCGCAAGAAGTACGGTCCTTCGGTCATGGGCGAGGTTCTGGAACAAACAGTCAATAACTCGTCGAAGCAGATCATGTCGGAGCGCAGCCTGCGGCCATCCATGCAGCCAAAGGTTGAGATCATCTCGTTCGAGGAAGGTACCGACCTGGAATACACCATGGCGGTGGAAGTACTCCCGGACATCGAACCCGTCGATTTTTCGACCATCCGCCTGGAACGGCTGGTGGCCAAGGCGGACGAAGCGGAGGTCGAAAAAGCGCTTAAACGCCTGGCCGACGTCCACAAGTCCTCGGAGCCGGTCAGCGGCGGGCGCAAAAGCGCGAACGGGGACATCGTGGTCATCGATTTTACCGGCACGGTGGACGGCGAAGAGTTCCCGGGAGGAAAGGCCGACGGCTATTCCCTCGAACTGGGCTCCGACAGCTTCGTTCCCGGGTTCGAGGAACAAATGGTGGGCGTCGCGGCCGGCGACCACGTTGTGGTCAAGGTGACCTTCCCCGAACACTATGCGGCCGCCGAGCTTGCCGGCAAGGAGGCGGTGTTCGATGTGGAGGTGAAGGAATTGCGCCACACCGCTCCGGCGCCCATCGACGACGAGTTGGCGAGGAAGGTCGGGCACGAAAACCTGACCGCGCTGAAGCGCAGCATCGGCGAGGAACACGAGGGCCAGATAAAGGACCTGTCGCGCCTCAGGCTCAAGCGGGCGTTAATGGACGCCCTCGCCGAGGCCCATGACTTCAAGGTCCCCGAGGGCTTGCTGGAGCGCGAATTCGACACCATCTGGAAACAGTTCGAGGCGCAGCGTGCGGCCGACCCGGATGCCCGGGACGAAGACGATGCGGGCAAGACCGAGGACGCGCACAAGGCCGATTTCCGCGCCATCGCCGAACGCCGGGTGCGGCTGGGCCTTGTGTTGTCCGACGTCGGCCGCGCCAACAATATCCACCTGAGCCAGGAGGAGATCAACCGGGCCCTGATGGTGGAAGTGCGCGGCAACCCCGGCCGCGAACAGGCCGTCATCGACCATTACCGGAACACGCCCGAGGCGATGGAGGCCATCACGGCGCCCGTGTACGAGGATAAAGTGGTGGATTTCATGCTGGAAATGGCCACCATTACCGAAAAAGAGGTATCGCTCGAGGACCTTATGCGGGACTCGGAAGACGAAACGGGGCCTGCCGCGCCAGCCGGGAAGACGTCCGCGTCCCGCAAGAAGGCGGCCAGGAAGGGCAAGAAGGGAACGTGACCCGGTGCCCGCCGGCGGCGCCGCGGAGACGCCGTTGGAAACTCGTTGGAGATAGGAAGATCAGCCAATGAAGGATCCGGTCGAGGTGTACACGAATACCCTCGTCCCCATGGTCGTGGAGACGACCAACCGCGGGGAACGTGCTTACGATATCTTTTCGCGCCTGCTCAAGGAGCGCATCATTTTTCTTACCGGCGCCGTCGACGACACCGACGCCAGTCTGGTGTGCGCCCAGCTTCTCTTCCTGGAATCGGAAAACCCCAACAAGGACATCTCGCTTTACATCAACTCGCCGGGGGGCGTGGTCACCGCCGGCCTGGCCATCTACGACAGCATCGCCTACATCCGCCCCGACGTCTCCACGGTCTGCATCGGCCAGGCGGCGTCCATGGGCTCGCTCTTGCTGGCCGCCGGGGCCAAGGGCAAGCGGTATGCCCTTCCCAACTCGCGCATCATGGTCCACCAACCCTCCGGCGGCGTCCAGGGACAGGCCACGGACATCGAGATCCAGGCCAAGGAAATCCTTGCCCTCAGGGCCCGGCTGAACAGCATATATGCCGAGCATACCGGCCAGCCGCTGGAGGTGATCGAGAGCGCCGTGGAGAGGGACCGGTACATGACGCCGACGGAGGCCCTGGAATTCGGCATCATCGACGAGGTTGTGTTAAATCGGCCACACCCCGAGGACGAATACGCGGACGCCGGGCGCAAGGGCGACGGCAAGAAAAAGGATTAAGTGGCCGCCGCGGGGTCCCATATCACCGGTATAGACCGCTCTGGCCGTGCCGGCCCCGGCCTCTGGCCCGGGGGCCCCGATGGCCGGCCGTTTCCGGGCCGGGGCGGGGGAGTGGCTTGATTCCGGGGATTTTTGGGGATTGTGTGGTCCCCGCGCAAACGGGTAAAATAGCATCTATAGGGCTGGTCATTCGAACGGGGTACCCATGAGCAAGTCCACCAGCGGCGACTCGAAGAACACCCTTTATTGCTCATTCTGCGGCAAGAGCCAGCATGAAGTCCGCAAGCTGATTGCCGGGCCGACCGTCTTCATCTGCGATGAATGCGTCGAACTCTGCATGGACATCATCCGCGAGGAACACAAGGGCAACCTTGTGAAATCCGGGGAAGGGGTTCCCAGTCCGGGGGAGATTTACGCGGTTCTCGATGATTACGTGATTGGCCAGGACCACGCCAAAAAGGTGTTGTCCGTGGCCGTACACAACCACTACAAGCGCTTGGCCCACAGCGCCAAGAACAACGACGTGGAACTGGCGAAATCCAACATCCTGCTGGTCGGACCCACCGGGTGCGGCAAGACGCTGTTGGCGCAGACCCTGGCGCGAATCCTGGACGTGCCGTTTACCATGGCCGACGCCACCACCCTCACCGAGGCCGGTTACGTGGGCGAGGACGTTGAGAACATTATCCTAAAATTGCTCCAGTCGGCCGATTATAATGTTGAACGCGCCCAACGGGGCATCGTCTATATCGACGAGGTGGACAAGATCTCGCGCAAATCCGACAACCCCTCCATCACCCGGGACGTCTCGGGCGAGGGCGTGCAACAGGCCCTGCTCAAGATCATGGAGGGCACGGTGGCCAGCGTGCCGCCGCAAGGGGGGCGCAAACATCCCCAACAGGAGTTCCTGCAGGTGGACACGACCAACATCTTGTTCGTCTGCGGCGGCGCTTTCTCCGGTCTGGACAAGATCATCTCGGCCCGCGGCAAGGGCACGACCATCGGTTTTGGCGCCGACGTGCGCGCCGCGGACGAACGCAAGACCGGCGAGATCCTGCGCGACATAGAGCCCGAGGACCTTCTGAAATTCGGTCTCATCCCCGAATTCGTCGGCCGGCTGCCGGTCATCGCCACCCTCGACGAACTGGACCAGGATTCCTTGGTGGATATTCTGACCAAACCCAAGAACGCCCTGGTCAAGCAATATCAGCGCCTGTTCGAGATGGAGGAGGTGCGCCTGGCCTTTTCCGATGGCGCCCTGGACACCATCGCCAGAAAGGCCGTCGAACGAAAGACCGGCGCCCGCGGACTGCGCTCGATCATGGAAAACATCCTGCTCGACACCATGTTCGAGCTTCCCGGCCTGGACGGTGTCGAGGAAGTCGTCATCAACCGCGAGGTCGCCGAGGACCACGCTACGCCGCTCTACATTTACGTCGACCGGCGCGACGATGTGGAATCCAGCGCATAATCGATCGCTCGCCCCTTGAACAGGGCATCAATGGGCGCCACCTTTTGACAGGCGGTCTTGGCCAAAACCCGACCGGCACCTGGGCGATCCCGGGACCGGACATCACGAGAGGTATAGGCTTGTGACAAATCAAGGCGATACGATTCAAGGCGAACTGTATCCGGTCCTCCCGTTGCGGGACATCGTGGTGTTTCCGCACATGATCGTGCCCCTGTTCGTGGGACGCGAAAAATCGGTACGCGCCCTTGAAGACGTGATGAAGGACGACAAACAGATCCTGCTGCTGGCCCAGAAGAACGCGGCCCAGGATGACCCCGCCATCGAGGACATTTACGAGGTCGGCACGGTTTCCACCGTGCTGCAGCTCCTCAAGCTGCCCGATGGCACCGTCAAGGTGCTGGTGGAGGGCGGGCGGCGCGCCCACGTCCTCGGCTATACCGACAACGAGGCGTTTTTCCAGGCCAATGCCGAGCTCATCGAAGAGCAGGACGGGGACAAACAGGAGCTGGAGGCGTTGTCCCGCACGGTGGTCTCCCAGTTCGAGCACTACATCAAGCTGAACAAGAAGATTCCACCCGAAGCCCTGGTATCCATCAACCAGATCGATGATGCCAGCAAGCTGGCCGATACGGTGGCCTCGCACCTGGCGCTGAAGATCTCGGAGAAGCAGGAGCTGCTCGAGACGCGGACCGTGACCGAACGCCTGGAGCGGATCTATGCCTACATCGAGGCCGAAATCGGCGTCCTTCAGGTGGAAAAGAAGATCCGCAACCGGGTCAAGCGCCAGATGGAGAAAACCCAGCGCGAGTACTACTTGAACGAGCAGCTTAAGGCGATTCAGAAGGAGCTGGGCGAATCCGAGGACGGCCGCGACGAAACGGCGGAGTTCGAGGACCGCATCAAGAAGACGAGATTCAGCAAGGAGGCGCGTGAGAAGGCGCTGTCCGAGCTCAAGAAGCTGCGCTCCATGAGCCCCATGTCCGCCGAGGCCACGGTGGTGCGCAACTATCTGGACTGGCTTCTCAGCATTCCGTGGAAAAAGCGCACAAGGGTCGAGAAGGACATCAAGGTGGCCCAGGAGATCCTGGACGCCGATCACTATGGCCTCAAGAAGGTCAAGGAACGGATCGTCGAATACCTGGCGGTGCAACTGCGCACCAACAAGATTCGCGGGCCCATCCTGTGCCTGGTCGGACCGCCGGGGGTTGGCAAGACCTCGTTGGGCAAATCCATCGCGCGGGCGACCGGACGCAAATTCGTGCGCATGTCCCTGGGCGGCGTGCGCGACGAGGCCGAAATCCGCGGCCACCGGCGCACCTACATCGGGTCCATGCCCGGCAAGATCATCCAGGGCATGAAAAAGGCCAAGGCGTCCAATCCCCTGTTCCTCCTCGACGAGGTGGACAAGATGGGCCACGACTGGCGCGGCGACCCGACGTCGGCCCTGCTCGAGGTCCTCGACCCCGAACAGAACTCCACGTTCAACGACCATTACCTGGAAGTGGATTACGACCTTTCGGACGTCATGTTCGTAACCACCGCCAATACCATGAACATTCCCGTAGCGCTCGCGGACCGCATGGAAACCATCCGTATCTCCGGCTACACCGAAGATGAGAAGGTGGAGATCGCCAAGCGCCACCTCATCCCCAAACAGGTCGAGGCCCACGGCCTGAAAAAGAGCGAGTGGTCCATCTCGGAGGCCGCCTTGCGGGATATCATCCGCTACTACACGCGCGAGGCGGGGGTGCGCAACCTGGAGCGCGAGATCGCCAACCTGAGCCGCAAGGCGATCAAGGACATCATGATCGGCGACCGCGACTGGGTCGCCATCACCCGGCGCAATCTGGGCAAGTACGCGGGCATCCGGCGCTACCGCTACGGTGAAGTGGAGCTGGAGGATCTGGTCGGCGTCACCACGGGGCTGGCCTGGACCGAGGTGGGCGGGGAATTGCTGGCCGTCGAGGCGGTGACCGTGCCCGGCAAGGGCAAGATCACCATCACCGGCAAGTTGGGCGACGTCATGCAGGAATCGGTGCAGGCCGCCAAGTCGTACGTGCAGTCCCGCGCCGCGAGGTTCGGCATCACGCCGACCATGTTCGCCAAGAACGACATCCACGTCCACGTCCCGGAAGGGGCGACGCCCAAGGACGGGCCTTCGGCGGGCGTGGCCATGGCCACCTCCATCGTCTCCGCCCTCTCGGGCATCGCCGTGCACAAGGACCTGGCCATGACCGGCGAAATCACGCTGCGCGGGCGGGTGCTGCCCATCGGCGGCCTGAAGGAGAAGCTGCTGGCCGCCCTGCGCGGCGGCCTTCGGACCGTTCTGATCCCGAAGGAAAACGAAAAAGACCTGGCCGAGATTCCTGAAAACGTGAAACGGGGCATGACCATCATCGCCCTTGGCACCGTGGACGAGGTTCTGGAACACGCCCTGGTGGCGCCGCTCGTCCCCATCGATTGGGACGAGGAAGCGGAGCTGAAGAAGGCCGGCACCCTCGGCAAGCAGCCGGACGACGACGACGTGGGCGACGTCATTACGCACTGATCCCGTGTCCGCCGCACGCCGCGGCACGGCTGGTGAAGCGGCGTGGCGGCGGATTCCGTTCAATTCTCCGGAACCGCGGACGGCCCGGCCCGGCCTTCGACGCCGGTGCAGGTGTTTCCTTCAACCCATTCATCGGAAACGATTGTTTCACGGGCGCCGGCGATCGCCCCCGGGCAAGGGTGCCTCCAGGTGGCCCGAAAGCCGCAAAAAACTGGGGAAAACTGCCGTTCTCCGATTGACGCGCCCGCTGGGTCCGATTTACACTGCGCGCCGTTTTCGCATTTCGCCACAAAGAGCCAATCCCAACAACCAAACCAACCAAAAACCTTTAATTGGACAAGAGAGGGGGCTTCAAATTGAACAAAAATGATCTGGTTACAACTGTCGCGAGTAAAACCGGTATGTCGAAGGCGGACGCCGGCAAGGCCGTGGACGGCGTGTTCGAGGCGATCACCAACTCGCTCAGATCCAAAACAGAGGTTCGCCTGGTCGGCTTCGGCACCTTCAGCGTGACGCGACGCGCCGCCACGCAGGGCCGCAATCCGCGTACCGGTGAAAGAATCCAAATTCCCGCTTCGAATCAACCGAAGTTCAAGGCTGGAAAGGGGCTGAAGGAAGCGGTCAACTGACCGCCCGCCTGGGAGATGAATACATTGCCGGCTGCCTGGGCAGCCGGCTTTGTTTATCGGCCGGCGTTCCGTCCAGGGCGCCCTTGCGCTTGCCGACGCAAGACCTGTATGGTCCGACGTTTTTCATCCGATGGGGCGATTAGCTCAGATGGTAGAGCGTCTCGTTTACATCGAGAATGTCGGCGGTTCGAGTCCGTCATCGCCCACCACCCTACGCCTTCGTCTTCGGGCGGCAGGCCACCCGAAGGCGTTTAGGCGTAGGCCCGAAGACGTTTAGGCGTAGGGTTTAGGCGTAGGAATGTCCGCCGAAGCCTTGGCGAAGGCGGACGGAGCATCGATTCGCTCCGGAGTGCCCGCACCATTAGGCACCATTAGTATGCCAATGCTTGATTGCCAGCACCGGCCGGTGCGGTGTCTTTCGCGCCGCAGCCTGCTCGCCGGGCTGACGGCGGGGACGGCGGTTCTGGCGGCCGGCCGGACGGCCCGGGGCGCCTGCGCGTTGACCGCCCCCCAGATCGAGGGCCCCTTCTTTCCGACCGTCATCGAGGACCATGATTGGGACCTGACCCATGTGTCCGGCGGCTCGGGCCGCGCCGAGGGAGAAGTGATCGAAGTGACCGGCCGGGTGCGCGACGCACGCTGCCGGCCCGTATCGGGCTGCGTGGTCGAGGTGTGGCAGGCCAATATTCATGGCCGCTACGATCACCCGCGGGACGAGCCCAGGGGCCGTCCTCTGGACCCGAACTTTCAGGGCTATGGCCGGGTCACCACCGGCGACGATGGCGCGTATCGCTTCGTGACGATCATTCCCGGATCCTATCCGGCGATGGACGACTGGATTCGACCGCCCCATATCCATTTCAAGGCCCGCGCCGCGTCCCATCCGCCGCTGACCACCCAGATGTATTTCGCCGGCCACCGGCTCAACGGCAAGGACCTGCTGCTGGCGCCGCTGTCGGCGGAGCACCGGGGGTCGCTTGAAGTCGCGTTCGACACCGCGAGGACCGACGGCGTCCGCACCGGCACCTTCAATCTGACTCTCCTCTAGAAATTACCGCCCAGTGGCTTGGTCATGCCGGCGACCCGGCCGGCGCCCTCGGGGGCGGCGTCCAGGCCCGCCCGCGGCGCCGGGGAAACGGATACCAAACCTTTTGAAATGGGGCATCCGGGGTGGTCCGGCCGTGTCGCCGGAAGGGCCGCCGGTTGACGCCTTGACACCTGTCGGGGGGTGGCTTACATGAAGCCGACCCGGCTACGGGGGTGTAGCTCAGCTTTGGTTAGAGCGCCGGCCTGTCAAGCCGGAGGTCGCGGGTTCGAGTCCCGTCACTCCCGCCATCACTCCATGCCGACACGAAGGTTCCGTTCCCCAGCAGCGAATGCCGTGATCCCCCGTAGAGGAACGCCGCCATGGACGCGATGCTTGTTGAATATCTTCCCATCCTGATTTTCTTCGCCATCGCCACCGCCATCGCCGGTTTCGCGGTCGGTGCCTCCTACATCGTCGTCCAGCAGCGGCCCGACGCGCAGAAGACCTCGGCCTATGAATGCGGCTTCGAGGCGTTCGACGACAGCCGCAACAAATTCGACGTCCGTTTTTACGTCGTCGCCATCCTTTTCATCATCTTCGACCTTGAGATCGCCTTCCTGTTTCCATGGGCTATCACCTTGGGAAAAATAGGGGTTTTCGGCTTCTGGTCGATGATGGTTTTCCTGGCAATCCTCACCATCGGCTTTATATATGAGTGGAAAAAAGGAGCCTTGGAATGGGAGTGAGATCCCGTCCCGTTGCCGATGGCGGAGCGCCCTTGTCCCCGGGGGCCGCGGGGGCGTCCCCCGCAAGTCCTGGCCGGGGGGACACCCCCCTTGTCCCCCCGGGGGCCGCGGGGGCGTCCCCCGCAAATCCTGGCCGGGGGGACCCCCCCCTTGTCTCCCCGGGTGCGGAGCGAGAGGCCCTGCTCACCAGCGTGACCGGCGAATTGGCGGACAAGGGCTTCGTCGTGGCCCAATTGGACAATCTCGTGAACTGGGCGCGCACGGGTTCGTTGTGGCCCATGACCTTTGGCCTCGCCTGCTGTGCCGTGGAGATGATCCACGCGTATATGAGCCGCTATGACCTGGACCGCTTCGGCGTGGTTCCCCGGGCCAGTCCGCGGCAGTCGGACGTCCTCATCGTTGCGGGCACATTGACCAACAAGATGGCGCCCGCCTTCCGCAAGGTCTACGACCAGATGGCCGAGCCCCGCTATGTGATCTCCATGGGCTCGTGCGCCAACGGTGGCGGCTATTACCACTATTCCTACTCGGTGGTCCGCGGTTGCGACCGCGTCGTCCCGGTGGACATTTACGTTCCGGGCTGCCCGCCGACCGCCGAGGCGCTGGTGTACGGCATTCTCCAGCTGCAGAAAAAGATCAGGCGAACGGGCGCGCTGTGGCGCTGACCCCATCGCAGGCACACCGGTAGAGGTCATCGAGGGAACATGGATCTGGCCCTTAAAGACCTCGGCGATTACGTCGCCGAAGCGCTGCCCCAGGAGGTGCTCGGGACCGAGGTCGAGTTCGACGAGTTGATGGTCAGGGCGCGCCGGGACCTGATCGTCAAGGTGTTGACCTTCCTCCGCGACGACGTCAACTGCCGGTTCCAGCAGTTGATGGACCTTTGCGGTGTCGACTACCCGGAGCGGGAGAAGCGCTTCGAGGTGGTCTACAACCTGCTCAGCCTCACCCACAACATGCGTGTCAGGGTCAAGGTCGAGACCGACGAGGAGACTCCGGTGCCCTCGGTCAGCGGCGTGTTCAGCGCGGCCACGTGGTGGGAGCGCGAGGCCTGGGACCTTTTCGGCATCTATTTTTCCGACCACCCGGACCTGCGGCGCATCATGACCGACTACGGGTTCGATGGACACCCGCTGCGCAAGGACTTTCCGCTCACCGGCTATGTGGAGGTGCGCTATGACGACGAACAGAAGCGCGTGGTCTACGAGCCGGTGAAGCTGACCCAGGAGTTCCGCACCTTCGATTTCCTCAGTCCCTGGGAAGGAGTGCAGGGCGTTCTGCCCGGTGACGAGAAGGCGGACGGGGACGCCTGATGGCCGAGACCCAGATCAAGAACTTCACCCTCAACTTCGGGCCGCAGCATCCCGCCGCCCACGGCGTGCTGCGCCTGGTGCTGGAGATGGACGGCGAGGTCATCGAGCGCGCCGACCCCCACATCGGGCTCCTCCACCGGGGCACGGAAAAGCTTATCGAGTACAAGAGTTACCTCCAGGCGGTGCCCTATTTCGACCGCCTCGACTACGTCGCCCCGCAGAACCAGGAGCACGCGTTCGCCCTTGCCGTGGAGAAGCTTCTCGGGCTGGAGGTGCCGCCCAGGGCCCAGTACATCCGCGTCCTCTACGCCGAAATCGGGCGCATCCTCAGCCATATCCTCAACGTGTGCTCGTATGCCATGGACGTCGGCGCCATGACGCCCATGTTGTGGGGCTTCGAGGAGCGCGAGCGGCTGATGGAGTTTTGCGAGCGGGTAAGCGGCGCGCGCATGCACATGAACTATTTCCGCCCGGGCGGCGTCGCCTTCGACATGCCCTCCGGGTTGGCCGAGGACATCCATGGGTGGGCCGATCACTTCCCCAGTTTCGTCGATGATTGCGAGACCCTGCTGACCGAGAACCGGATCTTCAAGCAGCGCACCGTGGACATCGGGGTGATCACCGCCGACCAGGCCCTCGACTGGGGATTCTCGGGGCCCAACCTGCGCGCCTGTGGCATCGCCTGGGACTTGCGCAAGGCGCAGCCCTACGACGTCTACGAGAAGATGGAGTTCGGCGTTGTCGTGGGCAAGCACGGTGATTGCTACGCCCGCTATCTCATGCGCATGGCCGAAATGCGCGAAAGCGTCAAGATCATCAAGCAGTGCGTGGACCAGATGCCCGGCGGCCCGGTCAAGGCGGACGACCGCAAGATCACGCCGCCGTCCCGCGCCGAGATGAAAGACTCCATGGAGGCGCTGATCCATCATTTCAAGCTGTTTACCGAGGGCTACCACGTGCCGGCCGGCGAAACCTACACCGCGGTGGAGGCGCCCAAGGGCGAGTTCGGGGTCTATCTGGTCTCGGACGGCACCAACAAGCCCTATCGCTGCAAGATCCGGGCGCCCGGGTTCGCCCACCTGCAGGCCCTGGAGCTGCTCTCCAAGGGGCACATGCTGGCCGACGTGGTCGCCAACATCGGCTCCATCGACATCGTTTTCGGCGAGATCGACCGATGAGCGCGCCAAACGACGCGTCCGCGCAGCCCCGAACCTTCGCCTTCACCCCGGAGAACGCGAAGAAGGCCGAGGCCGCCGTCGCCGCGTATCCGAAGGGCCGTCAGGCGAGCGCCGTGCTGGCCCTGCTCGACCTGGCGCAACGGCAGAACGGCGGCTGGCTGCCGCGGGCGGCCATGGATGCGGTGGCCGGGATTCTCGACATGCCGCCGATGCGCGTTTACGAGGTGGCCACCTTCTACAACATGTACAACCTCAAGCCCGTGGGCCGGCACCACATTCAGGTGTGTACCAATGTATCGTGCTGGCTGCGCGGCTCCGACGACGTCCTCGCCGCCTGCCGCAATGCCCTGGGCATCGATTTGGGCGAGACGTCGGCGGACGGCGGCTTCACGCTGTCCGAGACGGAGTGCCTGGGCGCCTGCGTCAATGCGCCGGTGATGATGATCGGCGGGGACTACTACGAGGACCTGGACGTCGGCACGGCGACGGCCATTCTGGCGGAACTCAAGAAAGGGGGCACGCCCAGGCCCGGACCCCAGAGCGACCGCAGGGCGTGCGAACCGGCCGGCGGGCTGACCACCCTGACGGGATGGTCGGACGGCCGGGGCGACAAACCGGGGGCTTCCTGATGCTCAGGGACTCCGACCGCATTTTCACCAACCTCTACGGATTCGAGGACGTCGGCCTGGAGGGCGCGCGGGCGCGCGGCGACTGGGACGATACCAGGGCGCTGATCGCCAAGGGCCGCGACTGGATCATCGACGAGGTGAAAAACTCGGGGCTCAGGGGACGCGGCGGCGCCGGCTTCGGCACCGGAATGAAGTGGTCCTTCATGCCCAAGGTCTCCGACGGCCGGCCCCACTACCTGGTGATCAACGCCGACGAGGGCGAGCCCGGCACCTGCAAGGACCGGGAAATCCTTCGCCACGAGCCCCATAAGCTGCTGGAGGGCGCCCTGCTCGCCGCCGTCGCCATGGGCGCCAGCGTGAGCTACATTTACATACGCGGCGAGTTCCACCGCGAGACCGAGGCCTTGCGGCGGGCCATCGGCGAGGCCTATGAGGCCGGGCTGATCGGCAAGAACGCCTGCGGCTCGGACTGGGACTTCGACATTCACCTCCACGTCGGCGCCGGCGCCTACATCTGCGGCGAGGAGACCGCCCTCCTCGAAAGCCTGGAAGGCCGGAAGGGAATGCCCCGCCTCAAGCCCCCGTTTCCCGCCAACACCGGCCTGTATGGCTGTCCGACCACGGTCAACAACGTGGAATCCATCGCCGTGGCGCCGGCCATACTGAGGCGCGGCGCCGACTGGTTCGCCGCGCTCGGCCGCCCCAACAACACCGGCACCAAGCTTTTCTGTATCTCCGGCCACGTCAACCACCCGTGCACCGTGGAAGACGAGATGAGCGTGCCCCTCAGGGAGCTCATCGAGAAGCACGCCGGCGGCGTGCGCGGCGGCTGGGACAACCTTCTGGCGGTGATTCCCGGCGGCTCCTCGGTGCCGCTGATCCCCAAGTCCGTCTGCGGGACGGTGCTCATGGATTTCGACTCCCTGCGCGAGGTCCACTCGGGCCTGGGCACCGGCGCCGTGATCGTCATGGACAAGTCCACCGACATCGTCAGGGCGATCGCCCGGTTGTCCCGGTTCTACATGGACGAGAGCTGCGGCCAGTGCACGCCCTGCCGCGAGGGCACCGGCTGGCTGTGGCGCATGATGGAGCGCCTGGTCACGGGCAACATCGCCGTCGAGGAGATCGACCTCCTGGACGAGGTCAGCCGCCAGATCGAGGGCCATACCATCTGTGCCCACGGGGACGCCGCCGCCTGGCCCGTGCAAGGGCTTATCCGCCATTTCCGGCCCGAGCTGGAGCGCCGCGCCGCCGCCTTCCAGGCACGGCAGGCCGATCAGGCGGCGTGAGGAAAAAGACATGCCGACGCTGACCATCGACGGCAGGGAAGTAGAGGTGGAGCCGGGGCTCACGGTCCTCCAGGCCTGCGAGCAGGCGGGCATCGAAATTCCCCGGTTCTGCTATCACGAACGCCTGTCCATCGCCGGCAACTGCCGCATGTGCCTGGTGGAGATGGAGCGGGCGCCCAAGCCGGTGGCGTCCTGCGCCATGCCGGTGGCCGACGGCATGGTGATCCACACCAACACGCCCGGGGTGCAAAAGGCGCGCCGGGGGGTGATGGAGTTCCTGCTCATCAATCACCCGCTGGACTGCCCCATCTGCGACCAGGGCGGCGAATGCGACCTGCAGGACCAAGCCATGGCCTACGGGTTCGACCGCAGCCGCTACCGCGAGAGCAAGCGCGCCGTGGAGGACAAGGACCTGGGGCCGTTGATCAAGACCTTCATGACCCGGTGCATCCACTGCACCCGCTGCATCCGCTTCGCCACCGAGATCGCCGGCGTGCCGGAGCTCGGCGCCACCGGCCGCGGCGAGGACATGGAGGTCGGCACCTACGTGGAGAAGGCGCTGACGTCCGAGCTGTCGGGCAACATGATCGACCTGTGCCCGGTGGGGGCGCTGACGTCCGCGCCGTATGCCTTCGCCGCGCGGTCGTGGGAGCTGACCAAGATCGAGTCCGTGGACGTGATGGACGCCGTGGGCAGCAACATCCGCGTGGATTCACGCGGCGCCGAGGTCATGCGCGTGCTGCCGCGCCTGAACGAGGACGTGAACGAGGAGTGGATATCGGACAAGACCCGCTTCGCCTGCGACGGGCTGAAACGCCAGCGCCTCGACCGGCCCTATGTGCGCCGCGACGGCAGGCTCGAGGCTGCCACCTGGGCCGAGGCCTTTTCCGCCATCGGGCAACACCTCAAGGGCGTCCGGGGGAAACGCATCGCCGCCATTGCCGGCGACCTGGCCGACTGCGAATCGATGATGGCGTTGAAGGACCTGATGGCGAAGTTGCGGTCACCGAACACGGACTGCCGGCAGGATGGCGCCAAACTGGATGGGGCGTGCCGCGCCGGCTACCTCTTCAATACCACCATCGCCGGGATCGAACAGGCCGACGCCTGCCTCCTGGTCGGCACCGACGTGCGCCGGGAGGCGTCCATCATCAATGCGCGGCTGCGCAAGCGCCACCTCGCCGGCGGCTATCCCGTGGGCGTCGTCGGACCACAGGTGGACCTGACGTATGACTACCAGCACCTCGGCGACGGCCCCGAGGCGCTGGAACAGATCGCCGCCGGCGAGCACGCCTTCGCCAAGGTGCTTGGGCGGGCCGAGAGGCCGATGCTGATCGTCGGCATGGGCGCCCTGGCCCGCGCCGACGGCGCCCAGGTGCTGGCCACGGCGCGCACCATCGCCGAGGACTGCGGAATGGTGCAGGACACCGGCGGCTGGAACGGCTTCAACGTCCTGCACACGGCGGCGGCGCGGGTGGGCGGACTGGACCTCGGCTTCCTGCCCGGCGACGGCGGCCTGGATACGGGGGCCATCCTGGACGCGGCGTCGGCGGGCGCCGTGGAGGTGGTGTACCTGCTCGGCGCCGACGAGATCGACATGGACAGCCTGGGCAAGGCGTTCGTCATTTACCAGGGTCACCACGGCGACGCCGGGGCCGAGCGCGCCGACGTCATCCTGCCCGGCGCCGCGTATACGGAAAAGAACGCCACCTACGTCAACACCGAAGGGCGGGTGCAGCAGGGAAGGCGGGCCGTCTACCCGCCCGGCGAGGCGCGCGAGGACTGGACGATCATCCGCGCCCTGTCCGAGGTCCTGGGGCGGAAACTTCCGGTCGATACCCGCGACGATGTGCGCGCCCGCATGGCCGAGGTCAACCCCAACTTCGCCGCCGGTCCGGACACGGTGGAAACGGCGCCGTGGGGCGCGTTCGGGACCGACGGGCCCATGGACCCGGCGCCATTCCGGACGCCGGTCGCCAACTTCTACATGACCGATCCCATCAGCCGGGCCTCGGTCACCATGGCCGCATGCGCGGACGCGCTGGCCGGCGCGCAGGGGGAAAGGACCGGGACCGATGGTTGAGTTCTGGGACGGCTACGTTTGGCCGACGGTGTGGATCGGTCTGAAGGTCGTCGCCATCGTCATCCCCCTTTTGTTGGGTGTGGCCTACCTGACCTATGCCGAGCGCAAGGTGATCGCCGCCATGCACCTGCGCCGCGGACCCAATGTGGTGGGTCCGTTCGGGCTGCTTCAGCCCATCGCCGACGGACTGAAGCTGTTCCTCAAGGAGACCATCATTCCCACCGGCGCCAACCGGGGCGTGTTCATCTTGGCGCCGTGCCTGACCTTTATCCTGTCCCTAGCCGCCTGGGCGGTCATCCCCTTCGGCGAGGGCCTGGTGCTGGCCGACATCAACGTGGGCATCCTTTATCTTTTCGCCATCTCGTCGATGGCGGTCTACGGCATCCTCATGGCCGGCTGGGCCAGCAACTCCCGGTACGCCTTTCTCGGCGCCCTGCGCTCGGCGGCGCAGATGGTGTCTTACGAGGTTTCCATGGGGTTCATGATAATCGGGGTTCTGCTGTGCGTCGGCTCGCTGAACCTGGGCGACATCGTCATGGCGCAGCAACGGATCTGGTTTGTCATTCCGCTGCTGCCGCTGGCGGTCATATTTTTCGTCTCGACCCTGGCGGAGACCAACCGCCACCCCTTCGACCTGCCGGAGGCCGAGACGGAACTGGTGGCCGGTTACAACGTGGAATACTCGGCCATGCCCTTCGCCCTCTTTTTCCTGGGCGAATACGCCTTCATGATTCTGATGTCGGGCATGACCACGATCCTGTTCCTCGGCGGGTGGCTGCCGCCCATGGACAGGGTGCCGTTCACCTGGGTGCCGGGGCCGGTGTGGTTTGCGGCGAAGCTGGCGGCGGTGCTGTTCGTCTTCCTGTGGGTGCGGGCGACGTTCCCGCGCTACCGCTACGACCAGTTGATGCGCCTGGGCTGGAAGGTGTTCCTGCCCATATCCCTGGCCGCCGTGGTGATCGTCGCCGGTGTCCTGGTCGCCTTCGATCTGGCGCCGGTTTACGGCTGAGAAAGGATTTAAGGGCATGGGCTTTATCCGGCGCGGCATGCGGACGGTCCTGCTGACGGAACTGGTCGCCGGTATGGCGCTGACGTTGCGCTACATGTTCCGCCGCAAGGTGACCCTCAACTATCCGTTCGAGAAGGGGCCGCTCAGTCCCCGCTTCCGCGGCGAACATGCGCTGCGCCGCTATCCCAACGGCGAGGAGCGCTGCATCGCCTGCAAGCTGTGCGAAGCCATTTGTCCGGCCCAGGCCATCACCATCGAGTCCGAGCCGCGCGCCGACGGCAGCCGCCGCGCGACGCGCTACGACATCGACATGGTCAAGTGCATCTATTGCGGCCTGTGCGAGGAGGCCTGCCCGGTGGACGCCATCGTCGAGGGACCGAATTTCGAGTACGCCACCGAAACCCGCGAAGAGCTTCTCTACGACAAGGAAAAGCTGCTCGCCAACGGTGAGCGGTGGGAGACGGAAATCGCCAGCCGCCTCGCGGCCGCCGCCCCGTACCGCTGAGGCCAGGAGCAGGAACGGACAATGACGGGTTCAATCCCGGCCGTGAGGCCAGCCCCCATGGCGGGGCCGCGATGATCGTCCAGGCCCTGGCCTTTTACCTGTTCGCCTTTGTCACCGTGACGTCGGGCGTGATGGTCATCTCCGCGCGCAACCCGGTGCATTCGGTGCTCTTCCTGATCGCGGCGTTTTTCAGTGCCGCCGGCCTGTTCGTGCTCCTGGGGGCGGAGTTCCTGGCGATGATCCTGATCGTCGTCTACGTGGGTGCGGTCGCGGTCCTGTTCATGTTCGTCGTCATGATGCTGGACATCAATTTTACCGAGCTGCGCCAGGGCTTCTTACAGTACCTGCCCATCGGCGGATTGATCGGGCTGGTGCTGCTGGTCGAGCTTCTGGTCGTCGTCGGCGGATGGGCCCTGGCGCCGGAAGCCGCGCACAGCGGTGCCGCGCCCATGCCGCCGCCCGGGATCTTGCCCAACACCCATGCCCTTGGTGAGCTCCTGTACACGCGCTACGTCTACCTGTTCCAGGCGGCCGGAGTCGTGCTTCTGGTGGCCATGATCGGGGCCATCGTGCTGACCCATCGCCAGCGCGAGGGCGTGCGCAGGCAGAAGATTTCCGACCAGCTCAAGAGACGCGCCGAAGATTCGGTGGAAGTCCGCGACGTTCCGACGGGGAAGGGTATCTGATGCTTGCCATCGGCCTCGGCCATTACCTGACGGTCGCCGCCATCCTGTTCGCGCTGGGGCTGTTCGGCATCTTCCTCAACCGCAAGAACGTCATCGTCATCCTGATGTCGATCGAGTTGATGCTGCTGGCGGTGACCATCAACCTGGTGGCCTTCTCGGCCGAGTTGAACGACCTGGTCGGCCAGATCTTCGCCTTGTTCGTCCTCACCGTGGCGGCGGCGGAGACGGCGGTCGGGCTGGCCGTGCTGGTGGTCTATTTCCGCAACCGCGGCAGCATCGCGGTCGAAGACGTCAACCTGATGAAGGGTTGAGGGTACATGTACGCAGCCGTCGTCTTCCTGCCGCTTCTGGGCGCCGTCATCGCCGGCATGCTGGCGTTCGTCGCGCCCGCCGACAAGGCCAAGAAGGCGCGCGTGGACAAGGCCGCCCAGTGGATCACCTGCGGCGCCCTTTTGCTGTCCACGGTGCTCGCCGCCTTCATTTTCACCGACGTGGTAGTCGCCGGCAACAGCGGCACGGTCGAGCTGTTCACCTGGATCACGTCCGGCGCCCTGGAGGTGTCGTGGGCGATCAAGGTGGACACCCTGACGGCGGTGATGCTGCTCGTGGTGACCCTGGTTTCGGCCATGGTGCACGTCTACTCCATCGGCTACATGCACGGCGATCCGTCCATCCCGCGCTTCATGGCCTATTTGAACCTGTTCACCTTTTTCATGTTGATGCTGGTGACGGCCGACAACCTGGTGCAGCTCTACTTCGGCTGGGAGGGCGTCGGCCTGGCGTCGTACCTGTTGATCGGCTTCTGGTACGACAGGCCCTCGGCCAACGCCGCCGCCATCAAGGCGTTTCTCGTCAACCGGGTGGGCGATTTCGGCTTTGCCCTGGGCATCTTCGCCACGTTCCTGCTGTTCCAGACCGTGGAGCTGGACACCATTTTCGCGGCCGCGGCGAACAAGGCGGACGCCACCTTCATCGTCTTCGGCGGCGAGTTCCACGCGCTCACCGTCATCTGCCTGCTTCTGTTCCTGGGCGCCATGGGCAAGTCGGCCCAGATCGGCCTGCACACCTGGCTTCCCGACGCCATGGAGGGCCCGACGCCGGTGTCCGCCCTGATCCACGCCGCGACCATGGTGACGGCGGGGGTTTTCATGGTGGCGCGGATGTCGCCGCTGTTCGAGTACTCGGACACGGCGCTGGCCGTGGTCACCATCGTCGGCGCCACCACGGCCGTCGTCACCGCCACCATCGCCTGCGTGCAGAACGACATCAAGCGGGTGATCGCGTACTCCACCTGCTCGCAGCTCGGCTACATGTTCTTCGCCGCCGGGGTTTCGGCTTATTCGGCGGGCATCTTCCACCTGATGACGCACGCTTTCTTCAAGGCGCTCCTGTTCCTTGGCGCGGGTTCCGTGATTCACGCCATGTCGGACGAGCAGGACATGCGCAAGATGGGCGGCCTGTGGAAGATGATTCCGCTCACCTATGGCCTCATGTGGGTGGGGTCCCTCGCCGGCGCCGGGATCTGGCCGTTCGCCGGCTACTTCTCCAAGGACACCATCCTCGAGGCGGCCTACGCCGCCGGCACGGGCGTCGGCGCGTACGCCTTCTGGCTGGGCGCCGCGACGGCCCTGTTGACCGGTTTCTATTCGTGGCGGCTTTTGCTGATGACCTTCCACGGGGCGCCGCGCGGCGAGGAAACGGTAATCGCCCGGGTGCACGAGTCGCCGAAGGTGATGATCGTGCCCCTTCTGGTGCTGGCGGCGGGGGCGATTTTCGCCGGCTACGCGGGCTTCGAATTCTTCGTCGGCGACAAGGCGGCGGACTTCTGGGGAAGCGCCATCCTGGTGCTTCCGTCCCATCCGGCCCTGGAGGCGGCCGATGGCGTGCCCGGGTGGGTAAAGCTCCTGCCCCTGGGGCTGGGGCTGGGCGGCATCGCGCTGGCCTATGGGATGTACATGCTGTTCCCGGGCCTGCCGGGGGCGCTGGCGGGCCGATTCCAGGGCGTCTACCGGTTCTTGCTGAACAAGTGGTATTTCGACGAGCTTTACGATGCCGTGTTCGTCCGTCCGGCCTTCTACCTGGCGCGGAACCTATGGAAAACCGGCGACGGCATCCTGATCGACGGCGTCGGTCCCGACGGGGTGGCGGCGGCGACCCTCACCCTGGCGCGCCGGGCGGGGCGTTTGCAGAGCGGTTATCTTTACCACTACGCCTTTGCGATGCTGACCGGTGTCGTGGTCCTGGTCACCTGGTACCTGTTGGTTCAAGCGGGCTGAGGGCGCGATGAGCGAGTTCCCGATCCTGTCCCTGGTCACCTTCCTGCCCCTTGTCGGGGCGGGGTTCATCCTCGCCGTTCCCGGGGGCGATGCGGAGGTGGTAAGGCGGAACGCCCGCAGCGTCGCCCTGTGGACGTCGATGGTCACGTTCCTGCTGTCGGTGTTCCTCTGGGTCCAGTTCGACACCGCCTCGGCCGCCTTCCAGTTCGAGGAACGGGGCGCGTGGATGCCCGCCTTCAACATCTCCTACCACATGGGTGTGGACGGCATTTCCATGTTCTTCGTCCTGCTGACCACCCTGTTGACGCCGATCTGCGTTCTGGCGAGCTGGGAGACCATCACCGACCGCGTCAAGGAGTACATGATCGCGTTCCTGGTGATGGAGACGATGATGGTGGGCATGTTCTCCGCCCTCGACGTGGTCCTTTTCTACATCTTCTTCGAGGGCGTGCTGATCCCCATGTTCCTGATCATCGGCGTCTGGGGCGGGCCACGCCGGGTCTACGCGGCGTTCAAGTTCTTCCTCTATACGCTGACCGGCTCGGTGCTGATGCTGCTGGCGATCCTCGCCATGTATTTCACCGCCGGCACCGCCGATATCCCGGCCTTGATGGAGTATGGCTTTTCCGCCGACATGCAGACCTGGCTGTGGCTGGCCTTCTTCGCCTCGTTCGCGGTCAAGCTGCCCATGTGGCCGGTGCACACGTGGCTGCCCGACGCCCACGTGGAGGCGCCGACGGCGGGCTCGGTGATCCTGGCCGGGGTGCTCCTGAAGTTCGGCGGATACGGGTTCCTGCGCTTCTCGCTGCCCATGTTCCCCGACGCCACCATTGAGTTCGCCCCCCTGATCTTCACGCTCAGCATCATCGCCGTGATCTACGTCTCCCTGGTGGCGCTGGCCCAGGAGGACATGAAAAAGCTGATCGCCTATTCCTCGGTGGCGCACATGGGCTTCGTGACCGTCGGCGTTTTTTCGCTCACCGGGCAGGGGATCGAGGGTGCCATCTTCATGATGCTCAGCCACGGCGTCATTTCCGCCGCCCTGTTCCTGATCGTGGGCGTGGTTTACGACCGCATGCATTCACGCGACATCTCCACCTACGGCGGCCTTGTGCACCGCATGCCGGTCTATGCATTGACGTTCATGGTGTTCATGCTGGCCTCGGTGGGCCTGCCGGGAACCGGCGGCTTCATCGGCGAGTTCCTGGTCCTGCTGGGCATCTTCCAGGTCAACACCTGGGTGGCGGCGCTCACCGCCACGGGCGTCGTCCTGGGCGCCGTGTACATGCTGTATATGTACCGCCGGGTCATCTTCGGGAAGATCATCAAGGCGGACCTCAAGGCCATCCCGGACCTGAATAGGCGGGAAGTGTTGGTGTTCGCGCCGCTGATTCTGGTGGTTCTGTGGATGGGTCTCTATCCGGCGCCCTTCCTGGACGTCATGCATGCCTCGGTGGAAAGCCTGATCGAGCCCTTCGAGCAGGCGCGCGCGGCGGCCTCCGGCGTCGCCGTGGCGGGGCGCTGACGGGCGCGCAAGGAGGACAATCGAGCCCATGGCGGATGTTCCCAACCTGATACCGGCCCTGCCCGAGATATTCCTGGTGTGCGCGGCCATGGCGCTGTTGATGCTGGGCGTGTTTCAGACCGGCAACGAGGGAAAGGAGGGGGTGAAGACGGCGCAGTTGATCTCGAATCTGAGCCTGACCACCCTGGTCCTCACCCTGCTTCTGGTGACGACCATCGCCAGCGGGCCCGTGCTCACCTTCGGCGGCATGTTCATCAACGATGCGTTCGCCGTGTTTTTCAAGGTGCTGGTGCTCATCGCGTCGGCGCTCGCCATCACCATCTCCCAGGAATACGTGACGCGCCAAGGAATTGCGCGCCTCGAGTTCGGGGTGCTGATCCTGCTCGCCACCGTCGGCATGATGATGATGATTTCGGCCAACGATCTCATGGCGATGTATCTCGGCCTGGAGGTGCAAAGCCTGTCGCTCTACGTTCTGGCGTCCTTCCAGCGCGACGACGCGCGCTCGACGGAAGCGGGCCTGAAATATTTCGTCCTCGGCGCCCTGGCCTCGGGCCTGCTGCTCTACGGCTGCTCGCTGGTGTACGGGTTCGCCGGCACCACGTCCTTCGACACCCTGGCGGCGCTGTTCGGTGCGCATCCGGAGGAAGCGCCGTCCGTCGGCCTCGTCATCGGCATCGTCTTCATCCTGGCCGGTCTGGCGTTCAAGGTTTCGGCGGTGCCCTTCCACATGTGGACGCCCGACGTCTACGAAGGCGCGCCGACTCCGGTCACCGCGTTCTTCTCCGTCGGCCCGAAGATCGCGGCGCTGGCGCTGTTTCTCCGCATCATGATCGGCCCGTTCGGCGATCTGGCCGCCCAGTGGCAGCAGATCGTGGTGTTCGTCGCCATCGCGTCCATGGTGCTTGGCGCGTTCGCCGCCATCAACCAGACCAACATCAAGCGCCTGATGGCCTACAGCTCCATCGGACACATCGGGTACGCGCTGATCGGCCTCGCCGTGGCCGGCCAGGGCGGCGACGGTGCGGTCCGCGAGGCCGGCATCCAGGGCGTGTTGATCTACATGGCCATCTATTTGTTCATGAACGTGGGCACCTTCGCCTGCATCCTGTGCATGCGCCGAAGCGATCACATGGTCGAGGACATCGACGATCTCGCCGGGCTGTCCAAGAGCCACCCGATGATGGCCGTGGCGCTGGCCATCTTCATGTTCTCCATGGCCGGCATTCCGCCGCTGGCCGGTTTCTTCGGCAAGTTCTATATTTTCCTCGCCGCCGTCGAGGCCGAGATGTACGGGCTCGCGGTGATCGGCGTACTCAGCAGCGTGGTCGCCGCCTTCTACTACCTGCGCATCGTCAAGGTCATGTACTTCGATGCCCTCGCCGACAGTCTCGAAAAGCCCATCGGGCGCGATATGGCGGGCGTGTTGGTGGGGACCAGCCTGATCATCCTTTTGTTCTTTGCCTGGCCGACGCCCTTGCTGTCCGCCGCCGCGGCGGCGACCAGGGGTCTGTTCGCGGGATGACGCGCCGGCCCACCCTGCCGCCGGCATACCGGCTGGTGTCCCTGGAGACCGTCGACAGCACCAACGCCGAAGCCAAGCGGTTGGCGGCGCTCGGCGAAGACGAGGGCGAGGACGGGACCCTGGTCTGGGCCCGCCAGCAAACCGCCGGGCGGGGCCGGCGCGGGCGCCAGTGGTATTCGCCCGAGGGCAACCTTCACTGCTCGCTGATCCTGCGCCCCGAATGCCCGGTGGAAACGGCGCTCCAGTTGGGCTTTGTGGCGTCGCTGGCGATCTGCGACGCCATCGCCCGGGTGGCCCAGCCCGGCCACGAGGTCTGGTGCAAGTGGCCGAACGACGTGCTTCTCGGGGACCGGAAGGTGGCGGGCATCCTTATGGAATCGGAAGCCACCGCCGCCGCCATGCCCAACTGGGTGGTGCTGGGCGTCGGCATAAACGTCGCCCACTTTCCCGAGGACGTGGAGTTTCCGGCCACCTCACTGCGCGAGGAAGGCTGCCGGGACGTCGACGAGGTCGATCTGCTGGAGGCGTTCGCCCAACACTTCCTGACCTGGGTCAACCGGTGGCTGGACGATGGTTTCGTGCCGGTGCGCAAACACTGGCTGCAGCGGGCCAAGGGCCTGGGCGAGGCCATCGCGGTCAGGCTTGACAAGGAAACCCTGAGCGGCACCTTTGCCGACCTGGACGAGGACGGCGCCCTGATCCTCGAGGTCGAGGGCGGCGGCCGGCGGCGGATCAGCGCCGGCGACGTTTACTTTGCCGCGGAATGAGGGCTCTCGGCCATGCTGCTTGCCATCGATTCGGGAAACACCAACATCGTGTTCGCCGTCTTCGACGACGGCGGCAAGGTGCTGGGCGAATGGCGGTCCTCCACCGACACCGAGCGCACCACCGACGAGTTCGGGGTATGGCTGAACCAACTGATGGGGTTGGCCGGGATTGAGCCCGCCCACATCACGGCGGCCATCATTGCGACCGTGGTGCCGGCCACGCTGTTCAGCCTCAAGACCCTGTGCCGCAAGTATTTCGGCTGCGAACCCCTGGTCGTTGGAGAGCCCGGCGTCGACCTTGGCCTCGAGGTCCTGGTGGCGCGCCCGGACGAAGTCGGCGCCGACCGCCTGGTCAACGCCGTCGCCGCCCACGAGCGCTATGGCGGGCCGCTGATCGTGGTCGATTTCGGCACCGCCACCACCTTCGACGTGGTGGACGCCGAGGGCAGCTATTTCGGCGGCGTCATCGCGCCCGGCATCAACCTGTCGCTGGAGGCCCTGCACATGGCCGCCGCGAAGCTGCCCCTGGTCGCCATCGAACGCCCGGAGCGGGTGATCGGCAAGGGGACCGTCAGCGCCATGCAGTCGGGCATCTTCTGGGGCTACGTGAGCCTGATCGAGGGGCTGGTGGAGCGCATCCGCCGGGAATTCGGGGCGGAGATGGATGTCATCGCCACCGGCGGCCTGGCGCCCCTGTTCACCGGGGCCACCGAGGTCATCAAATGCGCCGACGCCGAGCTCACGATCAGGGGGCTTCTCGCCATCCACCGGCGCAACCAGCCGTCATGAGCGTGGCCGAACCGCCCCAAGAGCCCCAAGAGGAGCTGTTGTTCGTTCCCCTGGGCGGCGCCGGCGAGATCGGCATGAACCTGAATCTGTACGGGTTCGGCCGGCCCGGGGCGCATCAGTGGATGATGGTGGACCTGGGCATCACGTTTTCCGACGGTCAGGTGCCCGGCGTCGACGTGATCATGCCCGATCCCGCCTTTATCGTCGGCCACCGCGACCGCTTGGCGGGGCTGGTGCTGACCCATGCCCACGAGGACCACCTGGGCGCCGTGCCCTACCTGTGGGACCGGTTGCGCTGTCCCATCTTCGCCACGCCGTTCACGGCCACTATTCTGCGGGCGAAGCTGGCCGACGTGGGCCTGGAGGACGAGGCCGAGATCACCGAGGTGCCGCTCGGCGGACGTTTCACCGTGGGGCCGTTCGACCTGGAACTGATCACGCTCACCCATTCCATTCCCGAACCCAATGCCATCGCCATCCGCACGCCGGCGGGGACGGTCCTCCATACCGGTGACTGGAAGTTCGATCCGGACCCGGTGGTGGGGCCGACGGCCGACGAGGACGCCCTCGGCCGGCTCGGCGACGAAGGGGTGCTGGCCATGGTCTGCGACTCCACCAATGTGTTCAGCGCCGGCACCTCGGGCTCCGAGGCCGACCTGCTGGAGAGCCTCAAGGCGCTGATCGGGGCTTGCGGGAAACGGGTCGCCGTCGCCTGCTTCGCCAGCAACGTGGCGCGTCTCAGTACCATCGCCGCCGCCGCCGACGGGCGCGACGTGGTCCTGGTCGGCCGCTCGCTGAAGCGCATCGACGCGGTGGCGCGCAAGACCGGCTATCTGGCCGACGTTCCCGCCTTCCTGGACGAGGAAGACGCGGGCGACCTGCCCAGGGACAAGGCGCTGCTGATCTGCACGGGCAGCCAGGGCGAGCCGCGCGCGGCGCTGGCACGAATCGCCGCGGACAGCCACCCCCACGTGACCCTGGAGGAGGGCGATACGGTCATCCTGTCGTCGAAGATCATCCCCGGCAACGAGATGGCCATCGCGCGGCTGCACAACCGGCTGGTCCGCCGGGGTATCGCCGTGATCACCGAGAAGGAGGAGTTCGTCCACGTCTCCGGCCATCCCAACCGCGACGAGCTGGTCCGCATGTACCAGCATGTGCGGCCGCGGGTCAGTGTCCCCGTCCATGGGGAGGTCCGCCACTTGGTGGAGCACGCGCGGCTCGCCCGGGCGTGCCAGGTTCCGCTGGCCGTGGTCGTCGAGAACGGGTCCGTGGTACGCCTCGATTCGGCCGCCGCCGGGGTCGTCGACGAGGTTCCGGCGGGACGCCTGGTCCTCGACGGCAACCGCGTCGTGGCCCTGGACGGCGCCCTCGTGCGCGGCCGCACCCGAGCCCTCTACAATGGCTCGGCGGTGGTTACGGTGGTGCTCGACGGGGACGGCCGCCTGGTGACGAAGGTCCAGCTGTCGACCATCGGGATCATGGAGGACGGGGACTCCGACATCGAGGAATCCGTGCTTGCCGCCGTCGGCGCGGCTCTCGGCAAGATGGGGAAACGGGCGCGCCGGGACGACGCCGCGGTGCGCGAGGCCGTGCGTATTGCGGTGCGCGCCGCTTTCCGCGACAGTGTGGGCAAAAGACCGGTGACCACCGTACACGTGGTCCGCCTGTGAACGGGGAGGGTAGTACCCTCCATCACAATAGGATGGTACGTGTGATCGTCTTTTCGCGTCTTTTGGGCAGGAAGCGTCGCGCCGGCGATGCGGGACATCGTCAAGCGGCGCTGACGCCCCCAAAAGGCGCGAAAAGCGACCCTTCGGG
>JACZQZ010000022.1 GCA_022545455.1 Pseudomonadota bacterium
GGAAACAAGGGTGAACCTTGGATAACTAACAGTCTGATATTACAGTCATATGCGGTGTCCATGGATGTTCCTGGAAGTGCACATTCTCGGCCTCTCACGCCGAAAACGGGGGTTCGAGTCCCCCTGGGGACGCCAGTCTTCCCGCTTCTCGCATTTTTTGAGAACACCCTCCACCGGGGAGCCAGACGATGATCTCAGTGCGGCGCGCGGAAGACCGCGGCGTGGCGAAGAGGGGCTGGCTCGACAGCCGCCACACCTTTTCCTTCGGCGACTACCAGGACCCCGACCACATGGGCTTTGGCACCCTCAGGGTGATCAACGAGGACGAGATCCAGCCCGGGCAGGGTTTCGGTACCCATGGCCACCAGGACATGGAAATCGTCACCTATATCCTGGACGGCGCGCTGGAGCACAAGGACAGCATGGGCAACGGCTCCGTCCTCCGCCCGGGCGAGGTCCAGCGGATGTCGGCCGGGACCGGAATCGAACACAGCGAGTTCAATCCCTCTGAGACCGACCCCGTTCATCTGCTGCAGATCTGGATTGTTCCCGAACGCAAGGGCCTGGAGCCGGGCTACGAGCAAAAGGACTTTCCCGAGCACGGGAGGCGCGGCAAGCTGCGGCTCGTCGGCGCCCGCGACGGGCGCGACGGCGCGCTCACCATCCACCAGGACGTCGACCTCTACGCGACGATCCTGGAAGACGGCGCCGACGTCACCCACCCCCTGCGGCCGGGCCGCAAGGCCTGGGTCCAGGTCGCCCGCGGCGCCGTCCGGCTCAACGGGCGGCCGCTTTCCCAGGGCGACGGTGCGGCGATCTCGGATGAAGGGACCTTGACCTTCACCGGGACCCCGGATGCCGAGGTCCTCCTGTTCGACATGGGGTAGGGCCCGCTGTCACAACAGGATGACACGGGTGACGGCCATGGGTGGTCATTCGGCCAGGAGCGCAACCCTCGTGATGGGGCGCATCACGGCGCACCGGAAACCTCGCAAGACCGTGGTATCGCGTACGAATCCCACCAACGGGACCTAGGCTCCGAATCCCCGGCCCGCTTTCCGGTATTCCTCGCGCGGCGGGCTGAAAACGTCGAGCACGGTGGCGCCCACGTCGCCGGTCCGTATGCCGTGGGACACGCCGGCAGGCGTGTGCCAGAAGTCGCCCGCCCTCATCGCCACCTCTTCATCGCCTTGGATGCGCACGCATTCGCCTTCCAGGAGCAGGCCCCATTGCTCCTCCGGGTGGCTGTGAACCTTGCCCCGCGCGTGGGGCTCGATGCGCACCACGGACAGCATGGCCTGCTCGCCGCAAAAAATCCGCGTCGTGATGCCCGGGGCCAGCTCGCGCGCCATGCCCTGGCGTTCATCGTCGATATTGAAAACCCAAGCCCGTTTCCCTTCCGCCATGAAATCCTTCCCCGGTCGGCGGCCACACCGCCGCTCCCTTTCCTTGCGCCGTTTCGCGTTCCCGGCGGCACACACGCCGCCGAGAGCATCCCCCGCCGCCCGGCCGGCGTCAACGCGCTCCTTGGAACGCCGTTCCCGGGTCGGCGCGCACGGTCCCTGGCGCCGAGCGGCCTGAGGGCTCCTCCATCCTATCCGGAGGTTCGCGATCAAGCGGTTTGATGGGAAGGCGGAAGGCGATATAATAGGATTCGGAGTCTGCCCCGGGCACCCGTGCCCGGGGCAGGCGAAAGAGCATTTTCGGCGCTGTCGCCGTTCACCCGGCGGAGGCCGCTTCAAGCACATAATAATTCCACCGGGGCAGGGGCGGAGAAGCAGACCGAACCATGCAGCTGCCGTTTGTCGATAGGTTCGCCCGCGCCGTCCGGGGTCTGCTGGCCCCGTTGCGGCGCCCCCCGGCGCCCGAGCCCGAGGTGCGCCGGCATCCCTGGGAAAAGGTCTACCCGGAAGGCGTGGAGTGGCGGACCACGTTCCCGCCCAAGCCGCTCACCGCCCTGCTGGACGACGCCATCGCCGCCTATCCGGGGAACCCGTGCGTCAGCTTTCACGGCAAACGCACGACCTACGCCGAGGTCGGCGACCTCGTCGCCCGCGCGGCGAAGGGCTTCCAGGCGCTGGGAGTCCGCAAGGGGATCAAGGTCGGGCTGATGCTGCCCAACTGCCCGTACGCCCTGATCTGCTTCTATGCCGTGCTCAAGGCCGGCGGCACGGTGGTCAACGTCAACCCCCTGTATGCGGAGCGCGAGATCGAGCGGCAAATCCGCGATTCGGGCATGTGCATCCTGGTCACGCTGAACATGACGGCGTTGTACGCGAAGGTGGCGGGCCGGCTCGACGACGGCGCGCTGGAGCGCATCGTGGTGTGCTCCATGAGCGGCATCCTGCCGTTCGCGAAGAAAGCGCTGTTCGCCATTCTGCGGCGCCGGGAGACGGCCACCGTGCCCGATGACGACCGCCACGTCCTCTATGAACGTCTGATCGACAACGACGGGGCCATCGATCCCGTGGCGGTCGATCCGGCCCGCGACATCGCCGTGCTCCAGTACACCGGCGGCACCACCGGCCTGCCCAAGGGCGCCATGCTGACCCATGCGAACCTGAATGCCAACGCGGTGCAGGTGGGGATGTGGGGTCCCGACACCAAGCCCGGCGAGGAGAAGATGCTGGGTGTGCTGCCCCTGTTCCACTCCTTCGGCATGACGGCGGTGATGAACCTGTGCGTGCGCTTCGGCTGGGAGCTGATCCTGCTGCCCCACTTCAAGCCCATCGAGGTGCTGCGGACCATCGACCGCGAGCAGCCGACGATCTTCATTGGCGTGCCGACCATGTTTTCGGCCCTCAACACCCACCGCGACCTGGCCAAATACGACCTTTCCAGCCTCGCCTATTGCATCTGCGGCGGCGCGCCGCTGCCCGAAGGCGTGCAGCGCACCTTCGAGACCCTGACCGGCTGCACGCTGGTCGAGGGCTACGGCCTCAGCGAGACGGGACCGGTGTGCACGGTCAATCCGCTGCACGGCGTCAAAAAGGCGGGCTCGGCCGGCCTGCCCTTGCCGGGGACGGTAATCGAGATCGTCGCCCTCGACGATCCGGACCGGCTGCTCGGGCTGGGCGAGCACGGCGAAATCTGCATCACCGGCCCCCAGGTCATGCACGGCTATGGGAACCGCGCCCAGGAGACCATGGACGCCATGCGGGGCGGACGCCTGCACACCGGCGACGTCGGCTACCTGGACGACGACGGCTACCTTTACATCATCGACCGCATCAAGGAGCTGATTCTGGCGGGCGGGTTCAACGTCTATCCGCGCATGGTCGAGGAGGCGATCTACCTCCACTCCGCGGTCGAGGAAGTCACCGTGTGCGGCGTCCCGGACGAGCACCGGGGCGAGATCGTCAAGGCCTTCGTCAAGCTGCGCCCCGGGGAAAGCATCACCGCGGCGGAGCTGCGCCGCTTCCTCAAGGACAAGCTTGCGCCCTTCGAGACGCCCCGGCAGATCGAATTCCGCGACACCCTGCCCAAGACCCTGATCGGCAAGCTGTCGAAGAAGGAGCTGATCGCCGAGGAAATGGCCAAGGCGTCCGCCGCCGAAGCCCCGGACGAACAGATGCGCGAACACCTAAGTGAACAAAAGTCGTGATGGCGGAGCTGCAGCACATGGAAAACGTGGTCATCGCCGGGTACGCCCGCTCGCCGTTCACACCCGCCAACAAGGGAGACCTGACCAAGGTCCGGCCCGACGAGCTTGCGGCGCAGGTGATCAAGGGGCTGATCGAAAGGACCGGCGTCAACGTGGACGACATCGAGGACCTGATCGTCGGCTGCGCCTTCCCCGAGGGCGAGCAGGGACTGAACATGGCGCGCTTGATCGGGTTTTTGGCGGAGTTGCCCCTGTCGGTCGCCGGTGTCACGGTCAACCATTTCTGCGGCTCGTCCATGCAGGCCCTCCACATCGCCGCCGGCGCCATGCGCATGAACGCCGGCGACGTCTTCATCTGCGCCGGCGTGGAATCCATGACCCGGGTCCCCATCATGGGCTTCAACCCCCTGCCCCATCCGGGACTGTACGAATCCCACCCCGAGGCCTACATGTCGATGGGCGAGACCGCCGAGAACGTGGCCGGCAAATACCGGATCTCGCGCCGGCAGCAGGACGAATTCGCGCTGGCCAGCCATACCAAGGCGGCGGCGGCCCAGGCCAGGGGAAAGCTGAGCGACGAGATCGTCCCCATCGTCCAAAACGGGGCCACGGTGGACCGGGACGGCTGCATCCGCCCCGACACCACCCTGGACGCCCTGGCCGGTCTGAAACCCGCCTTCGACGAAAAGGGCACGGTGACGGCGGGCACGTCTTCGCCGTTGAGCGACGGGGCCTCGGCGATCCTGGTGTGCAGCGAAGAATACGCCGAAAAGCACGGGATCGAGCCCCTGGCCCGCGTCAAGAGCATCGCGGTGGCCGGCTGCGCGCCCGAAATCATGGGCATCGGGCCCGTGGCGGCGACCAAGAAGGCCCTGCAGCGGGCCGGGCTTGGCGCCGCCGATATCGACATCGTCGAACTCAACGAGGCCTTCGCCTCCCAGGCCCTGGCCTGCATCCGGGATCTGGGCCTGGACGCGGACACGGTAAACGTGGACGGCGGCGCCATCGCGCTCGGCCATCCCCTGGGCGCCACCGGCGCCCGCATCACCGGCAAGGCGGCCCAGCTGTTGAAGCGCGAAGGCGGCACCTATGCGCTCGCCACCCAGTGCATCGGCGGCGGCCAGGGCATCGCCACCATCCTGGAAGCCGTATAGATGGCGGAGATCAAAAAAGTCGGCGTCATCGGCGCCGGCGTCATGGGCGCCGGCATCGCCGCCCACATCACCAATGCCGGCGTGCCGGTGGTCCTGCTCGACATCGTCCCCGAAGGGGCGGAGAACCGCAACGCCATCGCCGAGGACGCGGTCAAGAAACTGCTCAAGGCCGACCCGGCGGCCTTCATGCACGAACGCCACGCCAAACTGATCACCACCGGCAATATCGAGGACCACCTGGACCGCGTGGCCGATTGCGACTGGATCATCGAGGCGGTGATCGAGAAGCTGGACGCCAAGCACGCGATCTATGGGAAGATCGACGCGGTGCGCAAGCCGGGCTCCATCGTTTCGTCCAACACCTCCACGATCCCCCTCGCCGTGCTGTGCGAGGGCATGCCCGCCGGCTTCGCCCGCGATTTCCTCATCACCCACTTCTTCAATCCGCCACGCTACATGCGCCTGCTGGAACTGGTGGCGGGGGAAAAGACCCGCGCCGACGCGCTGCAGGCCGTCCGCCGGTTCGCCGACGTGGCCCTGGGCAAGGGCGTGGTCGACTGCAAGGACACGCCGGGCTTCATCGCCAACCGCATCGGCATCTACTGGCTGCAATGCGGCGTGCTGGAGGCCATGGAGGCCGGCCTGACGGTCGAGGAGGCGGACCTGGTCTGCGGCCGGCCGATGGGCATTCCCAAGACCGGCGTCTTCGGCCTGCTCGATCTGGTGGGTCTCGACCTCATGCCCCACGTGCTGGGCAGCCTGGCCGGCGCCCTGCCCGAGACGGACGCGTTCCACGCCGTCCGCCGGGAACCGGAACTGATCGGGAAAATGATCGCCGACGGGTACACGGGGCGCAAGGGCAAGGGCGGCTTCTACCGGCTCGACACGTCTTCGGGCAAGAGGGTCAAGGAGGCCATCGACCTCGAGACCGGCGCCTACCACCCGGCCCAGAAGCCCAGGCTGGACAGCGTCGAGGCGGCCACGGATGGCGGCCTGCGCGCCCTGATGGAACACCCCGACAAGGGCGGACGCTACGCCTGGCGGGTCATGGCCCGGACGCTCAGCTACGCCGCCCATCTGGCGCCCGAGATCGCCGACGACATCGTGGCCGTCGACGAGGCCATGCGCCTCGGCTTCAACTGGAAGTCCGGTCCCTTCCAGCTCATCGATCAGCTAGGCCCCGCGTGGTTCGCCGAAAAGCTGAAAACCGACGGCCTGCCGGTGCCCGATCTGCTGGAAACGGTGGGCGCCGGCACCTTCTACCGCACCGACGAGGGCCGCCCCCAGCACCTGGCGTTCGACGGCGGGTACACCGACGTGCGGCGCGCCACCGGCGTGCTTTTGCTGTCCGACGTGAAACTGCGCAGCGAGCCCGTGGCGCGGAACGCCTCGGCCAGCCTGTGGGACATCGGCGACGGCGTGGTGTGCCTGGAGTTCCACACCAAGATGAACGCGCTCGACCTGGGCACCCTGGCGATGGTCGGCAAGGCCGTCCGCATCGTCGCCGACGGCTACCAGGCCCTGGTGATCTACAACGAGGGCAGCAACTTCTCGGCCGGCGCCAACCTGGGGCTGATGCTGTTCGCCGCCAACCTCGCCGCCTGGCCGATGATCGAGGACATGCTGGTCCAGGGGCAGGACGCGTACAAGGCCCTCAAGTACGCCCCCTTCCCGGTGGTCGGCGCGCCGGCCGGGATGGCCCTGGGCGGGGGGTGCGAGATTCTCCTGCACTGCGACGCCGTCCAGGCCCATGCCGAGTTCTACGTCGGCCTGGTGGAGACCGGCGTCGGCGTCGTTCCGGCCTGGGGCGGGTGCAAGGAAATGCTCGTGCGCTGGTCCGCCAGTCCCTTGCGCCCGCGCGGTTTCATGCCCCCCGTCATCAAGGTCTTCGAGACCGTGGGCACGGCCACGGTGGCCAGGTCGGCGCCCGAGGCCAGGGATCTCCTGTACCTGGGCGCCGACGACGGCATCACCATGAACCGGGACCGCCTGCTGGCCGACGCCAAGGCCCGGGCGCTCGACCTCGTCGACGGCTATACCCCGCCCGAGCCGCCGGAGATTTCGCTGCCCGGGCCGGCGGCGCGGGTCGCCCTGACCATGGTCCTCTACGGCCTGCGCAAGCTGGGCAAGGCGACGCCCCACGACGAGGTGGTGGCCAAGGTGCTGGCCGGGGTCCTCAGCGGCGACGGAACCGACGTCACCGAAAGCCTCACCGAGGACGACCTGCTGGCCCTCGAGCGCCGCGCCTTCATGGAGCTGGTGCGCCATCCCGCCACCATCGCCCGCATCGAGCACATGCTGGACACCGGAAAACCGCTTAGGAATTGAGCCATGGCCACGTACACGGCGCCCCTCGCCGACATGCGCTTCGTGCTCAACGACCTGCTCGGCGAGGAACAGATCGGCGACCTGCCCGGCGCGGACGAGGTGACGCCCGACCTTGCCGACGCCATCCTGGAAGAGGCGGCCAAGGTGTGCGAGGGCCTGCTGTCGCCGCTGAACCGCACCGGCGACGAGGAAGGGTGCCACTTCGACAACGGCGTCGTGCGCACGCCGCAAGGGTTCAAGGAGGCCTACCGCACGTTTACCGAAGGCGGATGGACCTCGCTCGCCTGCGACACCGAACACGGCGGCCAGGGCCTGCCCGAGACCATCAACATGATGGTCGAGGAGATGATCTGCTCCGCCAACCTGTCGTTCGGCATCTATCCGGGGTTGTCCCGCGGCGTCTATCTGGCGCTCAAGGCCTTCGGGTCCGAGGCCCTGAAGGAAACCTACCTGCCCAGGCTGGCGGACGGCACGTGGAGCGGCACCATGTGCCTGACCGAATCCCAATGCGGCACCGACCTGGGCCTGCTCAACACCCGGGCCACCCCCGGCGACGACGGCGCCTACAAGATCACCGGCACCAAGATCTTCATCTCCGCCGGCGAACACGACCTGACCGAGAACATCATCCACCTGGTGCTGGCCCGCACCCCGGACGCGCCCGAGGGAAGCCGGGGCATCAGCCTGTTCCTGGTGCCCAAGGTGTCGGTCGCCGAGGACGGCTCGCTGGGGCCGGCCAACGGCGTCTCCTGCGGCTCCATCGAGCACAAGATGGGCATCCATGCGTCGTCGACCTGCGTCATCAACCTCGACGACGCCACGGGCTTCCTGGTCGGCGACCTCAACAAGGGCATGCGGGCCATGTTCGTGATGATGAACACGGCGCGCATGGCGGTCGGCATCCAGGGCCTGGGGCTGGCCGAGGCCGCCTACCAGGGGGCGGCGGCGTACGCAAGGGAACGCCTGCAGGGCCGCTCGCTCGGCGGCCCCAAGTGTCCCGACAAGCCGGCCGACCCGATCATCGTGCACCCGGACGTGCGCCGCATGCTGCTCACCATGCGGGCGTACGTGGAAGGGGCGCGGGCCCTGGGCGCCTGGGTGTCCCTGCACATGGACGTCGCGGCCCGGCACGCCGACGCCGACAGGCGCCGGCAATCACAGGACCTGGTCGAGCTCCTCACCCCCGTGGTCAAGGCCCTGTTCACCGACATCGGCTTCGAGGCGGGCAACCTGGCGGTGCAGGTTTTCGGCGGCCACGGCTACATCCGCGAACACGGGATCGAGCAGTACGTGCGCGACGCCCGCATCACCCAGATTTACGAAGGCACCAACGGCATCCAGGCGCTCGATCTGGTGGGGCGCAAAATGCCGGCGCACACCGGGCGCTATCTGCGCAGCTTCTTCCATCCCGTCGCCGCCTTCATCGAGGAGCACCAGGCGGACGGCGCGCTGGAGGAATTCGTCCTGCCCCTGGCCAAGGCCTTCGGCCGCCTCCAGCGGGCGACCGCCTGGATCGCGCAGAAGGGACTCGCCGATCCCGAGGAGGCGGGCGCCGCGGCCACCGATTATTTGCGCCTGTTCGGCCTGGTCGCCCTCGCCTACATGTGGACGCGCATGGCCAGGCTGGCCCTCGGCCACGGCGGCGGCGACGGCGGCTTCCACGAGGCCAAGCTGGGGACGGCACGCTTTTTCATGCACCGCCTGCTGCCCCAGACCGGCGCCCTCTTCGCCACCATCATGGCCGGCAAGGGATCGACCATGGACTTCGACGAGGCGTGGTTCTGAGCCTACCCGCGTGCGGCGCGAAGACGGGGACGGCGTACCGGTCCGCCCCGCTCACCCTTCCGCCGGCGGGGCGGCGCCGGTGAAGGTGCCCACGATGTCGCCCAATTCGCTTATCACGCTCTCGGCCGCCGCCCGCCCTTCGTCGATGATCTCGGCGCCGCGCTGGAAATCCATCAGCGCGATGTGTCCGAGACGGGGCACGATGCTGATGTCGGGAGGGTCGCCCGCCAGCCGGCTGCGGGTGATGCGGTCGAGGATGATGTCGAGGGACGCCGACATGACGCTGAAGGTGCTGGGTTTGTTGTCTGTGGCGCCGAAAACCTGTTGCAGCATGGATTGGATGCGCGAGCTGTCCTTGGGCGCGGAGTTCTCCAGGGCCTGGGCCAGCTGATCCGTCGCCGTCTCCGGCGCCCGGCTGTATTTCTTGCCGAGAAGGTCGCCGTTGACGTTGACGGCGATGACGATCTGCGCACCCAGCGCATGGCAGACGGAAACCGGCACCGGGTTGACCAGGGCGCCGTCGACCAGCCACTGGCCGCCGATCCTGACCGGCTTGAAGATGCCGGGCATGGAAAACGAGGCCCGCATGGCGCGCGCCAGGCCGCCCTTGCGCAGCCATACCTCGTGGCCGGACAGCAGATCCGTGGCGACGCAGGCGAAGGATGCCGGCAGGCCCTCGAAACGCGCCCCTTTCAGGGTGCGGCGCAACAGGCTGTGCAGGCGCGCGCCGCCGACCAGGCCGCCGCCCGACAAATTGACGTCCATATGGCGGAGGACGCCGAAGGCGGTCAACTCCCGGGCCCATTTCTCCACCTGGTCCAGGCGGCCGGCGAGATAGGCGCCGCCGACCACCGCGCCCATGGACGTGCCGGCGATGACATCGGGCTTGATGCCGGCGTCCTCGAGCACCCTGAGGACGCCGATATGGGCCCATCCGCGGGCCATGCCGCTGCCGAGAGCAAGTCCTATGGTGGGCGGTGCCATTTGGAAAGGTTCCCGCGTGTCTGTCCGGCCGGTTGGCCGGCTGGAATCTTAGTGTCCTGCCCCAGAGATTCGTACGCTATACGACGGTCTTGCGAGGTTTCCGGCTAGGAGCGCGGCGCGCCGTGATGCTGGAGCATCACAAGCGGCGCGCGACGACGTCCGGGGGCCTCGCAAGACCGCCCTTCGGGTCGCTTTTCCCGCCTCCTCGGGGCGTCGGGAACGCTTGACGATGGCCCCGCATCGCCGGCGCGTCCCCTCCTGCCGGGGAAACGGGAAAAACGATCGTATAGTGCACGAATCTCTGGGACAGGACACTGGACGGGAGACAGGACGTTTGTTGAAACGCATGCAGGTCGCCGTCCTCGTCGGCCTGGTGGTGATCCTTCCCGGGCCGGCACAGGCGCGGACGGACGTGCTGACGCCCGCCGAGGCGCGGGCGGCGAAGGCCGCCTTCAAGGCCATCGACAGGGACAACTGGAAGCGCGCCCGGCGTCTCACCGCCCGGATCACCGATCCCCTGGTGGTCAAGATCGTCCGCTGGCTGGACTTCACCCGCCCGAACACCAACGCCTCGTTCCGGGACATCGCGGACTTCATTGGCGACAATCCGGACTGGCCCTACCAAAAGCTCCTGCGGCGCCGGGCCGAGGAGGCCATGGACGCCAAGACCCCCACCGACGAAGTCCTTGCGTGGTTCCACACCCACGAGCCGGTGATCGTCGACGGCCAGGTGCGTTACGGCGCCGCCCTCCTCGCCGCCGGCGAAAAGGAAAAAGCCCGGGCCGTCCTGCGCAAGTCATGGATCGACGGAAATTTCGGCAAGCGCCAGGAACGGGGCTTCTACAAGCAGTACCGCGCCCTGCTGACCAGCGAGGACCACGTGCGGCGGCTGGACCGGCTGTTGTGGGAGGGCCGCTATTGGCCGGTGCGCCGCATGCTGCGCAAGGTCAACCCCCGCCAGCGGGCCCTGGCCGAGGCCCGGCTTCTGCTTAGAAAAAGGCTGGGCAACGTGGATCAAGCCATCGCCCGGGTCCCCGCCGACTTGAAGGATCATCCGGGCCTCGTTTACGAGCGCCTGCGGTGGCGCCGGCGCAAGGGCCGCGACGATTCCGCCCGCGAGCTGCTTATCGACCTGCCCCGCGACGTGGTGCATCCGGAGAAATGGTGGACCGAGCGCGCCATCCTGGTCCGCCGCGCCCTGCAAAAAGGCTATATTTCGGACGCCTACGTGATCGCCCGGGAACACCGTCTCAGCCAGGGCGCGGATTTCGCCGAGGCCGAGTGGCTGGCCGGCTGGATCGCCTTGCGCTTTCTCGAGGAAGGCAAGGCCGCCCTGGACCACTTCGCGGCCATGTTCGAGGCCGTGAGATACCCCGTGAGCCGCGCCCGCGGAGCCTATTGGGCGGGCCGCGCCGCCCAGGCCATGAGCGAACCCGAACTGGCGGATTCCTGGTACCGCAGCGCCGCCCGCCACCCGACCGCCTATTACGGCCAACTGGCGGCGGCGCGCCTGCGCCCCGGACGCGGCCTTGAACTGCCGCCCGAGCCCGAGCCCGATGCGTCCGAAGTGGACGCCTTCGAGGGGCACGAGCTGGCGCGGGTGGTGCGGATTCTGAGCCAACTGGACAGGAGGGACGAGCTCAGGCCCTTTGTGCTGGGCCTGGGCAACGCCAAGGACGCGCCCGGCTGGCGGGCGATGACGGCGGTGCTGGCGCGGGCCCACGGCCGGCCCGACCTGGCCATCGCCGTGGCCAAGAAGGCCGGCCGCGCCGGCCGCACCCTGGTCCAGGCCGCGTATCCCCTGTTGAAGGCCCCGGCGCTCGCCGGCGGTTCCGGAAAATCCGCCATCGAGGCGCCCCTGGTGCTGGCCATGGTCCGCCAGGAGAGCGCCTTCGACCCCAGGGCCACCAGCGGCTCGGGCGCCCGCGGGCTCATGCAGCTGCTGCCCCACACCGCCTACACGGTGGCGCGGCGACTCAAGGTGCGCTATTCGCGCAGCCGCCTGACCTCGGATTCCCGGTACAACCTGAGGCTCGGCCAGGCGTACATCGCCGGCCTGGTGCAAAAGTACGACGGGTCCTATGTGCTCGCCCTGGCCGCATACAACGCGGGCCCGTCGCAGGCCAACAGATGGATACGCAACAACGGGGACCCCCGCGACGGGGCGGTCGATGTCATCGACTGGATCGAGATGATTCCCTTCGACGAGACCCGCAATTACATCCAGCGGGTCCTCGAGAACCTCCAGGTGTACCGCCGGCGCCTCGCCGATAAGGAGGTGGTGCTGATGCTGGAAAGCGACCTTCGGAGGTAACGGCGCGTACTCATAAACGCCTTGGCGACATCGTCCAAAGTACGCGTCGCTGAAGTCTGCAATTAGCCAGGAGCAGACGTTCAAGTGACGACACGACGAGAAGGAATTGCATCTGGTGCGCCGCCCGCGATTGGATGATGCACCGCGCCGGTATCCTGGTTAATATACCGGCCAGTCACAATACAACCGGGGGGTATTAAAAATGTTTAAACACGTGTCAGGGCGGCTTTCGTTACTCACCGTTGGTTTACTAGCGCTGGTGATCGCTGCGCCGGCTTCGGCGGTCGAGATGACATTCTACGGTAACCAGCATTTCAAGTTCGTTTCCGATGAAGGCAAGGTCATCCTCATAAATCCGTGGGTCAAGGGTAACAAGGATGCCCCGATGACCCTCGATTCTTACAAGAAGGGCGACGTAGACCTTATTCTTGCTACGTCGGGGCATGGCGACGACCAGGGCAACGCAGTCGAGATCGCGGCGCGCACCGGCGCCACCATTTTCACCGTGGCTGAGCTTGGAAGCTGGATGCAGAGCCAGATCGAGAAGTACGGCGGCACCAAGAAGCAGATTTACCGGGGCGACATCAGCGGCCGCTATAAAGTGGGAAACGTTACGGTGCAGCTTATTCAAGCTGCCCATGGCGCCGGCATCAAGCCCGGGAATAAAGACTATCCGGCGCGTTACTACGGAGGGCCGGCGTCCGGTTCGGTGATTACCTTCGAGAACGGCCTCACGGTTCTGATGGCCGGCAGCACGGGGCTTTCCATGGAGTTTCAGCTATTCGGCATGCGCTTTAAGCCGCACGTCGCCTTGGTGCCGATCGCCGGACGGTTCATGATGCATCCGGACGACGCCGCCTTCGCCACCAAACTGCTGATGACCGACAATCCCAATCTCAAGACGGTCGTTCCACAGCACCACCGCGTCAAGGGGCGCCCCCCGTGGATGGGGACGCCTGCCGAGTTCGAGGCGGAAATCAAGAAACTGGGGCTTAACGTCAACGTGCTCTCGCCGGTCGTTGGAAAGGCCTATACCCTTTCCAAGTAGGGCTCGAAGGGTATCGAAGCGACAACGCCCGGCGCTATGCGCGCCGCGTTTTTCCCGTTAGAGGGGTCGCTTAGTGGGTTTAGATTGGCGTGTCCGCTATGGGTCCAGGCTGTGTAAAAACTCGGGTCGGAAGAGCGTCGGCGCAACAATGGATTCGGCAATAGCGGACGCCTGAATCATTATTGCCGGTGACGGCAGTTACGCGAATCAATGTTGCGCGCTCGGGCCTCGAAAATAGTTTTCACACAGTCTGGGTCATTACCGGACATCGGCGATCTAAGCCCTGGATCCAACCCCAACGCTCTTTATGAGCACACACCTTAGCCCTTCCCACGCGAGCCGGCTTGCCCGGGTTGACCCCGGCCGTATGCCGGACCATAAATCCCCGACGCGAACGGCTCGACCTGGAGGCCCCCATGGACACGACTCCGGCACTGGACGACATCGGCGCCTGCGTCTTCGACGCCTACGGCACCCTGTTCGACGTGGCGGCGGCGGCGGCGCGCTGCCGCGACGACCTTGGTGACAAGGCCGGCCCGCTCGCCGCCCTGTGGCGCACCAAGCAACTGGAGTACACGTGGCTGCGCAGCCTCATGGACGAATACGTGGACTTCCGGCAGGTCACCGGAGACGGCCTGGACTACGCCATGGCCACCCTCGGCATCGGCGACGATGTGCGCCCACGGCTCATGGACCTGTATATGCGCCTGGACGCCTATGGGGAGGTCAAGGACGTGCTGCGCGGCCTCAAAGCTGCCGACTTCAAGACAGCGATCCTGTCCAACGGCGCGCCGTCCATGCTGGAGGCGGCGGTCAAAAACGCCGGCATCGACGATCTGCTCGACGACGTGTTGTCGGTGGATTCGATCGGCGTCTACAAACCCCATCCCCGCGTCTATCAGTTGGCGGTGGACGGGCTGGGCCTGCCGGCGGGGCGCATCTGCTTCATGTCGTCGAACGCCTGGGACGTGTCCGGCGCCGCCAACTTCGGCTTCCGCGTCGTATGGGTCAACCGCTTCGGACAGCAACGCGAACGCCTCCCGGGCGCCCACGAGCACGAAATCTCCACCCTGGCGGAACTCCCCGCCCTCCTCGGATTGTGACCCGGACCGCGGGCGGCGACGGCGGAGGCGCCTACCGCGAACGCACGTACTCGTCCCAGGACGGGCTCAGGCTCTATTACCGGGAGTACGGCGACCGTCTTTCGTCCGCCACGCCGGTGCTGTGCCTGGCGGGGCTGACCCGCAACTGCAAGGACTTCCACGAACTGGCGCTCCGTCTTTCGGCCGGGCGGCAAGTGCTGTGTCCCGATTACCGGGGACGGGGCCGCTCCCAATACGACCGCGATTGGCGGCGTTACGTCCCCGCCACCTATGTTGACGACCTGCGCCACCTGCTGGCGGCGGCCAATGTGCACGCGGTCGTGGTGATAGGCACGTCGCTTGGCGGCATCCTGGCGGCGGCCATGGCGGTGGCCATGCCGTGCGCCGTGGCCGGCGCGGTGCTCAACGATATCGGCCCCGATATCGAACCCCGCGGGATGGCGCGCCTCATCGCCTACCTCCGCGACGACCGCCCCCAGCCCGACTGGGCGGCGGCGGCGCGCCACCTGCGCGAGACGTTGCCGGACCTTCCCGTGCACGGCGAAGAGGGCTGGCTGACCTTCGCCCGCAACACTTACCGTGAGGGGAACGACGGGCGATTGACCTTCGATTGGGATCCGGCGTCGATCAAGGCCGTGCTCCGGGGCGGCGGCGGCACCGACCTCTGGCCCATGTTCAGGGCGCTGAGAGGAGTGCCGGTCCTGGCCGTGCGCGGGGCGAAGTCGGACATCCTCGGCGCGGCGACGTTCGCCCGCATGGCCGAGGAGCTGCCCGGCCTGGCGCAGATCAGCGTGCCCGGCGTGGGCCACGTGCCCGACCTGGCGCAAGCGGACACCCTGGAGGCCATCCATGCCCTGCTCGCCCGCGCCTGATCGTCCCACCTTCGCCGATGTGAAAGACGCCGCCCGGCGCCTGCGCGGCCACGCGGTGAGGACGCCGCTGGTCGAATCGGCGCGTCTCAACGAACAATTGGGCGGCCGCCTGTTGGTCAAGGCGGAGATGCTTCAGCGCACGGGCGCGTTCAAGTTCCGGGGCGCCTACAACCGCATCTCCAGGATCGACGAGACGGCGCGGCCCCGGGGCGTGGTCGCGTATTCATCGGGCAATCATTCGCAGGGCGTGGCGGCGGCGGCGGCCCTGTTCGGCATCCCGGCCCTGATCGTCATGCCCGAGGACGCCCCCGCCGCCAAGATCGCCGGCACCCGCGCCTATGGCGCCGAGATCGTGTTCTACGACCGTGCACGGGAAAGCCGCGAGGAACTGGCCGAAGGGCTGGCCGCGGAACGGGGCGCCACGTTGGTGCGGCCCTATGACGATCCCTACGTCATTGCCGGACAGGGGACGGTCGGCCTGGAATTGGCGGCCCAGGCGAGGGAAATGGACGCCCCCCTGGACGCCGTTCTGGTGCCCTGCGGGGGCGGCGGACTGATCGCCGGTTGCGCCCTGGCCCTGGCCGAGGAGAGCCCCGACACCGCCATCTATGCCGTCGAGCCCGCGGCGTTCGACGACACGGCGCGGTCTCTGGCCGCCGGCAAGCGGCTTCGCGTCGCCGCCGGCGCCCGGTCGTTCTGCGACGCCCTTCAGCCGCCGACCCCCGGCGAGTTGACGTTTGCCATCAATATCCGTCTTCTCGCCGGCGGCCTGGCGGTCGGCGACGACGTGGTGGCCCGGGCCATGGCGGCGGCGTTCACCCATTTCAAGCTGGTCGCGGAGCCCGGCGGCGCGGTGGCGCTGGCGGCGTGCCTGAGCGGCACGTTCGATTGCCGCGGAAAGACGGTTGCGGTGGTTTGTTCCGGCGGCAACGTGGATGCGGACGTCTTCCGCGCCGCCCTGGCCGGAGTGGAGTAATACAAACACGGCCCCCGTGGCGGGGGCGGGTGGAGATCAGAGTCCGGTCACCAACTTCTTGGCGTCGTCGCCTTTGGATGGCGCGGTGGGCTTGGAATCGTCCTTTGGCGAAGCGTCCGAGGCGGTGCTCACCAGGTTGATCTTGCCCTCGCCCTGGAACTCGCCCTCGCGCATGCGTTTGCAGTGGCCCTCCAGGAACGCGCCTTCCTCTATGGACAGGTTTTCGTGCAGGATGTTGCCGACCACGTGGGCGCTCTTGGCCAGGGTGACGGCGCGGGCCTTGATCTGGCCGTTGACCTTGCCATAGACGCGAACCGTGTCGCTGACGATCTCTCCCTTAACCGTGGCGCTCTCGCCGATGAGCAGAACCTTGGTGCGGATGTCGCCGTCGATGAAACCATCGACCTGGACCTCGCCTTCGCTCTTCAGGTCGCCGACGATACGCAGATCGGGCCCGATAATCGAGGGCGCCGCCGGCTTTCGGGAAACCTGAGCTGCAGGCTTATTGCCGGGCTCTTTTTTACTCTTGGAAAACATGGCGTCCTGCCTTGATGAACTTCATGGGGTTCTTGGGCTTGCCCTTGAACGTAATCTCGTAATGGACATGTGCACCCGTACTACGACCGGTGCTGCCAAGCAAACCGATCTTATCATGGAATTTAAGGTGCCGTCCTTTTTTAACAAGAATTTTGTAGAGATGCCCGTAGCGGGTCTTGATCCCGGCCCCGTGATCGACTTCGATCAGCTTTCCGTATTTGCCGCTCCAGCCCGCGTAGGTGACCACACCCGGCGCCGTGACGTAGAGCGGCGATTTGAAGACGTTGCCCATATCGACTCCGAAATGGGCGCCCCATTTCCTGTTGATGGGGTCGCGCCGCTTGCCGAAGCGGCTGGTGATGGAAAAGGAATCGAGTGGCGCACTCAGGGGCAGTTTGCGCATTACCGATTCGAGGGCCTGGGAATACTGAAGGCGGGCGTTCAGGGTGCTGAGGTTGGCTTTCAGGCGGTCGGCGGGAAGGGCGTCGGGCTCGACCTCGATGAAGGGCCCCCCTTGCCCCCTGGGCAAGCCGGTGTCCGCCTCGAGAAGCCGGTCCGCGGTCAGCCCCGTCAACCGGACCACCTTCTCCATGGACTCGATGTAGGCGACGGCGCGGTCGGTCAGGCGTTGCACCGATTCCAGTTCCGCTTCCTGGAGTTCGCCGAGCCGGGTTTCCAGATCGTTGATGTGGCGGCGCATCCGGTTGCCTTCGAACAGGGCCCGGTTGCGCTCCACCAGCGCGGTCTGCAAATCGACCTCGACCGTGCCCAGGTTGCCCTTGAGGGCGAAGTTGCGGTTTGCCAGGGCGCTCATCCTGTCTTCGATCTCGCGCAACTGCCCTTTCAGGTGCTCGCGCACGGCGATCACTTCCTTCCGTTCCTCGTCGGTCGTCGTGAGGCGGTGCGCCACCGACTTCAGGTTTTGCCGGAGGACCGTGTTTCGCTCCACCAGATGCAGCATCAGGGCGTGGTTTTCCTCCAGATCCAGGGTGATGGAGGTGAACTTCCTCTGATACTCGACGACCTCGCCGAGAAGGCTCTGGTAGGCGAGGCGGGCATTGACGATGTCAATGTCCCGGTTGGCGAGGACCTTTTCGTGGACCACGAGGCTGACAGAGGTGAAGGCCGACCAGGCCCCCACCAGTACGAGCGCGGTCACCAGCGTGATCTGCGCCCGGCGGGAGACGGGGATATAGGAAATGCGGCCTTTGGTATGAAAGAAAATATGTCGTTGGGGAAAAAGACGTCGTACCCAACGTGCGATCCGGCCCCACCAGCCATCGCGCGGATGCTGCTCTCTCATTGTGCCCCCCCCTGTTCGGATGCGCCGCTGTTTTGACGCTTTTACGGAGAACGCCGCTTCTTCATGGACACCACTGTTTCCGGCATCGGGCCGCCGAAAGGGTGCCGGGCGGCGTCTCCGTCGTGCATCCGATTTCCCGCGGAAACCGTATCGAGTGGCGGGGGGCCTTGCAAGCCCCGATTGGGCGCATCCCGGCGGCTTGCACCGGGGCGACGGTGGCCCCGCCGGTGCCGGGTGCGCGGGGCCGCGGACGGTTTGGCCGTACACTTTGGCGGCCTCGGGAGGTATGGTCACGCTGACGGGGGCCGAGGGCACGGAAAGGACTTGCCACGTGAGGGCTAATCGGGGACTGCCCACCGGGCTGAGTTTGCGCAGCCCGGCCGGCCTGGCGGCAACGTGGTTCGGGGTGGGATTTCTGCCCAAGGCGCCCGGGACATGGGGGTCGCTGGCCGCCCTGCCCTTCGCCTGGGCGATCCATCAGGCGTTGGGGCGCCCCGGCCTTGCCGCCGCCATCGTCATTGTGTTCGTGGTCGGGGTATGGAGTTCCACGGTCATCGTCGGGCGCGGCGGCAGCGGCGACCCGTCGGCCATCGTCGTCGACGAGGTGGTTGGACAGTGGCTGGTGCTGGTCGTCGTCCACCCGGACGTTTTCCTGTACGCCGCCGGGTTCGTTCTTTTCCGCGCCGCCGATATCGTCAAGCCGTGGCCGGTCTCGTGGGTGGACCGTAGAGTCAAGGGCGGCCTGGGGGTGATGTTGGACGACGTGGCGGCGGCCGCTTACGGCGCCGCCGTCCTCTACGCCGTCGCCCGATGGCTGGAGGCATGACCATGTTTCCGGACCGGGTGTTGCGCCTGGCCGACGACATCCTCGCCGCCTGCCGCGCCGGCGGCCTGCGCCTGGCCGTCGCCGAATCCTGTACCGGCGGGCTGGTCGCCGGCAGCCTGACCGCGGTGCCCGGGTCGTCCGATGTGGTGGAGCGCGGCTTCGTCACCTACTCCGACGCGGCCAAGGGCGAGATGCTCGGCGTGACGGACTCCGTGCTTGCCGCCCACGGCGCGGTCAGCGCCGAGGTCGTGCGGGCCATGGCCGAAGGGGCGCTGGCGCGCTCGTCCACCGATCTTGCCGTCGCCGTCACCGGCATCGCCGGCCCGGGCGGCGCCACGCCGGCCAAGCCGGTGGGGCTGGTGCACATCGCGGCGGCGCGCCGGGGATGCGACACCGTGGACGAACGGCACGTCTTCTCCGGCGACCGCGCGGCGGTGCGTCTGCAGGCGGTGGAAGCGGCATTGGTGCTGCTGCTCAGGCAGGCCACGGCGCCCGGCCGCTAAGAGCGCGGCTTTTGCCGTGGGGTCCCGCGGCAAGGTCATGGACTCATTGACTGGTGTTGCGAGAGGCGATGTCCGCTCACAGGTCCACACTGGTCAACCGTAACGAACTCGGCGAACTACCGGATTTGACCCTGAGCAGACAAAACCGTCAATCTGCTCAACTTCTTTCGGATGCCGTGCAAGAGTACGCTTGCCGCGCAAGATTGTACCGATACCGAGTGATCGACGTACAAGCGACCCTGCCGGTCCCACGGCCGTATTAGATCATCCCGCAGAAAGGCGCTAAGCTCTATCAGCACCTTTATTGGTGTTGGTGGGGGCATGGCAGAAGAAAACGTCACACGCAAACTGACGGCGATTCTCTATGCCGATGTGGCGGGGTACAGCCGCCTCACCGGCGAGGACGAGGTGAGCACGCATAAGCAGCTTTCGGCGGGGCTCGACCTTATCTCCCAGCGGGTCGAAGGGTCGGGTGGGCGCGTGGTGCATTACGCCGGTGACGCTGTGCTCGCCGACTTCGGCAGCGTCGTCGCTGCGGTCGATTGTGCGGTTCGGATTCAGCGCCAACTCGCCGAGAACAATGCGGAATTGCCCGACGACAAGCGGCTTCAGTTCCGTATTGGCGTCAATTTGGGCGAGGTGATCGTCGATCGCGACGACATCTATGGCGACGGGGTCAATGTCGCGGCTCGGCTCGAAAGCCTCGCGGACGTAGGTGGAGTATGCGTTTCCGCCTCCGTCTTCGACCAAGTCAAAGGCAAGCTCGACGTCGGCTTCCAGGACATGGGCGCGCAGGAGGTCAAGAACATCGCGGAGCCGGTGCGCGCTTACCGTGTTGCTTTGGACGGGGCGATAAAAAACCTGGCCGCCGATGCCAAGAACAAGGGTTGGCAGAGACGACAGCGTGCGGCCGTGGCTGCTGGGTTGGGGTTGGTCGCGATCGCCGGGTTTGCCACTTGGTGGCAATTCGTGCCCATGGATGTGGAACCGGCGTCGGTCGAGCGCATGGCTTTGCCGCTGCCCGATAAGCCGTCCATCGCCGTCCTGCCCTTCGTGAATATGAGCGGCGATCCTGAGCAGGAGTACTTTGCCGACGGCATGACGGAGGACCTGATCACGGATTTGTCCAAGATTTCCGGCCTCTTCGTGATCGCTAGGAGCTCGACCTTCACGTACAAAGGCAGGTCCGTGAAGGTGCGGGAGGTCGCCGAGGAACTGGGCGTCCGCTACGTGTTGGAAGGCTCCGTGCGTCTAGCCGGCGATCAGGTGCGGATCAACGCCCAGCTTATCGACGCCACGACCGGCGGACATTTATGGGCGGATCGCTACGACGGAAGCTTGGCCAACATCTTCCCGTTGCAGGACAAGGTGACCGAGAAGATCGTTGCCGCATTGGCGCTGAACCTGACGGACAGTGAGCAGGCGCAACTCCGGCGCAAGCCAACCGATAATCTTGAGGCGTACGATTATTACCTACGCGCCAAACAAGGCACCTATGGCTACGACGGCGAGGGGCTCGCGGATGCTCTGTCGCTATACGAAAAGGCGGTGGCCCTCGACCCGAAGTTTGCCGATGCTTACGCAGGCTACGCTCGGGTAGCGGTCGATGTCTGGCGCCTCGACGTGGATTCGGTGTTGCCCGGCCCCGTGGCGCGTAAAAGGGCTTACGAGGCGGCGGCTCAGGCGCTCGCGCTGGACGCCAACAATCCGGGGGCGTATTCCGTGCTCGGTATGCTGCAAATGGTGGACAGTCGGTACGACGAAGCTATCACGTCCGTGAAGAAGGCCGTGTCCCTCGATCCCAACAACGCCGAGGCCTATATAAACCTTGCCCTCGTGCTCACCCATTCCGGTAGGCCGACCGAGGCGGTGGCGGCGATGGAGACAGCACTTCGACTGAATCCGAGACCGCCCCCGGGTGTCAACCTTCTGTCCGGTTTCATCTTGTTCATGGACCGCCAATATGAGAGGGCGACGGAACAGCTGGAGAAGGCTCGGGAGGCCATGCCGACGAACGCTGCTGTTCATGAACAACTTGCAATGGCTTACGCCCAACTGGGGCGGCTGGATGAAGCAAGGGCCGAGGTCAACGAAATGCTCAAGAAACGGCCCTGGGTGAACTTGGCTTATTTGCGGCTTTTCTATGCGTACCATAAGCGCCCGGAGGACCTTGACCATCGCATCGAGGCGCTGCGCAAGGCGGGCATGCCGAAATGGCCCTTCGGCTATGAGGGACGAGCGGAAGACCGTCTCGACACAGACGCGATTAAGGCAGTGGCCTTTGGTCGGACGTGGAAGGGATACGGCGGGGACGGTGTGCCATTTGTGAAGCAAATCAGCGAAGATGGGACGGTCTCCTACCGTGATCCATCACACTATTTAAGCGGCTTTGCTTCGGTCGAGAGAGGCATGATTTGCCAGAAATACGCAGCGTTCCTTATGGGGCGCAAATACTGTAGCCATCTGTATCGGAATCCGAACGGAACGCCCGAAGAAAGAAACGAGTATATCATTGTGAGCGTGTTTCGCATTGCTTATTTTTCCGTGGCGAAGTGACGCCGCCGCCCGGGCGACAGCTTATCAGCGAGAATTACTCAGTCGGATCAACGACCCGCCGTCATCGCGGCCCTCCTGGTCATCGGAGGGCCGACGCACGAGTACGGGGACACGCGGCGCGTCGGAGCCAGGGGACCGCTCTCTCCAGGCTGGCGGAGACGTAACCGCTGTACGGTTGCGGCGCTCTTCCGCACCATAAGGCGCGGGACGATGTGGCCCCTTACATCGCCGATTACATCAGGCGGCTGGCTACTGGGACAGGCCGGCTTTGATCTTTACCCAGTTGGCTTTGGCCTTGGCGATTCTGCCGGGGATGTCTTTCGCAAAATTGTCCCGCCCTCTCTTCGAAGCGTACACGTAGAGCTTGCCGTCAATAATGCGCCAAGCGTCCGGGTCGAGACTTTTCACAAAGCCATCGGACATCGCCTTGGAGCAGTACCCGCCAAACTGGGGCATGTACTTTTCCGGGTTCGCGGCAAAAGCGTCTCTGTGCTTGGCGTTGGCAAAGTGCCACGTCGCACCCAACCATTCTTTGGCAAACTCGGCCGATCCCTTCACCGGTCGCCCTTCAGTAAAATAGGCGACCGGGTCGTAGCCCTTGATGGCGACTCCGCCGAAAAAGGTTTTGTCGATCAACCCGCCTGCGTGGGCCGGCGTTAGGTTTTTCGGGTTTCCCTTTATCAGGCTGAGATCCCGTTGCAGCTCACCGTCCTTGGAATATAAGCGGACCTGATCACCCTCGACGGCCATCTGGTAGCAGCCATCGTACTTCGTGCCCGCGTAGTCGAAGCATACTGTGCTGCCTTTCGCCGACCACTCGCCCCGGTACGACTTGCGCGCGATGGCGCCGTTGGGCCAGTAGTACTCTGCCCATTTGGAGCCTTCCGAAAGCGTGTTACCAGAGATCGTATTTTTGATCTGATCTTCGCTCAGCATAGTGGGCTCCGCTGACGTTAGGCCCGTAAAACCAAGAGCAACGAGAGCCGCCAACAGACCTATATTTCCAAATCTCATCCCCACCTCCTCTTGTGAGTACTGACCTCGGATGCGTCGTGAACGGCTGGATACGCCAAGCCGTCGAACGACCCTTACCATAAATGGCTCTTCTCGGCGACACGCGGAAGTGCCCGAATGCGCGGATTTGCGACCGGTGTCGGCTCTAAAGGCGACATCGGCGTCCCGCCCCTGACCCAACCCTCGTTTATGAGGGACACGACCCAGGGCGTGTCCCTCATAAAGGTTGGCGTGGTTGAGCTTGGAGACCTGCCCCGCCACCACGTCGGATTTATCTGGAAACAAGCCTCCCTCACGGTCGATAATTACCTCCATGAGGAATCGCTCCGCCATTTCCGGAGGTGCCGCTGTGCGGGCCGCGCGGACGGCCGCGACGCTCTTCTTCGCGGTCATGGCGCCGGCTTTCGCGGACGGCCTCGAGGGGGATGGGGCGGACCGGCTTCGGGCGGTCATTTCGGGCGACCACCGCGAGGCCGGACACAAGGCCCGCGACCGCTACCGCCATCCGTTCGAGACCCTCTCGTTCCTCGCTATCTCACCCGCCATGACCGTTGTCGGAACCTGGCCGGGAGGGGGCTGGTATACGGAGATCCTGGCCCCTTTCTGAAGGGGAAAGGGCGCTATTACGCGGCAAGCTGGGATCAGGACTCGAAAAGCGATGTTGTGCAACGGCGATCGCGCGGCGGTGCGCCTGCAGGCGGTGGAAGCGGCATTGGTGCTTTTGCTCAGGCAGGCCACGGCGCCCGGCCGCTAAGAGCGCGGCAAACGACCCTTCGGGCGGCCATGGGCAGAAAGTGAAAAAACTGTTGAAATTCAATCGATAAACGGATTATTCACGGCGTTGAGTGAAAGCACCGGCCATTCAACCCCCAAATTGGCAGGACTCTCCGTCGGCGCTCCTTGGTATAAGATCCACCCATGAACACCGAGTCGGAATGGCGTTCGCTGCGGCTTCGCCTCGAAGCCTTGAAGGAAACCGTGGCCGAGGAGTTGCGGAGCTATCCGCCACCGATCCCGGCATGCGATGTTCAATTCAACCGCTTGCTGGAGCTACGCCGATCGCTGCCGCGGGAACTGGCCCGTCTGGATCTCGCGGCGAATGACAAATCGATCACGATCGAAGATTTCATCCGCTCTTCGCCGTGCGAAACGGCGTTGTCCGCATTGCTTCCCGGGCGCTGACCTCCGGCCGACGGAGTTCGGGCGGCGGGTCTCAGCCTCCAACAAAAATTGGGATGCGGGCTGGAAGTCCGAGATCTTCCAATGAGGGATACGTCTTAGCGCGCCCCCGGGGCGTCCGCGGCGGCCTCCGCCGGTGCGGCCGCGGGGGCGCCGTAGAGCGCGCGGGCCCGTTTCTCGAAGGCGGACACCATGATCTTGACCGCCTCGTTGAACAGGACGCCGATCATCCGCTGCAGGAGCCGCGAGCGGAACTCGAAATCCACGTAGAAGTCGATCAGGCACGCACCGTCGCCGTGGGGCTCGAAGACCCAGTGATTGTTCAGGTACTTGAACGGCCCCTCGGAATAGGAGACGTCGATGCGCCGGGGACGGTCGAACACGTCCCTTGTCGTGAAGCCTTCGCGGAACATCTTGAAGCCGATCACCAGGTCGGCCATGAGGGTGTTGCCCTCGCGCTTGCGGACGCGGGCCGCCACGCACCAGGGCAGGAATTCCGGGTAGCGTTCCACGTCGGCGACCAGGTCGAACATCTGTTCCGGCGTGAACGGAACGACGCGTTTTTCCGCGTGGGTGGGCATGGCGCCGGTCAGCCGGCCCGGGCTTTTGCCTGGCGCGCCGCGCGCAGGGTCTCGAAGTCCCTGTCGGCGTGATAGGACGACCGCGTCAGCGGCGACGACGCCACCATCAGGAATCCCCTGGCCAGCGCCAGGCGCCGGTAGTCTTCGAACTCTTCCGGCGTGACGTAGCGGTCCACGGGCGCGTGGCGGGGCGTCGGCCGAAGGTACTGGCCGATGGTCAGGAAATCGACATCGGCCGAGCGCTGATCGTCCATCACCTGCAGGACTTCGCGGCGCTCCTCGCCCAGTCCGACCATGATTCCCGATTTCGTGAAGATGGTCGGATCGAGCTTCTTCGCCTGGTCCAGCAGGCGCAGCGAATGGAAGTACCGCGCCCCCGGGCGGATGGTCCGATAGAGCCGGGGCACCGTTTCCAGGTTGTGGTTGAAGACGTCGGGACGGGCCGCGATCACCGCCTCCAGGGCCCCTTCCTTGTTGCGGAAGTCGGGCGTCAGCACCTCGATGGTGGTCCCCGGCGCGGCCTCGCGGATGCGTTCGATGCAGCGCACGAACTGGGCCGCCCCGCCGTCGTCCAGGTCGTCCCGGTCGACCGAGGTGACGACCACGTGCTTGAGCCCCATGCTGGCGACGCTGAGCGCCAGGTTCTCCGGCTCCAGGGCATCGACGACGCCGGGCCTGCCGGTCTTGACGTTGCAGAAGGCGCAGGCGCGGGTGCAGATATCGCCGAGGATCATCACGGTGACGTGGCCGCGCGACCAGCACTCGCCGATGTTGGGACACGCCGCCTCCTCGCACACCGTGTGCAGGCCGTGGGCGCGCATGAGCCTCAGGGTTTCGCCGTACCCCGCGGACGTCGGCGCCTTGACGCGGATCCAGGGCGGCTTGCGCGGTTGCGGCGTTTCCGCCTTCAGGGGGTGCACGGTGGCCATGGCTTAGAAATGGATGGCCCGTCCGTACGCGTCAAGCACCGATTCGTGCATCATCTCCGACAGGGTCGGATGGGGGAAGATGGCGTGCATGAGTTCGGCCTCGGTGGTTTCCAGGGTCTTGGCGACGGCGAAGCCCTGGATCAGTTCCGTGACCTCGGCGCCGACCATGTGGGCGCCGAGCAGTTCCCCGGTGGCGGCGTCGAACACGGTCTTGACCAGCCCCTCGGGCTCGCCCAGGGCCACCGCCTTGCCGTTGCCGATGAACGAAAAGCGGCCGACCTTGACCGCGTGGCCCTGGGCAACGGCCTGTTTCTCGGTCAGGCCGATGCTGGCCACCTGGGGCCGGCAGTAGGTGCAGCCGGGAATGCGGCTCTTGTCCAGGGGATGCAGGCCCGGGACGCCGGCGATCTTCTCGACGCAGATGACTCCTTCGTGGCTGGCCTTGTGGGCCAGCCAGGGCGGCCCGGTCACGTCGCCGATGGCATAGACGCCGGGCTCGCCTGTGCGGCCCCATTCGTCGATGACGATGTGGGCCTTGTCCACCTTCACCTTGGTGCCCTCGAGGCCGAGGTTCTCCACGTTTCCGACGATGCCGACGGCCAGGATCACCCGCTCGGCGCGCACCTGGGTGGACTTGCCGCCAACCTCGACGGTAGCGGTGACGCCGCCCTTCGCCTTTTTCAGGCCCGTCACCGTCGCCGAGGTGAGGATTTTCATTCCCTGTTTCTCGAAGGCCTTGCCGGCGAAGTCCGAGATCTCCTCGTCCTCCACCGGCAGCACCCGGGGCAGCACCTCGACCACCGTCACCTCGGCGCCGAAGTCGCGGAAGAAGCTGGCGAACTCGATGCCGATGGCCCCGGAGCCGACGACCAGGATGGACTTCGGCATGACCTCGGGGACCATCGCCTCCTTGTAGGTCCACACCAGCTTGCCGTCCGGCTCCAGGCCGGGGAGCGACCGCGCCCGGGCGCCGGTGGCGAGAACGATGTGCTTGGCGGCCAGGTCGGCGATCCCCTTCCCGTCTTTTTCCACGCGCACCTTGCCGGCGCCGTCGAGGCGTCCATAGCCGTCGAAGACCGTGACCTTGTTCTTCTTCAGGAGGTACCCGACGCCGGTACTGAGCTGCTTGGCCACGGCGCGGGAGCGTTCGACCACTTTCTTCACGTCGAAGGTGATCTCCTTGACGCTCAGTCCGAATTCCGCCGCCCGGTGCATGGAGTGGAAGATCTCGGCCGTGCGCAGCAGCGCCTTGGTCGGGATGCAGCCCCAGTTGAGGCAGATGCCGCCCAGGTGCTCGCCTTCCACCACCGCCGTCTTCATGCCCAGCTGGGCGGCGCGGATGGCGGTCACGTAGCCGCCCGGCCCGGCGCCGAGGAAGATGATGTCGAAGGTGGTATCGGCCATGGGGGCGCGCCTCACAGCAGCATGGTCAGCGGCGCTTCGACGAGCCGTTTGAAGGCGGCGAGGAACTCCGCGCCCACGGCGCCGTCCACCGAGCGGTGGTCCACCGCCAGGGTGCACGACATGACCGTGGCGACGGCCAGGGCCCCGTCCTTGACCACCGGGCGCTGGGTGCCGGCGCCGACGGCGAGGATGCACGACTGGGGCGGGTTGATGATGGCGGCGAATTCCTTGATGCCGTACATGCCCAGGTTGGAAATGGTGAAGCCGCCGCCCTGGTATTCCTCGGGCAGCAGCTTGCCCTCGCGGGCGCGGGCCGCCAGGTCGTTCATCTCGCGGGAGAGAACGAGGAGCCCCTTGTTGTCGGCGTCGCGGATGACCGGGGTGATGAGGCCGCCGGGCGTCGCCACGGCGATGGAGACATCGATCCTGTCGTAGCGGAGGATGGCGTCGTCGGTCCACGTGGCGTTGGCCGCCGGCACCTGGCGCAGGGCCAGGGCGGTGGCGCGGATGATGAAGTCGTTGAGCGAAAGTTTATAGCTTCCCTCGCCTTCCGGGGCGTTGGCGTTCAACTCCCGGCGCACGTCGAGCAACGCGTCCATCCGGCAGTCGATGGTCAGGTAGAAATGCGGGATGTCCCGCTTGGACTGCGAAAGCCGGGCGGCGATCACCTTGCGCATGGTGGTGTTCGGGATCGCGGTGGTGGCCTGTTCCGCGGTGACGGCCGGCGCTGCCACCGGCGCGGCGGCGGGTGCCGCGACGCCGCCGGCAACGGCCGCCTCGATGTCGCTCTTGACGATGCGCCCATGCGGACCCGTGCCCGGCACCGCCGCCAGGTCCAGGCCCGCTTCCCCGGCCAGGCGCCGGGCCAGGGGACTGGCGAAGACGC
>JACZQZ010000122.1 GCA_022545455.1 Pseudomonadota bacterium
GTTCAATTCGCCGCAGTGTTTCCTCTGCACCGACGACCGCAATCCCTATGAGATCTTCAATGAAGGCCATATCAATTACATGGTCAGGCTGTTGATCCAGGAGATCGGTTTGCCGCTGCATGTGGCCTACCGACTGGCGTCCTTTTCGGCGGCCAAGCATTTCGGCCTCAATCGGCTCGGTCTGATCGCGCCGGGCAAACGCGCCGACATCGTCCTGCTCAACGACCCGGCGACGGTCGATATCGCCGAAGTGTTGATCGGCGGGCACCGGGTCTCCGGGCGGGAGATCGATGGCGAGCGGATCGTCGAAGAGGTGCGCGTATCTGGCCGTCGTGGCCGGTTGGGTGTGCCCTAGCAGCGCACCGATCATGGGTAACGAGGCGCCCGCGGAGGCGAGGACACTTGCAAAAGTGTGTCTGAGGTCGTGAATTCTCAGCCAATCAAGGTCCGCGTCCGTCCTGATACCCCACCAGAACCGCTTAATATTGTCGTGATGGGTGCCGTGCACGCGGCCGGGGAAAACGTACGGGCCAACTAGGGGGCCGCCGCCAGCGGCGGGAGCGTCCGAGAGGATACGCCTCAACAGCATCATCGCGGCGTCGGAGAGCGGGGTTTCGTGCGTTGCTTTCTGCTTCGTTGTATGTGCCGGTTTCACCCACCGCCCAACATCCAGATCGAGGTGTTCCCATCGGGCGCTCAGGGCTTCCCCGACGCGGCAGCCGGTCAACAAAGTTAAGCGGACCACATTGGCGGACCGCTGATCGTCGGCACCGTCCAGCGCCGCCGTCAGCCGCCCGATCTCGTCCGGTGTAAGGTACTTGGTGCGTGGCGGCTCGGGATATCGCTTGATCCCTTTTGCCGGGTTGTCGGTGCGGTATTGCAACTCGATTGCGAGGCCGAACATCGTAGACAAGAGCGCCGCCACGCGGTTCGCCTGATAGGGCGTTGACGCCATGTCGCGGTGGAGCGCCCTGAGCTGCCCTAAGGTAACGTCCGCGACTTTGTGGTTACGCAGCTTCGGCAAGATGAACCGGGCAATCATCTTCTTGTCGCCTTCCTGCGATGATACCCGTTTCGTGGGGAGGTGATCGCGGATATAGTCGTCGGTCAGTTGCCTCACCGTGGGCGCCGTGCGGTCCGCTTCCTTGTCCGCTAACGGATCGGTGCCGGCGTCGATTGCCTGACGCAGTTCCTTGGCCCGTTTCCGTGCCGCCTCTGCCGACCACACGCCAGCGCGCCCAAGGGTAATAATGCGGGAAATGCCGTTGTGGCGGTAGGCCAGCACAAATGCCTTTACCTTGTTCGCCGTGATACGTACTCCGAACCCCCGCACCGGGTCCTGGCCGCCGGCGCCGGTGGCGTCGTATGTAATGTAATTGCCCTTGGCCGGGGGTATCAGGCCAGCCACCAGCTTGTTGGTTATCCGTTCTGATCTGGACATTGTTTTCTCCCGTGTCCACACTGTGGCTACGCCCTTGGTGCGCACCACTGGCAAACAAACTACCAACCGTGTCATAGCGTGTCAAGGGAATGTCGTTATGATACAACAGTCTGTTATGTGGGCACAGGCGCGGGCCAGTCATTTCAATGGGTTAGAAAAGGGGGGGAATTTGACCCTTTGTCGGTGGACAAAAGGTTTTCGTCCGTGCCTGCCGCGCCTGTCCCTTTGCCGCGCGGGTCCCGGACGGCGCGGAAGAAGGTGTAGGAAAGGGTGATCGTACGGATCTCCCGGGTGCCCGGATCGGCGTAGATTTCGGGGTCCACATAAAAGGACACCGGCATCGCCACCTCCTGGCCCGGGTCCAGGCTCTGCTCGGTGAAGCAAAAGCATTCGACCTTGCTGAAGTACGGCCCCGCCTTGAACGGCGTCACGTTGAAGGTGGCTGTCCCCACTATCGGTTCGGCGGACACGTTCCTCGCCACGAAATGGGCAAGCACCGTCTCGCCGAGGCGGACCGTCATTTCGTTCTGCGCCGGGCGGAACTTCCAGGGCAGCGTTGAATTGACGTTGGCGTCGAAACGCACGGTGATGGTCTGGTCCGTGGCCGCGACCGGCTTTTCCGGGACGCCGATGCGCGGCGTGCCGCCGTATCCGGTGACCTGGCAGAACAGCTGGTAAAGGGGCACCGCCGCGAAGGCCAGCCCGACCATGCCGCCGGCCACGACGAACAGGGCCCCGGCGATCATTCCGTTCCTGCGGCGGGCGTTGACCATGGCTTTTTTTCCAGGCGGGCCGTTTACTCGGCCGGCTGCCTTCCGCCCATGTCGGGAATTTCCTCATGGGTATGGAAGGGCGCCGGGGACTCCACCGTCCACTCCAGGGTTGTGGCGCCCTCGCCCCACGGGTTGGCGGCGACCTTTTCCCCGGCGGTGAATGTCCTGTACACGATGAAAAAGAACAACACCGTCGCCAGTGCCGTCACCAGGGCGCCGAAGCTGCTGACCATATTCCAGCCGGCGTAAGCGTCCGCATAGTCGGGAATACGCCGCGGCATGCCCTGCAGTCCCAGGAAGTGCATGGGGAAAAACAAAATGTTAACCCCGATGAAGGTAATCCAGAAGTGAATCCTGCCCAGCATCTCGGGATACCGCCGGCCGGACATCTTGCCGATCCAGTAGTAGAAGGCGGTGAATATGGAGAACACCGCGCCCAGCGACAGCACGTAGTGGAAGTGGGCGACAACGTAATAGGTGTCATGCACCGCCGTATCGACGCCGGCATTGGCGAGCACCAGGCCCGTCACGCCGCCGACCACGAACAGGAAGATGAAACCCATGGCCCACAGCATGGGCGTGTCGAACCGGATGGAGCCGCCCCACATGGTGGCGATCCAGCTGAAGATCTTGATCCCCGTGGGAACGGCGATGACCAAGGTCGCGGCGACGAAGTAGGCCCGCGTATCCACGTCCAGGCCCACGGTGTACATGTGGTGGGCCCACACGATGAACCCGATGACACCGATGGACACCATGGCGTAGGCCATGCCGAGATATCCGAAGACCGGTTTCCTGGAGAACGTGGAAACGACCTGGCTGATGATCCCGAAGCCGGGCAGGATCATGATGTACACTTCCGGATGACCGAAGAACCAGAACAGGTGCTGCCACAGGATCGGGTCGCCGCCGCCCGCCGCGTCGAAGAAGCTGGTGCCGAAGTTGCGGTCCGTCAACAGCATGGTCAGCGCCCCGGCCAACACCGGCATCGCGAGCAGCAGCAGGAAAGCGGTCACCAGGATCGACCACACGAACAGCGGCATCCTGTGCAGGGTCATGCCCGGGGCGCGCATGTTCAAAATCGTGGTGATGAAGTTGATGGCGCCGAGAACCGACGAGGCACCGGCCAGGTGCAGGCTGAGTATGGCGAAGTCCACGGCCGGACCGGGATGGTATTCGGCGTTGCTCAAAGGCGGATAGACGGTCCAGCCGGTGCCCGGGCCTCCTCCGATCAATCCCGCCGTCACCAGCAGAATGAGGGCCGCCGCCAGCAACCAAAAGCTGATGTTGTTCATGCGCGGAAACGCCATGTCGGGGGCGCCGATCATCAGCGGCACGATCCAGTTGCCGAAGCCCCCGATCAGCGCCGGCATGACCACGAAGAACACCATGATGAGGCCGTGGGCGGTGACCAGCACATTGTAGAACTGGAAGTCGTCGATGAACTGGATGCCGGGCACCGCCAGTTCCAGGCGGATAAACCAGGACATTGCGCCACCGACGACGCCGCCGATCATGGCCAGCACCATGTACATGGTGCCGATGTCCTTGTGGTTGGTGGAATACAGCCACCGCCGCCACCCGGTCGGTGTGTGTTCGTGCGCGTCGTGGGCTGTTGGCGAAGCTCCGTAAGCCATCTCAGTCCCCTTCGTTCACCCCGGTCTTGCCGAGCCCTAACGGGCGCCGGTGCCCGTCTCAGCCACCTGCGCGAGGTTGGTGTCGACGTCGGTATCGGCGCGCGCGAATTCCTTCTTGGCCGTCTTGACCCATGTCCGGAAGGCCTCTTTTGAAACCGCTTCGACGGCGACCGGCATGAAGCCGTGGTTGACGCCGCACAGTTCCGAGCACTGCCCGTAATACGTGCCTTCGCGGTTGATCCGCATCCAGGTCTCGTTGATGCGCCCGGGCACGGCGTCCAGCTTGGTGATCAGCGCCGGAACCGCCCAGGCGTGAAGCACGTCGTCCGAGGTCAGCAGAACGCGGATGTCGGTATTGATGGGGAGAACCACCTTGTTGTCCACGGCAAGCAGGCGGGGCTGCCCGTCCTTCAGTTCGTCGTCGGGCACCATGAAGCTGTCGAAGGTAAAATCCCCATGATCGGGATACTCATAGGACCAGTACCACTGGTGGCCGATCACCTTGATCGTCATTTCCGCGTCCTGGGCGCGGTCCATGAAGTACAGCAGCTTGAACGACGGAACCGCCATGACCATCAAGATGACGACCGGAACTGCCGTCCACAGCACTTCGATTACGGTATTATGGGTGGTCGTCGACGGCACGGGATTGCTTTTCTCGTTGAATCGTAGCGCCACATAGACCAGCAGTCCGAGAACGAACAACGTGATCCCAGTGATGATGACCAACAGGAGGTTGTGAAGTTCCTCGATCCTTTCCATCACCGGCGACGCCGCCGCCTGGAACCCGAGCCGCCAGGGCTCCGGCGCGGCCGCCAGGGCGCTTCCCGCCGCGGCGCACGTTGCGATCAGCGGCGCAAGGATACGCAGTCTCTTGCTCATAACTCCCGCCCGAATTGATCCGATAAACGAATATGCCGCCGTGTTTCACCCAGGTCTTTTTTCGGTCGGATGTGGCCTGGCCTCCCCGTATCGGGACCGTTGGTGACGCTGTGCCGACATAGCAACCATGCGTCGAACAACACTTTATGACCGATTGACCTGGTGTGATCCATACTGCATTTGGACAAGGGTTGCCCTTGATCTAGATCATGGCGCGCGCCGCCTTTCCGGGGGCGGACTTGAACGTCCCGGACGCCGCGGCGATGATGGCGGCCCTGCCCCCGACCGCGTTCCGGCGGCGGTGGCAGGCGGTTTCACGTTTGCGCCCGGAACAACCGGCAGGAAGAACAGAAAGAGACCCCCGATGTGCGCCCTCCGGGGGTTGCGGTAATGAACAACTGGGTCTTGGCATCCATTCTCGTCGCGGCCGCGATTTTCATGTACTTCAGCATCATCGTCAAGATGTCGGAATAGGATGGGTTTCGGCGCCCCCGTGATTGGCGTCAAAGCAGGCATTTGGCGCCCTTCAAGCGCGCCCACTCCGTTTCGGCTCGCACAGAATTAGGGTTAATGGGGCGCGTCAGCGCTCCACAACCTTGCGATACAGATGCCAGGTCGCATGTCCGAGCACCGGCATCACGACCGAGAGGCCGACGAACAAGGGCAAGGAGCCGATCAGCAGGGCGACGGCGACGATGAGGCCCCATATGGCCATCGTCATCGGGTTCGCGAGAACCGCCCTTATTGACGTGTGAACCGCCGTCATGACGCCGACGTCCCGGTCCAGAAGCAGCGGGAAGGACACCACGCTGAGAGTCAACACGACGACGGCGAAGAGGAAACCGGCGCCGCTGCCCCCGATGATGAGTGTCCAGCCGGCGGGTGTGGTGAAGACCTGGCGGGCGAACTCCCCAATCGACTCCGGCGCCGCGCCGCCGAAGGTTACCACGTAGATGGCCTGCGCTGCGACCAACCACGCGAAGTAGATCGCCATCAGCACGACGCCGAGGATGGCGATGGAGAAAATGGACGGGGATCGGAAGACGTCGAAGGCATGCCTCCGGGAGATATCGAGGCCCGCCTCCCGGCGCCGGCTCAACTCGTACATGCCGGTCGCGACCAACGGGCCGATCAGGGTGTATCCGGCAAGGAGCGGGAAGACCAGCGGCAACACCTCGTATCCGGCGTAAATCCTGGCGAAAATGAGAGTGACGATGGGATATATCAAGCACAGGAAAACGAGGTGGGTCGGCATCGCCTTGAAGTCATCGAGGCCCCTGGCCAAAGCGTCTATGAGGTCCGCCGTGCCGATCCTGCGGACATTCGGTTTCGTGGACCCATACGCGCCCGCGTCGGCGATCGACTTCTCATTCGCCATGGTCGTGCCTCCTGGACCGCTGGTCCGAGCGGTGGCGACGCCAAAGGTGACACGGACAGAGCGTCCGTTCCGACCGCTGGTCACGTCGAGCCGCGACCCGCAGCGTTGCATCATTATAATACTTAATTATGGTGCCAGTCGAACCTTGTCGCCTCACCATTGAACACGCTCTCGGATCCTTGCGCGTCGGCAAGGAGCGCCCGCCCGGGACGCGGCGGCCCAGCTTGGCCATAAGTCCCGCGATTTCATGACCACGGAGCCAAATGCCGCGTTCGACCCGGCCGGTCCGGAGCGGGCCGCGGCGGCGATCGACGGATTTTTCAAGGATTTTCAGGGAATTTAGCGCCAGGAACGCGCCAGTGGACAGAAGGTATTCCGACCTAAGGCATCCAAAAATCGGAGCGGGAGATCGTTTTCGAACCCATGTCCCCAACCCTGGCAAGGCTGCCATCACGGGCTTACCCGTGTTTTCAAATTCCCTTGTTTCCCGGTATAAAATAGACTACTTCCCAATTAGCGGTCATTGTCACGGGTTTGTGGAATCGATCCCCCGCGGGTGCCCCAGGGGGTCCGGAGGCCAGAAGAGAGCAATCTATGGCTGTAGCAATCGCACTGATTCTAGTAGGCATTGGCACTCTCTTATTTCATTTTTTGAGCCCCTGGTGGTGGACGCCCATTGCCTCGAACTGGGGGTACATCGATGACACGATCCTCATCACATTCTGGGTCACCGGGGTCGTTTTCGTCGCCATTATGCTGTTTATGGCCTATTGCGCGTTCCGCTATCGTTACCAGGAGGGAAGACGGGCGGAGTACCAGCCGGAGAACACGAAGTTGGAGTTGTGGCTCACCGGATTGACCACGGTGGGTGTCGTGGTGATGTTGACTCCCGGCTTGTTCGTATGGGACCAGTTCGTCACGGTCCCGGAAGGGGCGGCGGAGGTTGAGGTCTTGGGGCAGCAATGGCAGTGGCAATACCGCTTTCCCGGAAAGGACGGCGTGTTGGGCACCTCCGATGTGCGGAACATCAGCGACGAAAACCCGTTTGGTCTGAATCCCAAGGATCCCAACGGACAAGACGATGTCCTGATCGAAGACAGTGAGCTACACCTCCCGCTCGATAAGCCGGTCAAGGTGCTGCTCCGCTCCATAGACGTCCTGCACGACTTCTATGTGCCCCAGTTCCGGGCCAAGATGGACATGGTGCCGGGTCAGGTCACCTACTTCTGGTTCACCCCCACCAGAACCGGGACGTTCGACGTGCTCTGCTTTGAATTATGCGGCGTCGGGCACTATGCAATGCGTGGAAGGGTCGTGGTGGAAAAGGAGAGTGCCTTTCAGGCGTGGTTGGAAGAGCAGCCGACGTTCGCGCAGTCGCTGGCTGAAGCCGGGAGAGGCACAGGGGATGTATTAACGCTGGTTTTGAATGAGGGAGGGGCGGATTCCTCGGAGAGGGGATCGGCACGATGAGGCTCAAACCAATCGCGCCTCATGAGAAAATAGCGAAGAGGGTGTTCTGATGGCCATTTCCACACCTGCCGAAGTACCGGCCGAAGTCGAATTTATCCCGCCGGCCGAAGTCGAAGAGGTAGAGCTTTACCATGCAAAAAGCTGGGTGACGAAGTACGTCTTCAGCCAGGACGCCAAAGTCATCGCCATCCAGTACTCGTTCACGGCGATCGCGATTGGATTGGTCGCTTTGGTGTTGTCGTGGTTGATGCGGCTGCAACTGGGGTTCCCGGACAGCTTCACCTTTATCGACCCAAGCGACTACTACCAGTTCATCACCATGCACGGCATGATCATGGTGATATACCTGCTTACCGCGCTGTTCCTGGGGGGCTTCGGCAACTACCTCATCCCGCTGATGGTCGGCGCCCGGGATATGGTTTTCCCTTACGTCAACATGGTCAGTTACTGGGTCTATCTGCTTGCCGTGCTGGTCCTGTTGGCGAGCTGGTTCGTGCCGGGCGGGCCCACCGGCGCCGGCTGGACCCTGTACCCGCCCCAGGCCATCCTCTCCGGCACCCCGGGGTCGGATGGGGGCATTGTTTTGATGCTCATCTCCCTGGCCCTCTTCATCGTCGGGTTCACCATGGGTGGGTTGAACTATGTGGTGACGGTGCTTCAGGCGCGCACGCGTGGGATGTCGCTGATGCGCATGCCCTTGACGGTATGGGGCATTTTCGTCGCCACCATCCTGGCGCTGTTGGCTTTCCCCGCCTTGTTCGTCGGCGCCGTGATGATGACCTTGGACAGGCTCCTGGGCACCAGCTTCTTCATGCCGGCCATCT
>JACZQZ010000186.1 GCA_022545455.1 Pseudomonadota bacterium
GTCTTTTGGGCAGGAAGCGTCGCGCCGGCGATGCGGGACATCGTCAAGCGGCGCTGACGCCCCCAAAAGGCGCGAAAAGCGACCCTTCGGGCGGCCATCGGACGTCGTCGCGCGGCTCTCGTGATGGTCCCCCATCACGTGGAGGCGCGCTCCTAGCCGAATGGCCACCCATGGCCGTCACACGTGTCATCCTATTATGATAGAGGGTACTGAGGGGCCGCGAACGGTGGCCACCTCGGTGAAAAAACAGCCATGACCATTCTGCTGACCGGAGCCTCCGGTTTCGTCGGATCGGCGGTGTTGCGCCGCCTTGTGAACGAGGGATACGCGGTGCGCGCCCTGGTGCGGCCGACGAGCGACCGCCGCAATCTCGACGGAGTCGCCGTCGAGGTGGCCGTCGGCGACGTGACCGACCCGGCATCGCTGGTGCCCGCCGTGAAGGGGTGCACGGGCCTCTTCCACGTGGCCGCCGACTACCGCCTTTGGGTGCGCGATCCGGCGCCCATGTTCAAGGCCAACGTGGACGGCACGCGAAACATCCTGGTCGCCGCCGCCGAGGCCGGCGTCGGCCGCATGGTGTACACCAGCAGCGTGGCCACCCTGGGGCTGCGGCCGGGCGGCGCTGCCGCCGACGAGGATACGCCGGTGGCCTTTGAGGACATGATCGGCCCGTACAAGCAGTCCAAATTCCTGGCCGAGGCGGAGGTGCGCCGTCTGGTGGCGGCGCAGGGGCTGCCGGTGGTGATCGTCAATCCGTCCACGCCCGTGGGCCCGCGCGACGTCAAGCCGACGCCCACGGGGCGCATGATCGTCGAGGCCGCCACCGGGCGCATGCCGGCCTACGTCGACACCGGGCTCAACCTGGTCCACGTGGACGACGTGGCGGCCGGGCACCTGCTGGCCTTCGACAAGGGAACGGTGGGGGAACGCTACGTCCTGGGCGGCGAGAACATGACCCTGAAGGACATCCTCGAAGACATCGCGGACATCACCGGCCGCAAGGCACCCCGCCTGCGCATCCCCCATGACCTGATCCTGCCGGTGGCCTACGCGGCCGAGGCGTGGACGCGCCTGACCGGCGGCGGCGAGCCCTTCGTCACCGTAGACGGTCTGCGCATGGCCAGGAAAAAGATGTTCTTCTCCTGGGACAAGGCCGGCCACGCGCTCGGCTACCGGCCCCGGCCCGCCCGCGAGGCCCTGGTCGATGCGGTCCAGTGGTTCCGCCGGAACGGGTACTGCTCCTGATCGCCCTTGCCTGATCCGGCGGCGCCGATTATGACTGTCGCCGGCCAGCGGATTCATGCCCGCGCAATGGATAATCGAAGGATGCCGTTGCCCGGCTCCGGCCCCGGCTCGCCAGCATCCGCCAACAAGGGAGGAAAAGCCCATGATAGCGGTGATGCTGGCGGCGGGCGTGGGGAAGCGCCTTTTCGGCGAGAACCATTCGGAGCCGTCGAAAGCCTTGCTCCGGTTCGACGGCAAGTCCCTGCTGCACCGGCACATCGAGATCCTGCGCGACAACGGCGTCGACCGGCTGGTGCTGGTGGTCGGCTACCGCGCCGAAGAGCTCATGGCCGAGGTGGAGGTCGCGGGCGCCCGCGACTACGTGCGCGCCATCACCAATCCCGAGTTCGAGGGCGGTCCCGTAATTTCCCTGTGGACGGCGCGCGAGGTCCTGCGCGGCGGCAACGACATCCTGTTCATGGATGCGGACGTGCTGTACCACCCGCGCGTTCTCGAGCGCCTGATCCGCTCGCCCCACGCCAACTGCTTCCTGCTCGACCGCGGCCTGGAGCCCGGCGAGGACCCGGTGCACCTGTGCATCCAGGACGGCGCGCCCGTCGATTTCGGCAAGAACATCGACGGTGACTTCGACATCGTCGGCGAGTGGCCGGGATTCATGCGCATGTCGCCCACCATCGCCGCCAGGGTGGCGGACGCCGCCGAGGCCATCATCGACGACGGCCGGTCCCACGTCACCTACGAGGTAGCGATGCGGGACGTGCTTCTCAGCGAGCCGCCCGGGACCTTCGCCTACGAGGACATCACCGGCCTGCCGTGGATCGAGATCGACTTCCCGAGCGACCTGCTGAGGGCGAAACGGACCATCCTGCCGCTGGTCTCCCGGGCCGCCGCCGAAGACGAGGAGGCGGACACGGACGCCGCTTAAGGCGTGTCCCTCATAAAGAGCGTTGGCGTTGGATCAAGAGTAGCCCGCCGATGTCTGATAGTGACCTAAAGCGGACATTCAGCAGATCTTCGAAGAGGTGAAGGGGGACTACGCCGACGTCGCCACCGACAAGATGCTGGTCGACGCCATGACGACGCGCATGGTGCTGAAACCGGAGACCCTGGACGTCATCGTCGCCACCAACCTGCACGGCGATATCCTGAGCG
>JACZQZ010000123.1 GCA_022545455.1 Pseudomonadota bacterium
CTTGTCCCCCCCGGGGGCCTCGCAAGACCGCCCTTCGGGTCGCGTTTCCCGTTCCCTCGGGGCGTCGGGAACGCTTGCCGATGGGTCCCCATCGCCCGCGCGTCCCCTCCTGCCGAGGAAACGGGAAACGCGATCGTATGGTACGCGAAATCGTGCAAGTGAGTACTAGGGCGTCTGTTCGACCGCCGCCTCCTTCCCTTCTCCGCCGCTGCCGGCGCGGCGCCCGAGGTCCAGATAGAGCAGCATAGGCACCGCCAGGCAAACCGACGAATAGGTGCCGATGAGCACGCCCCAGATCATGGCGAAGCTGAATCCCCGGAGCACCTCGCCGCCGAGCAGATACAATGACAGCAGCGCCAGCAGCGTGGTGACGCTGGTCATGACCGTGCGAGAAAGCGTTTCGTTGATGCTGCGGTTGAACAGCTCGGTCAGGGGCATGGTCTTGAACTTGCGCAGGTTTTCGCGCACCCGGTCAAACACGACGACGGTGTCGTTGATGGAATAGCCGGCGATGGTCAGGATGGCCGCCACCGTCGACAGGTTGAATTCCAGCCCGAGAAGCGAAAACAGCCCGATGGTGGACAGCACGTCGTGGACCAGGGCGACCACGGCGCCGAGGCCGAACTGCCACTCGAAGCGGAACCAGATGTAGACCAGGATGGCGAGAATGGCGAAGGTCACCGCCATGACCCCGTCCCAGAACAGCTCCTCGCTGACCTTGGGGCCGACGAATTCGGTGCGCCGGTACTCCACCTCCGGCCCCAGGGCCGCCTTGACCGCTTCCACCGCCGCCTGCTGGGCCTTTTCGCCGCCCTCTTGGCGCTGGACGCGGATGAGAACGTCGGTGGGGGCGCCGAACTCCTGCAGGGCGACCTCGCCGAGGCCCAGGTCCGACAGCGCCAGACGCATGGCGCCCGGGTCGGCGGCGTCCGGCGTGCGCACCTCCATGAGGATGCCGCCCTTGAAATCGATGCCGTAGTTGACCCCCTTGATCGTGAACAGGCCCACCGACATCACCACCAGAAGGCCCGAGAAGACGAAGAAAATCATCCTCTTGGCGATGAACTGGAGGTTGACGCCGGCGGGTATGAGCTTCAGGTGGCGCATGGAGTCACACGGGCAGGACCTGGGGCCGGGTGCGCCTGAGCCAGACGACCACCAGAAGCCGCGTCAGCATGATGGCGGTGAACATGGAGGACACGATGCCGATGGAAAGGGTCACGGCGAACCCGCGCACCGGCCCCGAGCCGAACAGATAAAGGAGCACCGCCGCGATCAGGGTCGTGACGTTCGCGTCGATGATGGTCGTGATGGCCCGCGAGTACCCCGCGTCGATGGCCGAAATCGGCGTCCGCCCGACGCGGACTTCCTCGCGGATGCGTTCGAAGACGAGCACGTTGGCGTCCACGGCCATGCCGATGGTGAGCACGATGCCGGCGATGCCGGGGAGCGTCAGCGTCGCCTGCAGGACCGACAGCGCCGCCACGATCAGCACCATGTTGACCACCAGGGCCACGTCGGCCATGAGGCCGAACAGGCCGTAGACCGCCACCATGAAGACCACCACCAGCACCATCCCGATGATGCTGGCCACCTTGCCCGCGGCGATGGAATCGGCGCCGAGGCCGGGGCCGACGGTGCGTTCCTCTAAGATGGTGAGCGGCGCCGGCAGGGCGCCGGCGCGCAGCAAAAGCGACAGATCCTGCGTCTCCTGCACGGAGAAACTGCCGCTGATCTGGCCCACGCCGCCGAGGATGGGCTCGCGGATCACCGGCGCGCTGATGACCTTGCCGTCGAGCACGATGGCGAAGCGGACGCCCACGCTCTTGCGGGTGACGTCGGCGAAGCGCTTGCCGCCCGTGGTATCGAAGCGGAAGGTGACCACCGGCTGATTGTCCCGCGAATCAAAGGAAGGCTGGGAGTCGATCAGGGTGTCGCCGCTGACCATGACCCGCTTCCTGATCAGGTACATGCGGGGGCGGCCGTCGGACAGGAACTCGTCGGCCGAGGGCAGGAGTTTGGAACCCGGCGGCACCCGCCCGGCCAGGGCCTCGGAAAGGGACGCCTTCTCGTCCACCAGATGGAAGGTCATCTTGGCGGTCTTGCCGAGCAGGCGCTTCACCCGCTCCGGATCGTCGATGCCGGGAAGCTGCACCAGGATGCGGTCGTCGCCCTGGCGCTGGATGGTGGGTTCGCGCACGCCCGTTTCGTCGATGCGCCGGCGCACGATCTCGATGGACTGCTGGACCGCCGACGTACGCCAGTCGCGGACGGCCTGCTCGGTGAGGCTGAGGGTGATGCGCCCGCCGTCGCCGAGCTCGGCCTGCGTCGTCGCCGGGTCCACCTGGCGCACCAGCCGGCGCGCCTCCTCGGCGCGGTCCATGTCCCTGATGGTGACGGTGACGGTGCGGCCCTCGACACCCAGGCGCCGATAGCGGATGCGCGCCTTGCGCAGGGCGACGCGCACGGAATCGACCATCGACTCCAGGCGTTCGCGCACTACCGCATCCACCTCCACCTCCAGCAGCAGATGCGATCCCCCCTGCAGGTCCAGGCCCAGGCTGACCTGCTTGTGGGGCAGCCAGTCGGGCAGGGCCTCGGCCTGCCGCGCGCTCAGGAAATTGGGCGCCGCGAAGAGGAGCCCGATCCCGCACACGGCGAGGACGAGAATCACCTTCCACCTGGAGAAATAGACCATGGGGGAGCGCCCGGCCCGTTACCTGTCCTTGCCGCCGAACAGACCCTTGAGAATGGAGCCCATGCCCTGCGCTCCGGCAGCCGGAGCCTCTTCCGCGCGCCCCTTTTTCGCCCCGTGCACCGGCTCGGTCTTGGCGATCACGCTGGCGACCAGGGCCCGCTGGACACGCACCTTGACGCCGTCGGTGATTTCCACCGCCAGCTCCTTGTCGTCGATCACCTTGGTCACGGTGCCGACGATGCCGCCCCCGGTGACCACCCGGTCGCCCCGGCGGATGGCGGTCAGCATCTCCTTGTGATGCTTCTGTTTTTTCTGCTGGGGACGGATGAGCAGGAAATAGAAGACGACGAAGATCAACACCAGCGGCAGCAACGCCTCGAACCCGCTGCCGCCATTATCCCCGGCTTGGGCGAATGCTGGCGAGACGAACATGGGGAAACTCCTCGAAAATATCGGCAAGGCCAGCCGGACTATAACGGCACGCACGCCACTTGCAAACGCTAAGGGGCGGGCGCCGGCCCGCCGTTGACCTGGGTGCGCCGTGTGCTAGGGTCCCGCTCTTCCGGCCCGGCAGCACGGAGCGTCACGCCGATGTCCGATCCCGATCTTGGCCCCTTGCTCAGGCGCGTTGCCGATGCGCTGGACCGGCTCGCCCCGGCGCCGCCGGAGACGGCCGGGCCCAATTCCGCCGACGCCTTCGTCTGGCACGCCGAGCAGGCGCGCCTGCAGGCGGTGGACGCGGTCAACTACATCGAGCTCGCCCTGCTCAGGGGCATCGACCGCCAGCGCGACACCTTGCTGGAAAACACCCGCCGGTTCGCCGCCGGCCTGCCCGCCAACAACGCGCTCCTGTGGGGGGCGCGGGGCATGGGCAAGAGCTCGCTGATCAAGGCGGTGCACGCGGCCCTGAACGCGGAAAAGCCGGGGTCCCTGGCGCTGGTGGAAATCCACCGCGAGGACACCCCGTCCCTGCCCCGGCTCCTCGACCTGCTGAAGGGCTGGGACCGGCGCTGCGTGCTGTTCTGCGACGACCTGTCCTTTGCCGGCGACGACACCTCGTTCAAGTCCCTGAAGGCGGTGCTGGAAGGCGGAATCGAGGGCCGGCCCGACAACCTGGTGTTTTACGCCACGTCGAACCGCCGCCACCTGATGCCCCGGGACATGATCGAGAACGAGCGCTCGACCGCCATCAACCCGGCCGAGGCGGTGGAGGAGAAGGTCTCCCTTTCGGACCGCTTCGGGCTGTGGCTGGGCTTCCACGTCTGCGACCAGGAAACCTATTTCGCCATCGTCGAGGGCTACGCCGCCCGCTACGGCCTGGACGTGCCGGCCGACGAGCTGCTGGCCCAGGCCGGCGAATGGTCGGTGACCCGGGGCGCCCGCTCGGGCCGGGTGGCCTGGCAGTTCATCCAGGACCTGGCGGGACGCCTGGGCAAACGGCTGGAGTGAACCGGACGGGGTTTACGGAAACGGACCTATTCCCGGACCCCTGTCGAACGAGGGGCATCCCAGGCGGCCCGAGGGGCCGATAGGCGCGGTCGTTTCCAATCCCTACCGGCCGTCGCGAAAAACATAGCGCTCGAGGCCCGTGGTCAGGCGGCGAGCGCTTTCTCCGTATCGGGAGCCGTGTTCCCGGCGCGGCGCTTCTTGGCGTCGAGAAAGCTGAGCGAACCGTGGGAGACGGCCTCGGCAAGGGGCGATGCTTGGCGCTTGAGGGCACCGGAAACCACCGCCGGAATCTGGTCTCGACCGATGCCGATGTCCTTCAACAAGTAATCCGGCAGGGCCTGGAGACGATGGTTAAGGGCATGTCGCTGGTTCCAGCGGATGAACGCCTTGACCACCCGTTCCAGAGCGCCGGCGAAGACCTGGCTGGGGCGCCGGCGGGCACCGGAAACCACCGCCGGAAGCGGGCCTCGGCCGATGCCGATGTCCTTCAACAAGTAATCCGGCAGGGTCTGGAGACGATGGTTAAGGGCATTTCGCTGGTTCCAGCGGATGAACGCCTTGACCACCCGTTGCAGAGCGCCGGCGAAGAACTCGCTGCGCAGTTGGCGGGCCCTGCGTATGGCGGCCTCGATGGCTTCTTGGTCGACGGGGGCGCGTGGCGCATAACGGTGGGGTCTCATGGGGTATCTCCTGTTCGTTAGCCGGTGGCATGTGTTCCAAGTTCTGCGCCCACCTATAATCTATTGCCTACAATTTGATAATATTGATAAATTGACTAACTCTAATGAATAAATTTCATATATAAGGTCCGGCTCGAGAAAGGGATGTACCATGGACAACCAAGGTGAGATGGCCGTCTTTGTGCGCGTGGTGGAAGCGGAAAATTTCTCTGCCGCGGCACGCGCACTGACCCTGACTCCCTCGGCGGTGAGCAAGCTCATCGGCCGATTGGAGGAGCGGCTCGGCGCCCGGCTCCTCAACCGCACGACCAGGCGCGTGAGTCTGACCGAGGAAGGCCGCACTTTCTATCAACGCTGCACGCCGATCCTGGCGGCCATCGACGAGGCGGAGCGGGCGGTGACGGAACTCCACGGGGTGCCCCGGGGCTTGCTCAAAGTGAACGCCTCCACCGCCTTCGGCCAATACCACATCGAGCCGCTGATCCCCGACTTCCTCGCCCGATATCCGGACCTGCGGATCCAGCTCACCCTCTCCGAAAGCATCGTCAACCTGGTGGAAGAGGAGGTGGACGTGGCGATCCGTATCGCACAACTTCCCGACAGCTCCCTCATCGCCCGCAAGCTGGGCTCCGCCCGCCGCATGGTGGTCGCGTCGCCGGCCTATCTAGAGAGGCACGGGGTGCCGCGCACACCCGGCGACCTCAAGGATCACAACTGCCTCAGGCTGAGCGCGGCGACACACTTTAACCAGTGGGAATTCAAGGGACCGGACGGGCCGCGCCGTATCGAGGTCGGGGGCAACTTCGAGGTAAACAACGCCACCGGTCTCCACAACGCGGCCCTCGTCGGCCTTGGCCTGATCCGGGTGGCCGATTTCACTGTCGCCGCGGACGTGCAGTCAGGACGATTGGTGGCGGTGCTGGCCGATTACGAAACACACACCGAGACCAACATCTACGCCGTCTATCCCCATAACCGGCATCTCTCACCCAGGGTCAGGGCTTTCGTGGACATGCTGGTGGATGCCTTTCTGCCGGTTCCCCCTTGGGAACAGGCAGAACCGCGAGACGCCGATCCGCACCCAGCGACCTGACCCCAAAAAACGGGTTCAGTCAGAATGTTAACCCGAACACCGCTTGAGGGATGATCCGGTCCGAGCGGGTAAATGTTAAGGAAACGGAGGTCGGTCCCGTTCGGCGGCTTAGGCGATGGTGTAGATGACGCCGAGGGACGCCAGGCTCAGAAGCCCCGAAACCAGCAACGGGACCTCGATGGCCGGGACCAGGGCGGGAATCCTGCCCGATGACGCCCATAGCGCGGAGGCGACCAACAGGACCCCGGCAAAGGCAAGGTCCGGCGCCTGAAAGGTGTAGCCGCCGATGACGGCGGCGATGCCGACGTTCTGGCACAGGCCGAGAAACGGAAGCCGTGAAGGCACCTTCCTGGTCGCCACGCCCTCGATCAGGAGGGTCAAACCCTGAAAGCTGATGACACTGAAATACAGGCACAGGCTGAGGGCTATGATGACGGCCGAAATATCGATCACCAGCGTGGTCATTCCCGTCCCCGGCGCCTGCCCGTGCCGGCCCATTTGCCGTACGCGGGGGTCCGCTGCGCCTTCCCTGATCGGCCGACGCCACCGGCACCTCCGGTGGCCATCGCGCCGAGAGAAAAGAGTACCTAATGGGGGGTCTTCCCCGCATCCCCCGTTTGGGGTATAGGCCCAAGATTTTCCTCGAAGCTATTGATATTCCGTGTGTTTTGTACCGCACCGAATTTTGGCCTGGCCCGGCCCGGGACAGGCCCGGGGCGTCCCGGAATCGCCGGTTATTTCCTGGCCCCGGCGGCTAGGCGCCGCCCGATGGCCCCCGCCGCGCAGGTATGCTAACGTCGCGCCGACGGCTTATACCAAGGAGCGCTGATCATGGCCCATAGGGATCGCGTAGGCGGCTCGTCGGGCAGGAGGAAAGGTGCAGGCGATGCGGCGCATCGTCAAAACTTTTCGACGCCTCCGACGGGCCGCATACGCGACCGCAACGGCGGCTTACCAAGGCTTTCGGACGGCGTCGCGCACGCTTTGCGATGCCCCCGCATCGCCACGGCGCACGCTTAGGGCCGAAAACCTTGGTAAGCCGGCTCGTCGGGTCATGATCAGCGCTCCTTGGTATTGGCCTGTAATACGACACCGATGAAAACGTCGTCCGTGATCGGCCTGCTGGTCGGCCTCGCCGCCCTCGTTCTGTTGTTCGCCTGGCAGGGCGTGGCGACGGTGATCGGGCTGTTGGGCGAGGCCGGCTGGGGTCTCCTTCTGGTCTGTCTGTTTGCGCTGCCCGATCAACTGCTGGGGTCCGAGGCGTGGCGCCGGCTGTTCCCGGCCGGCCGCAGGCCCGGGGTGACGCGGACCCTGGCCGCGTCGTGGATGGGGGCGGCGGTCAATTCGCTGCTGCCCGTGGCGACCATCGGCGGCGAGGTGGTGAAGGCGCGGGTTCTGACCCTGTGGTCCGTCCCCGGCATCGACACGGCGTCCACGGCGGTCGTCGACAAGACCGTGCAGGCCATCGTCGTACTCGTCTGGTCCCTCACCGGCATCACCATCCTGGCCACGGTGGCCCCCGACGGAAAGGTGGTGACCGGCGCCCTCATCGGCGCCGTGTTGCTGGCGCTCGGCATCGGCGGCTTTATCGCGGTTCAGGTCGGCGCCACCGTCCCCTTTTTCGCCCGCGCCGCGGCGAAGGCGGCCGGGACCAGGAACTGGGACAAGCTTGTCCAGGGCGCGGCGGACCTGAACGCGGCGATCAGGGCCATCTACCGCCGGCCCGGCGCCGTCGCGCTCGGCTGCGCCCTGCGCCTGACCGGGCGCCTGGCGTTGGTCGGCGAGGTGCTGCTGGCCGCCCATCTGATGGGCCATCCCATCGGCCTTGCCGAGGCGGTGCTGATCAAAGGCCTGGTCGACGGCCTGCGCGGCGTCTCCTTCGCCGTGCCGGCCGGCCTAGGTGTTCAGGAGGGCGGCTACATCGGCGTCGGCATCCTGCTCGGCCTGCCGGCCGATTTGATGCTGGCGATTTCCCTGGCCACCCGGGCGCGGGAGATCCTTCCCGATATCCCCTTCTTCATCGCCTGGCAACACACCGAGGGCCGGGAATGGTGGCGCCGCCGCGCCCGTCCGGCCCCCTAGTGGCCAGCATCAGCTAAAGTGCACCCCTACGATCGCTTTTCCCGTTTCCTCGGTAGGAGGGGAGGCGCAGGCGATGGCGGCCCATCGGAAAGCCTTCCCGACGCCCCGGGGGGCCACCGGGGGGTGTCCCCCCGACACCGTATGCGGGGGGCGCCCCCGCGACCCCCGAGGGGACGGGAAAAGCGACCCGAAGGGCGGCGTTGCGAGGCTTCCGGA
>JACZQZ010000023.1 GCA_022545455.1 Pseudomonadota bacterium
GGAGTATTTCGCAACGTCGCTGGGCACGACCGGCGCTCCCATGCCCGAAAGGTCATAGATGCAGAGTTAAAACGACCCGTGTCAAGCCGACGCCGGCGGGCGGAGCGCTCGCCGGGAAGAGCGTTCCGCGTGCCGAACCGGTGCCGGCCTCCAGGGCGTGGGGAGGGTCCGGCGTGTGATGGTTTCGCCGGGGCCAGGGATTTGCTATATACCTTCGTATAGGATATCTGATGAGCAGGCTGCATTAATCGGCCATTCTCCATTGACGCCGACGACAACCGGACAAGAGCAAGCGCCGTGACGACCGCGATAGACCCCGACAAGGACCAACGGCGTCATGAGCGCGCGGGGGTTCCGGTCATCACCGTGACCGTCGACGGCGCGCTCTACGAGGCCGTGAACTGGAGTTTCGGCGGGTTCCTGATCAAAGAGTACGCAGGGAATCTGACCCCGGGCTCCCTGTTCGACATCAAGGAAATCGGTACCGTGGGGCGCAAAATGAACGCCGTGGACGTCCGCGCGCGGGTGACCAGAACCAATCCGGGCGATAAGGAACTGGTGGTGACGTTTCTCGACCTCGACGGCCGTGCGTACAAGCTCTTGCACGACTTCATGACCGAACGGATGCGCATCCTGAAAGAGAAACAGGGACCCGCCTGACCGGCCTTGCGGCCGTCATCCGTCGTAGAGCTCCTTGGGATCGACCTCGACCTCGGCGATCACCGCCGGCTTGCCCTCGCGCACCGCGTTGAAGAAGCAGCTGCGCCGCCCGGTGTGGCAGGCGACACCTTCCTGGTCCACCTGTACCAGCACGGTGTCGGCGTCGCAGTCCCAGCGGAAATCCTTGAGCACCTGCACCTGGCCCGATGTCTCGCCCTTGCGCCACAGCTTGCCCCGCGAACGGGACCAGTAGCACACCCGCCCGGTACCGAGGGTCTCGGCGACCGCGTCACGGTTCATCCACGCCATCATCAGCACCTCGCCGCTGTCGTACTGCTGGGCGATCGCCGCCACCAGGCCGTCGGCGTCGAACGCGATCGCTTCCACGACCGCCGGGACGGCGGCCGCCCTGTCGTCGTTCATGGTCCTGCTCCTCTCGAATCGCCCCGTACATCGGCCTTTGGCCCGATGCTGTCAACCGCCGGCGGCCCGGCCAGGCAGCGGACCAGGGCGTCGGCGTTGGCCCGCATGAGCCGGAAATAGAGGTCCGGACCGGCTTCCATCTGGGCGCCCAGGGGATCGAGGACGCCGACCCTGACCTCGGACCGGGCGGTCAGGACGGCGATCAGGCGGGGCTCGAACTGGGGTTCGCGGAAAAGGCAACGCACACCCATCTCGCGCATCTTGAGGCGGAGTCGATGAAGGTGGCGGGCGCCGGGCGGACGCTCCGGGGCCGTGGTCACGAAGCCCACCGCGTTCAGGCCGTAGGCGCGTTCCAGGTACCGATAGGCGTCGTGGAACACCACGAACGGCGTCGTCGACAGCGGCTCCAGCCTGGCCCGAAGGTCGCGGTCCAGGGCGTCGATGCGCCGGGTCAGGCGGTCGCCGTTGCCGCGGTAGAGGGCGGCGTGGCCGGGGTCGATGGCGCTCAGCTCGGTCACCGCCACGGCGGCGATGGCGCGGGCGTTCGCCGGGTCGAGCCACAGGTGCGGATCGCCGCCGCCGTCCCCGGCGCGCCGGGCCACGGCCGTCAGGCGCGGGTGGCCGGCCAGCCGCACGGTCTTGCCGGCCAGGGCCGCCAGGGGCTTGTCCAGGAACCGTTCCATCTCCGGGCCGACCCAGAACACCAGCGCGGCCCGGCTCAGCGCCTTGGCGTCCGACGGCCTGAGGGCGTAGGCGTGGGGCGAGGCGGTGCCGGCGACGATCAGGTAGGGCTCGGCCACCCCGTCCATGACGGCGGCGATCAGGGAATGGATCGGCTTGATGCTGACCGCGACCCGCGGCTCGCCGGCCGCCGCCGCGCCGAACGCGAGGGCCAAGGCGACGCCGGGAACGGCGGCGATCAGGGGTCTCGGCACCATATTCCTCCTCTCCCGGGGGCCGCGGGGGCGTCCCCCGCATATCATTGCCGGGGGGACACCCCCCTTGTCCCCCCGGGGGCCGCGGGGGCGTCCCCCGCATACATTGCCGGGGGGACACCCCCCTTGTCCCCCCGGGGGCCGCGGGGGCGTCCCCCGCATATCATTGCCGGGGGGACACCCCCCTTGTCCCCCCGGGGGCCGCGGGGGCGTCCCCCGCATATCATTGCCGGGGGGACACCCCCCTTGTCCCCCCGGGGGGCCGGCGATGGATGAGGGGCTTACGGGCGCGGCGGCGGATACCGACGGCGGCGCGGTCCTTGCCGAGGCCTGGGGCGTCGACGTGCAGATCGGGGCCAAGGCCATCCTGAGCGGCGCCGACCTCAGGGTGCGCGCCGGCGAGATCGTCACCCTGATCGGCCCCAACGGCGCCGGCAAGACGACGTTCCTGCGGGTGATCCTGGGTCTGCAGCGGCCCCGGCGCGGCCGCGTCTTCCGCCGGCCCGGACTGCGCGTCGGGTACGTGCCCCAGCGCCTGGCCCTGGATGCGACCCTGCCGCTGACGGTGGAGCGGTTCCTGGCCCTTGGGGCCGGCCGCGGCGGCCGGGAAGGGGCGGCACGGCGGGCGGCCATCCTCGAAGATGTGGGCGCGGCACAGGTCCTGGCCAGCCCGGTCCGGGACATCTCGGGCGGGGAGTTGCAGCGGGTCCTGCTGGCGCGGGCGCTGTTGCGCGATCCCGACCTGCTGGTGCTGGACGAGCCGGTGCAGGGCGTCGACGTGAGCGGCCAGGCCGACCTTTACGGTCTGATCGGACGCATCCGGGACGAGCGCCGCTGCGGCGTCCTTCTGGTGTCCCACGACCTGCACCTGGTGATGGCGGCGGCCGACCAGGTGATCTGCCTCAACCACCACGTCTGCTGCGCCGGACGGCCCGAGGCGGTGACCCGCGATCCCGCCTACCTGGCCCTGTTCGGCGAACACGTGGCGCGCCAGTTCGCCGTCTACCACCACGACCACGACCACCGGCACGGCACCGACGGCGCCGTGCTGCCGTTGGCGCCGGAGCCCGACGACGGGCGCCACCGGGCGGAGACCCCGGATCATGGATGATTTTCTGTTGCGCGCCCTGGCCGGCGGGTTCGGCGTCGCCGTCGTCGCCGGCCCGCTGGGCGCCTTCGTCGTCTGGCGGCGCATGGCCTACTTCGGCGACACCCTGGCCCATGCGGCACTGTTGGGGGTGGCGCTGGGATTCCTGCTCGGCATCGACATCAACCTGGGCATCGTCGCCGTCTGCGCCGCGGTGGCGGTGATCCTGGTCGTCCTGCAGCGGCGCCAGGCCCTGGCCGGCGACACCTTGCTCGGCATCCTCTCCCACGGCGGGCTGGCGCTCGGCCTGATCGCCGTGGCCTTCCTGGAATCGCCGCGCGTCGACCTGATGTCGTACCTGTTCGGCGACATCCTGGCCGTCAGCGCCCGCGACATCGCCTGGGTCTACGGTGGCGGCGCGGTGGTGGCGGCGGCGCTGGCGTTCCTCTGGCGGCCCCTTCTTGCGGCCACCGTGCACGAGGAACTGGCCCGCGTCGAAGGCGTGCCGGTAACCGCCGTGCGCCTTGCCTTCATGGTGCTGCTGGCGATCGTCGTGGCGCTGGCCATGAAGGTGGTGGGCGTCCTGCTGGTGACCTCGCTGTTGATCATCCCCGCCGCCGCGGCCCGGCGCCTGGCCGCCTCGCCGGAGCAGATGGCGGCCCTGGCCGCCGTCGCCGGGTGCGCCGCCGTCGCCGGCGGCCTGTGGGGCTCGTTTACCTTCGATACGCCGTCCGGGCCGTCCATCGTGGTGGCGGCGCTGGTTCTGTTCGTGGTCAGCGCGCTGGCGCCCGCCGTCAGGCCCGGGCGCCATCACCATTAATTTCGTTACCGGGATTTCATGTCCTCGCGGATCATGTCGGATGCTTTCTCGGCGATCATGATAACGGGAGAGTTCGTGTTGCCGCTGGTGATCACGGGCATGATGGAGGCATCCACCACCCGGAGGCCCTGGAGCCCCCGGACGCGCAGGCGCTCATCCACGACCGCCGTCTCATCCGAGCCCATCTTGCAGGTGCCGACCGCGTGAAAGATCGTGGTGCCGATGTCACCGGCCGCCGTGGCGAGTTCATCGTCATTTTGGAAGGTTTCCCCCGGTCTGAATTCCTCCGGCGTGAATTTCTGCAGGGCGGGCTGCGCAATGATATGCCGCGTCAGGCGGATCGAGTCGGCGGCGATGCGTCGATCCGCCGGCGTCGACAGATAGTTCGGCTGAATGGCCGGCTTGGCAAACGGGTCGGGGGTCTTGATCCTTACGTGACCCCGGCTTTCCGGCCTTAGGTTGCACACGCTGGCGGTAAAGGCAGGGAACGGATGCAGGGGCTCGCCGAACTTGTCGAGAGTGAGTGGCTGCACGTGATATTCGACGTTCGGCGTCTCGAAGGCCGGATCGGTCCGGGCGAAGGCGCCCAGTTGCGAGGGTGCCATCGACATCGGACCTCTTCGGAATAAGGCGTACTCGAGGCCGATGCCGATCTTCCCCAAAAGGCTGTTGGAGCGCTCGTTGAGGGTCGGAACCCCATGGACCTTGTAGGCACACCGGATTTGCAGGTGGTCCTGCAGGTTTTCGCCGACCCCCGCAAGGTCGTGAACGACGTCGATCCCGTGGTCCTTCAGGAGGGATCCCGGACCGACACCAGAGAGCTGCAGCAACTGAGGGGATCCGATCGATCCGGCCGCGAGAATGAGTTCCGCGGTGGCGTCGATCACGGCGTCTTCCCCGTCCAGGCGCAGTTCAAGGCCGGTCGCCCGTCCGCCGTCGATGCGGATCTTCTTTACTTGGGCGTGGATCAGGACGCGAAGGTTCGGACGGCTTTTGGCCGGGCGCAGAAAGGCCTTGGAGGTGCTCCAGCGCCAGCCCCGACGCTGGTTGACGTGGAAATACCCGCATCCCTCGTTGTTGCCGCGGTTGAAATCGTTGGTGTTTGGGATTCCGGCTTGCGCGGCGGCATCGCGAAAGGCGTCCAGAATCTCCCAACTCAACCGTTGCTTCTCGACCCGCCATTCGCCGCCGGTTCCGTGCATATGATCGGCGGCCACAGCCCCCTGATCTTCGGACTTCAAGAAGTAGGGGAGGACGTCGTCCCAACTCCAGCCCGCATTGCCGAACTGGCGCCAGTGATCATAGTCCCTGGCCTGGCCCCGCATATAGATCATGCCGTTGATGGACGAAGAGCCGCCGAGCACGCGTCCCCGCGGATAGCCGAGGGTCCGGCCGTTGAGGCCCGGCTCGGGCTCCGTGGAAAACCCCCAGTCGGTGCGGGGGTTTCCCAGGCAATAGAGATAGCCGACCGGGATATGGATCCAGATGTAGTTGTCCTTCCCGCCCGCCTCCAGAAGAGCCACCGTCGTCCCGGGGTTTTCCGATAGCCGGTTCGCCAGGACGCAGCCGGCACTGCCGGCGCCAACGATCACGTAATCGAATGCGCCAAGGTGTTTCATGTGGCGCTCATGAAAGCGTCGGAATGGCGCACCGGGGATATCCCGCGTGTGGATCGGACCATCAACCGTTCAACGATTCGCATGCCGCCGTTTCCGTTCATCGGCGCCGAAACGGCGCCCGGATGTCTAAATCATCAGGTACTTTTCCTGCACGTCGCGGTTCCGCTCAAGCTCCTCGATGGTGCCGTGGTACCGGATGCGGCCTTTTTCGATGATGTAGGCGCGGTCCGAGATGTCGGTGGCAAACTGCAGGTTCTGTTCGGCAAACAGGATGGTGAGCCCCATGGTCTTCAGCAGCCTGAACTGCCGCCCCAGTTCCTCGACCACGAGTGGGGCCACACCCTCGACGGGCTCGTCGAGAAGCACCAGCGAGGGATTGCCCATGAGGGTGCGGCCGATGGTCAGCATCTGTTGCTCGCCGCCGCTCAGATATCCGCCGAGATTCCCGTCCAGGGGAACGAGGATGGGGAACAACTCGTAAATTCTCTCCACCGTCCATTGCCGGACATTCACGTCGAGGCCCTGCTTGGCCGCGATCTCCAGGTTCTCGCGCACGGTGAGGTCGGGGAATATAAGCCGGTCGTCGGGAACATAGCCGATCCCCAGCCTTGCGATGTCGTGCGGTGCGAGCCCGTTGAGGACGGTGCCGTTGAACGTGATGTTTCCCGAAGACGCCTGGACCAGGCCCATGATGGTGCGGATGGTCGTCGTCTTGCCGGCGCCGTTGCGGCCCAGGAGACAGACCACCTCTCCCTCGTTCACCTTCAACGACACGTCGAAAAGGATGTGACTGGTGCCGTAATGGGTAGAGACATCCTTGAGATCGAGTTGCATCATATTTGCTGCTTGCCAAGATAGATCTGCTTCGCCGTTTCGTTGTCGCGGACGGCGTTCGGGGTACCCTCGAAGATGATTTCGCCCCGGTGCAGCAGGGTCACCCGCCGCGCATGGCTGAAGACCACGGACATGTCATGCTCGGTGAACAGGACCGTGAGTCCCAGGTCCTTGTTGAGCCGGTCGACGAGATTCATGGTCTCCTGCGTCTCGTCGCGGGACATACCGGCCGTGGGTTCGTCCAGGAACAGGAGCTTGGGCTTGTTGGCCAGCGCGATCGCCAGTTCCAGCTTCTTCTTGTCGCCCTGCGAAAGCCGGCCCGCCAGCACGTCGAGCTTGTCCGTCAAGCCGCAGAGCGCCACCACCTCCTCCGTTTCGGCGATGCCCACCCGGTTGGCGCGGGTGAACATGTTCATGGCGACGCCCAGGTGGGAGTGCACGGCGGAGCGTACGTTCTCCATCACCGTCAGCCGGGGAAAGATATTGCTCACCTGGAAGGCCCGGGATATCCCGATCCGGGCGATGGTGTGCGGTGGCCAGTCGGTGATGTCCTGTCCGTCGAACACGATCCGGCCCGAGTCCGGGGAGTGGTGTCCGGTCAACAGGTTGAAAAACGTGGTTTTGCCCGCGCCGTTCGGACCGATGATCGCCGACTGATCGCCCTCGGACATCTCGAAATCCACGTCCCGGGTGACGTAAATGCCGCCGAAGTGCTTGTTGAGACCGACGACTTCCAAGATCTTGCGTGCCATCAGGATCCGGCTTTCGTCTCGGCGGTGACGGCGGCGCCCGTTTCCGCCTCCCCGTTCGGCGTTTCACCGGGTGCAATCGGAGTCCTGCCCAGGCGAAATCCGACTTTGGCGTCGAAGACGGCGAGCAGGCCGCCCGGAGAAAACAGGACGATGAGTAAGATGACCGTGCCGATGGTCAAGGGCCAATAGACCGTGAAGCCGGTCACGTAGGCCTGCAGGAATGTGTAGATGATGGAGCCGATGGCCGGGCCGGCGAAGTACCCCGCGCCGCCGATCAACGTCATGAACACGGCGATACCCGATTCCTGCCAGCCCAGGAGCAGTGGCCCGACGCTGCGCGTGAACGGACCCCAAAGGGCGCCGGCCATACCCGCGAACGCTCCGGCGATGACGAAATTGACCAGCATGTAGCGGCGCACATCGATTCCCAGGAAGCGCGTGCGCAACTGGTTTTCGCGCATGTTTCTGAGCACATAGCCGAAGGGCGAGCGGGTGATTCGCCACATCACCGCCGCCGCGCCAAACACGATCACCAGCGTCAGGTAGTAGTACGCCGTCGCGTCGCGGAAGAACGGCGGCGGCAGGAGCCGCTGTATGCCGTCGTCGCCACCGGTGAAGGTGTACCAGGAGAACACGACGTAAAACAAAAGCTCGCCGAAGGCGAGGGTCAGGATGGCGAAATAAATGCCCGTCAGCCGCACGCAGAAGAACCCGACGACCAACGCGCCCAACGCGGCCACCGGCGGTCCCACCGACAGCGCGACAAAGAACTGGCCCATCGTGATCGCACCCGTGCCGCCACTGAGTTCCCGGAACAGGATCGCCGTCCCATAGGCGCCGAGCCCGAAGAACGCCGCGTGGCCGAACGATATCTGGCCCATGTAGCCGTAAATGAGGTTGAAGCTCATGGCGAACAGCCCGAGAATCAGGATCTCGGTAGCGACCTCGGTCCAGAACATGCCGGGCAGGGCCGGCACGAGCGGGAAGCCGACGACCAGGAGCACCATGACGGGTCCGGAGAGTCCGCCCCAATCGTAGAGACGTCCTATCCAGTTCCGCCTTTTCCGGTCGCCGTTCGGCGTGCCCACTCTTTCCCCCCTTTTTTCCTGCGTTCGCTCAATACCTGAGCTCGGTGCCGAACAGGCCCCACGGCCGCCAGATCAACACCGCGATGACGATCAGGAAAACCACCGCCAGCGCCCCGTCGGGCCAGATGAGGATGGAGAACGAATACACCACGCCGACGATCACCGATGCCACGAACGTACCCAGGATGCTGCCGAAGCCGCCGATAACGACGACCGCGAAACATTGGATGATGAGGTCGATATCGACCCCCAATGCCATCGGCATCAGGGGCAGGAACACGCCCGCCGCGAACGCCGCGATGCCGATACCGAGGGCGAATACCCCGGCGTAGATCAAGGGGATGCGAATGCCCAGGGCACTCACCATGTCACGGCTGTAGACCGCGGCACGGACGATCATTCCGTACCGGGTTTTTTGCAGAAACCACCACAGGCCGGCGGCGACGGCGGTGCCGGTGGCGACAATGACGAAGTAATAGGGATTAACGTAGGTATCGAGCATCTCCAGGGGCTCGATCGGCAGGAAGATGGACCGGTCCTCCACTCCCCACACGAGCTTGATGAGGTCGCCGATTATGAGGATCAGGGCGAAGGTGAGCAGAAGCTGCTCGGGCAGTTCGCGGCCGTACATGCGGCGGATGAGGAACCTTTCGATCAGGTAGCCCACCCCGACCATGATTGAGGTGCCGAGAACGATGGCCAGTACGAGCACCCAGCCGTTCTCGCCGAGAAATTCGCCGAAGTACGAAAAGATGCTGAACGTGATGTAGCCGCCGAGCAGCCAAAGGGTGGCGTGGGCGAAATTGAGGATGTTCATCACGCCGAAGGTCAGCGACAGGCCGGACGACAGCAGGAACAGGATCATCGCCCGCGACAGGCCGCCGAGCAGCTGGCCGAAAATGACGCCCGGGTCTAACAGCATGGCGTTTCCCTCGCCTACGGATAGCGTGCCGCGCGGAGGCGCCGCCACGGAAACCGAATCGGTTCCGGCTTCCGTGGGCGGCATGCCCCGTCAGGAAGGCTACGCGCGCTTTTTCTGGAGCTTCCGAACGTCGTCACAGGTCGGGGTCCAGACTTCCTCGGCCTTGACGATGATCATGGTGTCCGGATTGAAGATGGGGAACGGGTAGTCGGGGCTGTCCCACACCGAACCAACGTAGCCCGCGGGAATGTTGAGCTGGTTGTTGCAGTCACGGAACGTGGCCTTGCCGCGGCAGGTGTCCATGGTCGCCCCCTTGAGGGCCGCCTTCACCGCCTCGGTCCCGATGTTGCCGGTCTTGTTGATCGCCTGCTCGAGGCCATAGATGGCGTCGTAGTGCATGCACGCCCAGTCGGTGGGATAGGCGTCGTGCTTGGCCCGATGCATCTTGATGTACTTCTGCATCAGGGGCTGGTCGAGATGGGCAAAGAACGGGCACCGGGCGAGCCCGATCATCCCGCGCGGCAGGCTCTTGCGCTGCTGCTGCATTTCCGTCACCGAGATCAGACCGCCCGGGTAGGCGACGCGCTTGAACAGGCCCATGGCCTGCGCCTGGCGGATGAAGGTGCGGTTGTCCTTGCCGGCAATGGCGCCGTAGGCGAAGTCGGGCTTGGACGCCATGATCGCCGAGATGTAGGACGAGAATTCCGTCTCGCCGAGCTTGAACCACAGTTCCTTTTTCAGCTTGGTACCGGCCGACTTTCTGGCCAGCGCTTCGACGAAGCCCTTCTGGGTGTCGCGGCCCCATTCGTAGTCCTGACCGATGGTCACGTAGGTTTTCCAGCCGTTCTTCTTGATCATCTCGGCCACCGCCACCACCACCGACCCCGACTGCATCTTGGAGTTGGGGCAGAACTGGTAGGTGTAGGGCGTGAAATTCTCGTTGACGATCTTGGAGCTGTTGCTGGTGGCCGCCAGATGCAGGATCTTGCGCTCGTGGATGATCTCCTGGATGGCCATGGCGCAGGCGCTCGAATAGGTGCCGACGATCGTCTGCACGTTTTCGCGCGAGATCACGTCGCGCGCCTCGCGGGCGGCGACATCGGGTTTGGTGTGGGTATCGCGGTAATTGACCTCGATCGGATGCTTGCCCAGGAACCCGCCCTTGGCGTTGATGGCGGCGGTCGCGTTCATCACCGCCTTGATCCCGCCGTCGGCGTAGTTGGCGCCCGTGCCCGTAACCGGCAACAGCAATCCAAGTCTGTAGGTTTCGACCGCCGCCTGCGCGAAGCGCGGCACCATGGTGAGAGCACCCGCCGCCGCCGACGTCACGATGAATTCGCGGCGGTCCATGCTCTTCAGGACCTGCTCCCATTTGTGATCGCTAATGTGTGGTCGTTTCATGGACATGAGATTTTCCTCCCTTTGGTACGGTTGATAGTTTGCACGGAAAGGCAACGTTATCGTATTTCCACGAGCCTGCCTTTCCGACACTCCACGGCGGGCGGAAACACCGCCGCAGGAAACTCTCGTGGTTTGTTCGAATCAACAAAGCGATTTTGACCGTTGGCGAATGGCGCCGTCACGAAGCCGTCGCTCATTCGTCCCCTCCTCCCTGATCTCCGACACGGACCGCCGGTTATCGTTTTTTTCTTCGCCGCCGGGCGAAGCGCACGATTGCCCGTGGCGAACCGTCAGGCTTCATCACGCCGCCGGCGCCATTCCTGGGCTTCCGCATATTTCTCGCCAAGATACGCCATCTGTTCGCCGATTACGGTTTCGGCGCCATCGGGATCCCGCGCCCGGACAGCCTCATAGAGGCGCTGGTGCTGGCTTACGATGAGTTCCCGTTCACGGAAACGGTAGACGACCATGTTCGCGATCGGTTGCAGCGCTTCGATCACGGAAACCATGACGAACCGCAACACAGGATTTTGGGTTGCATCCACCAGCGCCCGATGGAAACGCACATCGGAAGCGCAAAATTCGGCGTCCGTAATATCCATATCCTTTTGGATTTCGAGTTCAGCCGCCATTGCGGCCAAATGCGACTCCTCCCGATGTTCCGCGGCAAGGCGGCAACAGATCGATTCCATTTCACGGCGCGCTTCGGTGATGTCATCGAGGCTGAAAGCGCCCATGCTCACCATAAGCGCCGCGGTGTTCGCCAGGAACGACCGGCTTTCTTCCTCGCTTGGCCTGTTGACGAAGGTTCCACCAGACGGTCCACGCCGGGAACGGACCAGGTTTTGCGCCGCCAGGCGCTTCAGGGCTTCGCGGATGGTGGGACGTGAAACGCCGAACCTTTGAGCCAGCTCTTCTTCGGTGGGCAACCGTTCATCGATTTTAAGACGCCCCTCGAGGATCGCATCGCGGATGCTCTTGGCTATCTGCGTCGCCAAGCTGTCGGTGATCTGCAGTTGGTATTCGATCCCCATTATTCCACCTTCTTTTTGCCTCACCGACCTTGCCGCCACCATGCCCCGAGGTGGGCTCGCGATCGACCTGTTACACCGGTATCCCCCCGGCAACCGCGGAAAATTACATATTCGTTTGACAAATAGCAGAATATAAAAATTTCGTAAATATGGAAATTCGGTCGGTGCCGCTTTCGATTGATTTGCGTGAACGGATTGTCGCTGCGGTGGAGGGCGGCGGCGGTGGTTCTGTTGGTGGTCGGCGCGCTGGCGCCCGCCGTCAGGCGTTAAGACGCTCCAGGCCCTTTTCCAGGTCCGCGATCAGGTCGTCCGGGTCTTCCAGCCCGGCGTGGATGCGCAGGCTGGGGCCCGGCGCCGACCACGCGGTGGCGGACCGGTGGTTCGCCGGGTAGGTGGGCAGGATCAGGCTTTCGTATCCGCCCCAGCTGTAGCCCATGGCGAACAGCTCCATGCCGTCGAGCATCGCCGTCACCGCGTCCTTCCCGTAGTCCTTGAGGACGACGCCGAACAGGCCCGACGAGCCGCTGAAGTCCCGTTTCCAGAGGTCGTGCCCGGGGCAGCCCTCGAGGGCCGGGTGCAGGACGGTGTCGACCTCGGGCCGCGCCGCCAGCCAGCCGGCCAGGGTCAACGCGGTTTCCCGGTGCCGCGCCAGACGCACGCCGAGGGTGCGCAAGCCCCTGAGGCCCAGATAACAGTCGTCGGGGGCGACGGTGGTGCCGACCACGGCGGTCGTCCGCTTGACCGGCAGGAAGGCGTCCTCCGTCGTCGTGATGATCCCCAGCATGGCGTCGGCGTGGCCGACGATGTACTTGGTCGCGCCGTGAAGGGAGACGTCGACGCCGTGATCGAAGGGCTTGAAGAACAGCGGCGTCGCCCAGGTGTTGTCCAGTATCGCCACGGCGCCCCCGGCATGGGCGGCGGCGGCGATGGCGGGCACGTCCTGCACCTCGAAGGTGAGCGAACCGGGGGACTCCATGAACACCACCTTGGTGTCGGGGCGCATCAGGGCGGCGATACCGGCGCCGGTCAGGGGGTCGTAATAGGTGGTTTCGACGCCGAACCCGCTCAGCATCCGCTCACAGAACCGGCGCGTCGGGTCGTAGACGCTGTCCACCATCAACAGGTGATCGCCGGCCTTCAGGAAGGCCAGCAGCGACGTGGTGATGGCCGACAACCCGGACGGCATGGCGATGCTCCGGTAGCCCCCTTCCAGGGCCGTCATCGCCTCTTCGAGGGCGAACGTCGTCGGCGTGCCGCGGCGGCCGTAGCGCACGCCGTCGAAGGGCGTCCGTGCGGCCTCCTCGAGGGCGGCGACGGTCGGATAGAGGATGGTCGAGGCGTGGTAGACGGGCGGGTTGACGATCCCGTGATTGTCGTCGGGATGGCGTCCGGCGGTAACGATGGTGGTGTCTTTTTTCATGGGTCGGACAGGCCTGAAGCGTTTCCCCCGCATACGGTAACCGGGGGGACACCCCCCCGGGGGCCGCGGGGGCGTCCCCCGCATACGGTAACCGGGGGGACACCCCCCGTCTCCCCCCGGGGGCGTCCCCCGCATACGGTAACCGGGGGGACACCCCCCGTGTTCCCCCGGGGGCCGCCGCGTACCATCGCGGCGTGAAGACCGACGATAATGTCAATTTTTCCGCCGCCGCGCCAGTGGGGCCGCCGGCGGCGCACCCGGCGCCGCGCGGGAATCGTGCCACGATGCGGCGCTGCCCGCAAGTATGGCCGATGACAGGACGGTACCTGAAATGGCGGAGCCGGTCCTAGCAGCCTGCTACTCCAGCCAACCGGGCACGGGCAGGTTCTTGGAGCGCAGGAATTCGGGGTTGAACAGCTTGCTCTGATAGCGCGAGCCGAAGTCGGCGAGGATGGTGACGATGGTATGGCCCGGGCCCATGTCCCTGGCCAGGCGGATGGCGCCGGCCACGTTGATGCCGCTGGACCCGCCGAGGCACAGCCCTTCGTGCTCGAGCAGGTCGAAAACGATGGGAACGGCCTCTTCGTCGGGTATCTGATAGGCCTTGTCGACGACGGCGCCCTCCAGGTTCTTGGTGATGCGTCCCTGGCCGATGCCTTCGGTGATCGAGGACCCCTCGCTTTTCAGCTCGCCGTGGGTGTAATAGTGATAGAGCGCGGCGCCCATGGGGTCGGCGATGCCGATGACCACGTCGGAGTTGCGCTCTTTCAGCGCCATGCTGACGCCGCCCAGCGTGCCTCCGGTGCCGACGGCGCAGATGAAGCCGTCCACCTTGCCGTCGGTCTGCTCCCAGATCTCGGGGCCCGTGGTGCGCATGTGCCCGTCCCGGTTGGCGACGTTGTCCCACTGGTTGGCCCACAGCACCCCGTTGGGCTCGGTCCCGGCCAGCTCTTCGGCGACCCGTTCGGAAACGTGGACGTAGTTGTTGGGGTCCTTGTAGGGCACGGCCGGCACTTCGCGCACCTCGGCGCCGATGAGGCGCAGGAAATCCATCTTCTCCTGGGACTGGGTGTCGGGAATGACGATCACCGTGCGGTAGCCGCGGGCGTTGCCGACCAGGGCCAGGCCGATGCCGGTGTTCCCCGCCGTGCCCTCGACGACCACGCCGCCGGGCTTGAGGACGCCGCGGTCCTCGGCGTCGTTGATGATAAACAGCGCCGCCCGGTCCTTGACCGAGCTTCCGGGATTGAGGAATTCGGCCTTGCCCAGGATTTCGCAGCCGGTGGCCTCGGAGGCGCGGCGGAGGCGGATCAACGGCGTGTTGCCGATGGAATCGATAAAACCGTTGCGCACGTCCATGGAGGATTCCCGTGTGCAGCCGAGAGTATTGCCGCGCCGGCAGACTAGCGGCGGGTCCGGCGGCGATCAAGCGTCGCCCGGGGGCAACGTAACCGGGGGGACGCCCCCGCGGCCCCCGGGGGGACACGGGGGGTGTCCCCCGCATATCGTTGCCGGGGGGGCACCCCCCGTGTCCCCCCGGCAGGGGCCTCAACGGCCGGGTGGGGTGCGCCACCGGGCGCGCAAGGTTTCGTGGTTCATCGTGAACCACTGCATGGCGATGAGAGTCATGGCGTTGATGAACCGTCCCTCGTCCAGCCACCGTAGGGCCTCGGCGGCCGGCACCGCGAAGACGCGGATGTCTTCGTGCTCTTCGGTCAGGCCGTGGATGCCGCCGGCGTTCGCGGCGTCGACCCGGCCGCAGAAGACGAACACCGATTCCGTGGTGCCGCCGGGGCTGACCAGGTAGTGGCAGACGGGGACGATGTCGCCGATTTCGCAGCCGGCTTCCTCCACCGCCTCGCGCCGCGCCACCTCTTCGGGGGATTCGCCGTCCTCGATGATGCCGGCGATGCATTCCACCAGCCAGGGTGAAAACCCGGCGCCGAACCACGGCGAGGACCCGGCCGCCAGCGCGCCGCAGCGGAACTGTTCGATGAACACCAGGGTGTCCAGGCCGGGATCGTAGAGGAGGACGGCCACGGCATGGCCGCGCTCGAAAATCTCGCGCGTCAACTCGCCGCTCCAGCCGCCCTCGAACAGGCGGTGCCGCAGGCGGTAGCGGTCGATGTGGAAATAGCCTTCGAACGGCGTGGTCTTTTCGATGATGTCGACGTCGTCCCGGGTCATGGGGCCTCTCGCGTTGATGGGGTGTCGGGGCACGGCGCAGCGCCCGCGGTCCGGCTCTTTGTCGGTGACGCGGGTCCGTTTGTCCAGTTCGCCGGGAGGTTTCGTAGGACAAGCCGGAACCGGGACCGCTACGATGCGCCTGCCGGGGCGGCGGCCACGGTGGCGGGGAACGGAGGAGCGGATGTCATGAGCGCTGAGAGAAGCGAAAAGGTCACATTCACCGGCGGGCAGGGGGCGAAGCTCGCGGCCAGGCTCGATCTTCCCGAAGGGCCGCCGAAGGCGTACGCGCTGTTCGCCCACTGTTTCACCTGTTCCAAGGACATCTTCGCCGCGGCGCGCATCGCCGGTGCCCTCGCCGGGCGCGGCTTCGCGGTCCTCAGGTTCGACTTCACCGGGCTGGGCCATAGCGAAGGCGAGTTCGCCAACACCAACTTCTCCTCCAACCTGGAGGACCTGGAGGCGGCGGCGGAATTCCTGCGCGCAAACCATCAGGCGCCGAAGATCCTCATCGGCCACAGCCTGGGCGGGTCCGCGGTCCTCGCCGCCGCCGGCCGGGTGCCCGAGGCGGCGGCCGTGGTCACCATCGCGGCGCCCTTCGAGCCCGCCCACGTGGCCGCGCTTTTCACCGACGCCCTACCCGAGATCGAGGCCAAGGGGGAGGCCGAGGTGTCCCTCGGCGGCCGGCCGTTCCGCATCCAAAAGCACTTCCTGGACGATACCTCGGCGCACAACATGCGTGCCGCCATCGGCAACCTGCGCAAGGCGTTGCTCGTCTTCCACGGGCCCCGGGACGAGACGGTCGGCGTCGACAACGCCGCGCATATTTTCGCGGCGGCCAAGCACCCCAAGAGCTTCTTCTCCCTCGATGACGCCGACCACCTGTTGAGCCGCCGCGCGGACGCGGTGTACGTGGCCGAGGTCATCGCCGCGTGGGCGGCCCGCTACGTGGACGGGGCGGCGGACGACCGGCGGCCGCCCGCACCCGCCGTCCAGCCCGGCACCGTCGTCGTCGCGGAGACGGGCGAGGGGAGGTTCGCCCAGGCCATATCGGTGGGCGGCAAACACGCGCTCGCCGCCGACGAGCCGGCGCGGTACGGCGGCAACGACACCGGCCCCACGCCTTACGACCTGCTTCTCGCCGGGTTGGGGGCGTGCACAAGCATGACCATGCGCATGTACGCTCAGCGCAAGGGTCTGGCCGTCGATCGCATCGCCGTGACCCTGAAGCACGAAAAGATCCACGCCGAGGACTGCGAGGACTGCGAAACCCGGGACGGCAGGATCGACCGCATCGAGCGCGAAATCGAAATCACCGGCGACGTGGACGAGGCGGCGCGCGAGCGCCTGCTCGAAATCGCCGACAAGTGCCCCGTCCACCGGACCCTCCGTTCCGAAGTGCTGGTGGAAAGCCGGCTCAAGGAATAGGGCGGAAGCTGGCTCCCCGGTCCGGGACGCGGAGTCAGGCGGCGAAGCGCCCCCAGGCGGCGACGGCCGGCGTGATCAGGCCGAGCACCAGATTGACCGCGACGATGCGCCTGACGAGGGTCAGGTGCCCGGCGGCCTCGCCGCCGCCGGCGAGCGCGCTTTGGAAGCGCCGGAACGGCACCGCGTACAGGAAAACGAATAGGGCGATCATCACCCACCCGAGCGCGTGCATGACGTGCACGTGGACGCCGGCGTCGGCGAAGCCGCCGAAGGCGGCGAACACCATGGCGTACCCGGTGGCGGGCAGGACGATCACCGCCACCCACACCCAGGCGAAAAAGCGGGGGAACACGGTATTCCACAAGGCCGGCCGCTGGGGCGGCTCGAGGATGCCCAACGACGGCCGCAGGACCATGTAGGCGAAGAACATGCCGCCCACCCAGACGATGGCGGCAAGCACATGGAGGACGCTGGCGAAGGCGGAAATGTCGGGCATGGATACGGGCCCCTGATTGCCGGGCAACGGGTGTCCACCGCAGTCGGGTATCACCCGCCGCGCATCAAGGCCTTGTTTCGCACGTCGGGGTGGCGGCCCGCAATCGCGGGCTTCTCAAGTCAAAACGACCCAGTCGTTTTGGTATTAGTGGAAGTCCCGGCAGTCAACCGTGATCGGCCTTTCGCCGGCGGACGGCCGGGCGTCCGCGTCCAGGCGTCCAAGGAGGGGGGTGAGGTCGAACAGTTTTTGCGCCGGCACGTGGATGACGATGCCCTCGCGCTGGACGCGGCCCTCGACGCCGAGCAGGCCGGCGCTCAGGCCCGCCTTGCGGAAGCGCTCGAAGACGTCGGGCCAGACGATCAGGTTGGCGATGCCGGTTTCGTCCTCGATGGTGATGAAGACCACGCCCTTGGCGGTGCCGGGGCGTTGGCGGGTGATCACCAGTCCCGCCACCTTCACCGGCCGGCCGGGCGCGAGGTGCTCGAGGCCGCCGCAGGTCATGAAACCGCGGCCGCCGAGCTCGTCGCGCAGCAGGGCCAGGGGATGGGCCTTGAGCGAAAGGCGCAAGGCGCGGTAGTCGTCGGCCACCTGTTCGCCCAGTGCCGTCGCGGGCAGCGTCACCCGGGGCTCGTTGGCGGCTTCGCACCCGTCGGCGGCGGCGAACAGCGGCAGTGCGCCTTCCTCCATGCCCCGCGCCGCCCACAACGCCCGGCGCCGGTCCAGGCCCAGGGAGCCGAAGGCGTCGGCGCGGGCCAGGGTCTCCAGGGCCGCCCGGCCCACGCCCGCCCGCCGCCGGACCGCGCCCATGTCCCGATAGCCGCCGCCGCGCGCCGCCGCCACCGCCTCGGCGTCCGCGGACGCCAGCCCCTTGATCTGGCGAAGACCCAAGCGCAGCGCGGCGGCCGTTCCGTTTTTCCCGGCTTGCCCGGCCTCCAGGGTGCAGTCCCAGTGGCTCGCATTGACGTCCACCGGGCGCACCTCGACGCCGTGCTCACGCGCGTCGCGGACGATCTGGGCGGGGGCGTAGAAGCCCATGGGCTGGCTGTTCAAAAGGGCGGTGGCAAAGGCGGCCGGATAATGGCATTTGAGCCAGGACGAGACATAGACCAGGAGGGCGAAGCTGGCGGCGTGGGACTCGGGAAAGCCGTAATCGGCGAAGCCTTCGATCTGGCGGAAGCACCGTTGGGCGAAATCCCGCCCATAGCCCCTGGCCCCCATGCCGTCGATGAACTTTTCGCGGAAGCTGTGGATGTCTCCGAAGCGGCGGAAGGTGGCCATGGCGCGGCGCAGGGCGTCGGCCTCGGCCGGGGTGAAGCCGGCGGCGACGATGGCGATCCGCATGGCCTGCTCCTGGAACAGCGGCACGCCCAGGGTCTTGCCCAGCACCCGGCGCAGCTCCTCGGACGGGTACTCCACCGTCTCGATGCCGGCGCGGCGGCGCAAATACGGATGCACCATGTCGCCCTGGATGGGCCCCGGACGCACGATCGCCACCTCGATCACCAGGTCGTAGAAATTGCGCGGCTTGAGGCGCGGCAGCATGCTCATCTGGGCCCGGCTTTCCACCTGGAAGACGCCCAGGGAATCGCCGCGGCACAGCATCTCGTAGACGGCCGCGTCCTCGGCCGGCACGGTGGCCAGGGTGAGCTTTCGGCCATGATGGCGTTCGATAAGGCCGAAGGCCTTGCGCACGCAGGTGAGCATGCCCAGCCCGAGGACGTCGATCTTGAGGATGCCCAGCACGTCCAGGTCGTCCTTGTCCCATTCGATGACGGTGCGCCCGGCCATGGCCGCGTTGGCGATGGGCACCACCTCGCTGAGCAGGCTCCGCGTGATCACCATGCCGCCGGTGTGCTGCGAGAGGTGCCGGGGGAAGCCGATCAGCTCCCGGGCCAGGGCCATGACCATGCCTACGGTGCGGTCGCCGGGGTCCAGCCCCGCCTCGCGGATGTGGGCGTCCGTGACCTCGTCCCAGGGGCGCCGCCAGGCGGCCCGTTGCAGGGCGACGATGGAGTCCCCGGAAAGCCCCATGGCCTTGCCCACCTCGCGGAGGGCGCTCTTGGCGCGGTAGGTGATGACGGTGGCGGTCATGCCGGCGCGCTGGCGGCCGTATTTGGCGTAGATGTACTGGATGACCTCTTCGCGCCGCTCGTGCTCGAAGTCGACGTCGATGTCGGGGGGCTCGTTGCGCTCGGCGCTGACGAAGCGTTCGAACAACAGGTCGATGCGGTCGGGGTCCACCGCCGTTACGCCCAGGCAGTAGCAGACGGCCGAGTTGGCCGCCGAGCCCCGGCCCTGGCACAGGATCCCCCGGCCCCTGGCGAAGCGGACGATGTCGTGCACGGTCAGGAAGTAGGGCGCGAAGGCCAGGGCGCCGATGAGCTCCAGTTCGCGTTCGATCTGCCCCTTGACCTTGTCGGGGACGCCGCCGGGGTAGCGCCCGGCCGCCCCGGTCCAGGTGAGACGGGCCAGTTCCTCCTGGGGGGTGCGGCCGTCGGGGACCGGATCGACGGGATACTCGTAGCGCAACTCGTCCAGGCTGAAGGCGCAGCGCCCGGCGATCTCGGCCGTGCGGGCGACGGCGCCCGGATAGTCGCGGAACAGCCGCGCCATCTCCTCGGGCGGCTTCAGGTGGCGCTCGGCGTTGGCGAACAGGCGGAAGCCGGCGTCATGGATGGTGCGGTGCTCGCGGATGCAGGTGAGCACGTCCTGCAGGGGCCTGCGCCGGGCCGTGTGCGCATGCACGTCGTTGGTCGCCACCAGGGGTGTGCGGCAGTGCTCGGCAAGCCCGGCGAGGGCGGCCATCCGGCGGGCGTCGTCGCCACGATAAAGATTGTGCGCAACGAGGTAGAGGCGTTTCTTGAAGTGATTTTTTAACACCTTCAGGGTTTCGGCGAAGGCCGTATCGGGAACTTCGGGGGGCAGGGCGAGGATGATCTGGCCCTCGCCGCCGGCGAATTCGCCGCCGTGGATAATATCGTCCATGGCGAGCCAGCACGCACCCTTGGGCGCGCGGCGCTTGCCGAGGGTGAGCAGGCGCGCCAGCCGGCCGTACGCCGCCCGGCCGGTGGGAAAGCACAGCAGGGAGGGGGCGTCGGCGAGGTCCAGCCGCGTCCCGACCACCAGGCGGATGCCGGCCTGCCTGGCGGCGGCGTGGGCGCGCACCACGCCGGCGAGGGTGTTGCGGTCGGTGATGGCGACCGCCTTGTGGCCGAGGGCGGCGGCGCCCAGCACCAGTTCCTCGGGGTGCGAGGCGCCGCGCAGGAAACTGAAGTTGCTGCTCACCTGAAGCTCGGCGTAGGCGGTCATGGGGCCAACGTTCCTATGCCAAAAAACCAGGGTCGCCGAGGTAACGCACCAAGGGTGCGAACTCGGTATCCTCAATGGCCTTGTGCAGCCTCTTATCGGCAGTGATGAGAACGCCGCCAATGGCCTCGGCGCAGGCGATGTAGAGACAATCATAGACCGGGTGATGGAGAGACAATGCAATGTCCAAGGCACCGTCAACCAAGTCTGCTGATGGATGGAAGGAGAGGATGTATCCGCGAAGTTCCGTAGGGATAACCCGCGCTTGCTCCTGAGAGATTTCGTTTCGGAGGGCTTTTTTCCACGCGATGTTGGTGACTTCGGTAAGGATGAAATCCGGCGCCTGCAAGGCGTCGGCGTGGTCGGACAGCAAAAGCAATGCCTGTTCGTGAAGGTTTTCCCGCACGAACCACTTCGTGGCGACGCTGGCGTCAACCACAAGGATCATCGATCACGATCTTCGCGCAACAATTCAACACTGTCGGTCTGGGGCACATCGGGAGTCATCGCCGCGATGCGTTCAGCCCGCGCGCGCAACTCGGCTCCTCTTGAGGGATGTCCCGAAGGGCGCTGCGCCTCTTCGCGCAACAGCACGCGCAGTTCGGCTTCCAGCGAACGGCCGTTGTCCTTCGCCCTTTTCTTCAGCCGTTCGACGACCTCGTCATCGACGTTGCGGATGGTCAGATTGGCCATTGGGGTCACTCCTCTGTTGCTAGCATAATGCTAGCATAATGCTAGCATATATGCTTGCATTTTGCCAGCATTGCCCGGCGCTCATGCAAAAAACCCGTGCAGGTACCAGGCGGGTTCGACGGCGGGCCGGTACAGCCCCTCCCGGTAGAGCCAGAAGCGCCGGCCTTCGGTATCCTCCACCCGGTAGTAGTCGCGGATGCGGTGGCGGGGGGAGAAGGCGTCCGCGGGCTCTTCCAGCCACCATTCCGGACCGATGCGCTCGGGCCCGTCGGCGCACGCCACCCGGTGCCGGCGCCGGCGCCAGCGGAACATCACCGGCGGGTGGTCGGGGACCGGCGCCATGACCTCGATGGGCTCGGGCCAGGGCAGCAGGTGCAGGGGGCGGGGCGTGGGGCCGGCCGAACCGGCGTCGGCGGACGTAGCGGGGGCGGGGACGGGAGGAGCGAGGGCTGAGACCTCCCGGCAGGCCCGCTCGGGGACATGGCTGGCGCGGGGCACCAGGCGCACCACCCGTTCGCGGCCGAGGCGGTTGCCCAGCCGGTCCACCAGCCGGGCGACGCCGTCTCCGTCCCCGGCCGTGTCCGCCATCCCGCGCCCCGTATGCAGGGCGCCCTGGACGGGGGCGAGGGGATCGGCGGCGGTGGCGGCGAGGACCATCACCTCGACCCCGAAGCCCGAGTCCAGCCCCTCCAGCTTTTCCGTGAAGAGGCGTTCCAGGTGGTGCGCGTCGCGCGTCGGCCGGCCGGTGCCGATGTGGGCGCGGACCACGGTGCCGTCGACCCGGTAGAGCGCCAGCTCCAGCCGCCGCGCCCCCCGGTGCGCCCGTTCCAGCCGCGCGCACAGATCGTCGAGCAGCCGCCGCGCGGCGGCGCCGATGTCTTCGGCGCGCCCGATGGGCTCGGCGAAGGCCAGGCGGGCGCGCAGGGGGGGTGTCGGGCGGCGGGGCGAGATGGGCTCGTCGCTCCGTCCCAGGGCCTCGTCCAGGCGCTTCACGACGGTCTCGCCGAAGCGGGCGGCGAGCGGCGCCCGGGGCAGCCCGAGAAGGTCGCCGATGCGGCGCAGGCCGACGCGGTTCAGGCCCTCCACCGTCGCCGGCGGCAGGCGCAACCCGGCCACCGGCAGAGCCACGAGCGCGTGGCGGGTTTCCCCCGGCGGGACGATGATCGCGGCGCCTGTCCCGTGCCCGGCGAAGCGGGCCACGGCCCAGGCCGCGCCCGGGGTGTCGGCGGCCGCCGCAAGGCCGTGGAAACCGAGGCCGTCCAGGCGCCCGCCCAGGTCCTCCAGCAACGCTGTTTCGCCGCCGAACAGGTGGGCGCAGCCGCCGATGTCCAGCCACACCCCGTCGCCGCCGTTGACCGCCGTCCACGGGGTGTAGCGGCCGCACCAGTCGGCCAGCGCCGCCAGCGCCCGCCCGTCGCCGGCCGGATCGGCCGCGGCGGTGCGGAGACCGGGCACCAGGGCGCGGGCGTCGGCGAGGGGCAGTCCCGGGACCACCCCGGCGGCCCGCGCCGCCGGGGTGGCGGCGGCTATGCGCAGGCCCCCCTGGGCGGCGGTGACGGTGGCCAGGGGCGGCCCTTCCGCGGACGCCGGCTCAGACCGCCAGCCGGGCCCCGACGCGTTCCGCCGCCGGGTCAACCGGTCGGTGGCGAAGCTCGGCAGCCACAGTGAAACCACCCGTCGTTCCATCGCGCCACTCCACAAGCCAGGACCGGGGCGCGCCCGGGGTTCTTTTGGTTGATGGCGCGCCGGGGTGCCCGGGGTTTTCGATGGCATTGCCCGCCCGGCCGGGCGCACGGCAGCGCAGCAGCTCCACCCGCCACCACGGGGCGCCGGCCCGGGCGGGTTCTTGCGCCCCCGGCGCCCGGGCAATCCAGGCGGCGCCGGCGCCCGTAAAGGAACCATGTGCGCCTTCGTGTCCCTTCGCCGGGACGCCGGGGGCGGCGGAAACCCGCCACCGGGTCACCGCCGGCGCCGTTTCCCCGTGCGCCGAACGCAGCAGGAGGGCCGTGACGCAACCGGCCTCGGCGGCCAGTTGCAGCCGGCGGGCGGCGGTCGGCCCGATCCCGTCCGTTTCCCCCAGCACCGCCGCGAGGCTGCCGCTGCGCAGGCCTTCCTCCATGGCCCACAGGATGTCGGTGGGGGTGCGCCCGCGGACCACGATCAGGCGCCCGGGATCGAGGCCGAAGGCGGCCAGCCCCGGGCCGTAGAGATCCCGCCCGCGCCGGCACCACAGCACCGATCCCCTGTCGCCGGCGAGGCGCGCCAGCAGGGCGGCGCAAAAGCCCGACGCGGCGCCGTCGCCGCCGATGATCTCGTGCAGGGAGGCGCGCGGCAGCCCGCCCCAGGGCAGGGCGCCGTCGATCTCGGGGGCGCCCAGGGCCAACGCGCCCGGGGGATCGTCCCTTTCCGGGGCGTGCCGTTCGAGCCTGCGGATGCGGGCGCGCAGGTCTTCCAGAAGGGCCGGGTCGGGGCGGCGGAAACGGTTCGGCGGAGACATCGGCGGAGACATGGGAGGAGGGACGCTCCTTAATGTTATTGTTCATGTTTTGTTCTATATCAGACCGGACCCTCCGTCAACATGGAACAGCAGGCGGTCGTGCCTCAGTTTGAAATCCTGCCGAACCAACGCCCTGAACGTCCGCTTTTTAGCGGATCATGTCTGCTTTACGCTGGGCGACAGATATTGGCGCAGGGTCATCGGCACTTCTGTTCCCGACCCAGGCTGTGTGAAAACTATTTTCGAGGCCCGAGCGCGCAACATCGATTCGCGTAACTGCCGTCACAGGCAATAATGATTCACGCCTCCGCTATTGCCGAATCCATTGGTGCGCCGACGCTCTTCCGACCGGAGTTTTCACACAGCCTGGACCCAAAGCGGACATCGCGCGCGATCGGGTCCGCCTCTGTTTGAAATCGGGACTTAGGGCTAGCGCGACAAATGAGGTGTACCGACAAACAGGGGTTTCCGCACAGGCCTAGGACATCCCCCTTGGGCATCGCCAAGCCTCGATAGATTACCTTCCCGAAGCGCGGTAAGCTCTCTTCCACAAATGCGCTGCGTTGGGAAGGACTCCTGGCGCGCGGATTCCGGGGCTGTAAACGACGCTATCGGGGCAGTTGGCAAGTTCGTGAGTGACAATCTGGCAACGGCGACCGGTGCTGGCACGGTGATAGCGGACCTGGTCATCCTATGATGCACAGTGTGACAACCGCTCTCGATGTCGAGGAAGCGCTTCGCCGCGTCGGCCGCGAAGACGATTCAAGAATCGATCTCGCCGAGGCGGCGCTCATGCTTGCCGCGTTCGATCGTCCCGGTGTCTCTGTTGACGCCTATCGTGACCACCTTGGTCGGCTCGCCGTGGAGACGGTCGAGGCAGTGCGTGGCGCCGATTCGCTCGAAGAGAAGGTCGATGCCGTAAACGCCGTACTCTTCGAACGCCACGGCTACCAGGGCGACAGCGAGACCTACGACGACATGCAAAACGCCAACCTGTTGCGCGTCATCGACCGGCGAAAGGGCCTCCCCGTCGCGCTCGGCATCCTCTACATCCACGTCGCGCGGTCGCAGGGCTGGCGGTGCAACGGGACGAACTTTCCAGCGCATTTCCTTGTCCGCCTCGAGAGTGACGAAGCGGTCTCCATGGTCGATCCGTTCAACGGCGGCCAGGAGCTCGATCGCGACGCGCTGGAGCGGCGGCTCGAATCATTGATAGGCGAGGGCGCCAAGCTTGAGCCCGCGCATTGCGCAGCGGTCGGCAACCGTGTGGTGCTCATTCGCCTGCAAAACAACATCAAACTGCGGGCCATCCAGGGCGGCGATTTGGCGCGCGCTGCGAAAATTCTTCACACGATGGTCCTGATTGCGCCCAACCAGGCAGCACCCCGATGCGAACTTGCGGCGCTCCGCGCCCGGCAAGGCGAGATGAAGGCGGCAATACGCTTGCTCGAAGACTTCGTCGTTGAGACCGCTGACCAACGCGCGCGCGACAGCGCAACGGCGTACCTCGCCAAGTTGCGGTCGCGTTTGCACTGAGGGCTTGATTAGGGTATCTGGAAGCCGCGCATCTAGTGGTTCAGAACTTGCGGACGAGTCCGGCAGCGACCGAGAATTCCTGTGGCGTGCAACCGGGCCACGACGGTACCAAGCGTTGGATTTGATCCGCTAGTGTTCCGCTTCAGACACTTCTTTCTCGGCCAATCTGAATCGGATCAAATAGTTAACCCACTCTGGGCGTGCAAGAAGTGTTAGATTCGGAACACGAGCACGCGAGGCCAGCGTACCGAAATTGGGTGATTCACGTATGAACCGTGCGGTAGGTGGGTGGTCGGCGTCGTTGCCGCCCATGCGCGGGGGGGTGCCAGTCCGCTCGTTGCCGTTTGAGCACATATGAAATAGTTTTTGTGGTAATCGCCCGGAACCGCCGCGAGGTCTCGTGGAAGGAAAAATTTAGCCCACCGAGGGAGGCCGCAGTATGCGGGAGATCTTGAACGAAATATTCACCTGGCCGTGGTTTTCCGAGCCCCACGGTTACAACTTCAACGGCCACCTCATCCGCCACGCCGAAGGCAACCTCTGCATCGACCCCGTCGAGCCTAGCGAGGAGGGGCTTGATGAAATCGCCCGCTTGGGCGTCACCCGCATTTTGCTGACCAACCGCAACCATTCGCGCGCATCCAACATAGTGCGCAAACGCACCGGCGCGCGAACGTCCATTCACCCGCACGACGCGGCACACGCCCGCGAGCAGGGCACCGCGCTGGACGATGCGCTTGCGGTGGGGCAGACCATCGGCCCGCTCGTGGTGATGGAGGCCCCCGGAAAGTCGCCCGGCGAAGTAGTTCTCCACTGGCCGGAGCGGCGCCTTCTCATCGTCGGCGATGCCGTGATCGGCAATCCGCCGGGCCGCTGTGGGCTGCTGCGCGAGCAGGTGATGGACGACCCCCAGCGCCTAAGGCAGAGCGTGCGCCAACTTCTCGACCTTGACTTCGATACGCTTCTCGTCGGCGATGGAGAGCCTATCCTCGAGGGTGCCAAGGCGCGGCTCGAGGAGTTGGTCGCAACCTTCCCGGCCTGAGTAGGTCAGTATCTAGCGCCAGGGGTACTACACGCCGTCCTCGGGTGCCTCGGCCGCCGGCCCGGGCCGATATATCTTTCTTCTTTTTTGTGGCTGCCAGAGGAGAAGACCCATGCCTCCCGCACCTCAACCCCCGGCCGACACGCCCGGCCAAGGGTCTGCGGCGAACGGCGAGCCCCGGTTCACCGATTGGCTGAGAGAGCAGTCAGAGCCGACCTGGACCCAGGCCGTCGAGCACCGTTTCACCCGGGAACTGGCGGACGAAACCCTGGATGACGCCGTTTTCAGGCGCTATCTGGTTCAGGACTACTCGTTCGTCGACCGCTTTGTCGGTTTGCTCGGCTATGCCATCGGACGGGCGCCCGACTTGGCCGCGCGAATCCGGCTGTCCCATTTCCTGGCCGGGGTGACCAGCGAGGAAAACACCTATTTCCAGCGCTCGTTCGACGCCCTTGGGGTTGCCGAGAAGGAACGCACCAATCCCGAGTTGAAACAGCCGACGCGCGGGTTTCACGAGCTCATGAAGGAGGCGTGGGAGGCGGGCGGCTATGAGGAGATCCTGGCCGTTCTCGTGGTCGCCGAGTGGGTGTATGTGTCCTGGGCGACGGCGGTGAAGGACCGCTCTCCGTCCAAATTCTATTTTTCCGAATGGATCGACTTGCACGCCAATGACGAATTCCGCGACTTCGTGGACTGGCTGCGCGGGCAACTGGATGCGCACGGACCGGCGCTTTCCCCTGATCGGCGGGAGGCCGTCGTCCAGCTGTTCCGCAGGGCGGTGCGACTGGAAAAAGAATTCTTCGACGCCGCCTACGAAGACGATTCGTGAACGCGCCACAGGGGCATGGGGAAGGGGCTTGACGCCGCCATCTGGGCCCCAATCACGCTCAGGAGACTCCTTCCAAGGCGCTGCGGAGTTCCTGGATTTCGTCTCCACAGGCCCCTGCATCCAGCCCACCCCGGCCGGAAGGCCGCTTAAAAGCCATTTTCACGGGGGGTTTCCGTACAGCCGATTTTGGAAGATTTCGGACTTCCAACTGACGTTCTTAGGTCCGCTTATGGCTATAAGCGGAAGTTCTGGGGGCCGTTGATCTTCGTCCGCTTCACCCCTGAAAGCAGACATACCGAGGCCCAATGTCCGCTCCTGGGACTAAAGCGGACCATTTGCAGTCGGGTGATCGACGTCCGTTTGTGATGCGGTGGACGGCTCCCACCAGCGGCATCGCGATGTGCCAAAATGCAGTT
>JACZQZ010000124.1 GCA_022545455.1 Pseudomonadota bacterium
ATTTCATTGCCGAAGGTTTCGTCGTCCCAATGGGAATCATCGCTGCCCGGGCCGATGTTCCCTTCGACGGGCACGCCGAAATCGGAATCACCGGAAACGGGGTAGCTGGCTTCGTAGACGGCAGTTGCATTTTCGCCGGTAAATGTCGGATTGTCGGTTCCGCCACCCGACAGCAGGTCCAGATAGGTCCAGACGGTGCCGAAGCCGACGGTATGCATCATCTCGTGGGTGACGATGTCATCCCACAGCGTTCCCTCGCTGCCCGAAGGCATGGAATTGAAATTAGCGGCATCCGCAACGTCGAATTCCATGATTGCCGTCGCCGGCAGGTAGCCGTCGGTGCGGATCGCCGTCGGCCCGGCCCGGCCCAGAATGCCGCCTTCGCCGTCGATTTCCGTCAGCTTGGCGTCGATGCGGATGTCGTCGATGATCTTGCCCCGGTAGAAGACATCGGCGATATCGCCGATGATCAGGTCGCTGATCAGGTCAGCTGAGTTTATAAGGGCCGTCTGCAAATCCGCAGTCCAGCTGCCTTTGAAGTTGATCTCGATATTGTAACCGCCCTCATCGCCGCTGACATATTTCGACAGCACGCCGTCGTCGCCGCCTTTGTCGCCGCCGCCTTTGCCGCCGCCGCCATTGCCGCCGCCGCCATTGCCACCCGGAACGCCACCCTTGCCGCTGACTTCGAAGTCAAGGAATATCAAATCGCTATCGGCTGGTGCGCCGCTGGCGCCAGGCCCGCTTTCGGCGGAAAACGAGATCGCGTCAATCGGCAATTCATCGGTGCGGAACCCGGTCGCGAAATCCTCGCTCACCTGGGTCGCGAAAAAGCCGTGTTCGCCGGGCTCAAAGGTGCCGGCCGCGGAGATACTAACGTCGGGACCGTCATCGGAAATCCCGGTCCTGAATCCGGGCGCGGTATCGTCGCCGGGGCCCGCGCCGTCCCCGCCAACCGTCGTGCCGCCTCCGGCAAATAGCGCATTGAGGAAGCCGCTATCGAGTTGCAGGGACAGTCCCGTCAGCGGATTGTCGACCGCCAACGCCGGGATGCCGGCCCCGCCATCCGTGGGAAAGGCGTCAAACCGTTCCGTCAAATTCAAATTTTCGGGGTTTGAAAGAAAATCGAGATCGAATCCCGTGGAGCCAAACTTCAGCATGATTTGCCTTTCCCGAGCCAATAGGCGATCGCGCCTAAATATTAAGGTAAAAGGCTTTTTATAGGAAGAGATTTACCAAAATATTAAGGTTAAAGGCCTTTTATAGGACATCGCACATTTATCGCACAATTTGTTATGTTAGAGAACAACTTTAATTTAGTATCTGTAGTTGTCTTTTTTATTATCTCCTATAAAAACAATTCTAAGGGCGCATAAAAGCGATTGGCCCTAGCGGTGTTGGCGGCAAATTGATCCTACCACGCGAAGCGGCGCGTTCCCCTGTCGTGTGGGCGTTCTAGGATAAAAGGATCTAGCGCAGTACAAGCCCCGAAACTCGTGGCGAAATGGGGTATTAGCGCTGTACGGCCGTGTAAATGGTGCCGCGCCGCAGACGTTTTACCGATACTCAGACCGACGACGAACCGTCTTGCCAAGCCGTACCAGGCCGCCGCGGATATTCGACTGAATGTCCGCTTTGGGTCATGTGTGGACGTCGAGGGCGGCCTGCCTTAATGTCCGCTTTGGGTCAGCAGACATCGCCGAGTTGGTTACGGTTGACCGGTGTGGACCCGTGAGCGGACATCGCCACTCGCGACACCGGTTAATGAGTCCATGACCTAGGCCAAGGCCCGGAAGCGCGCCGTGCCGTCGCGCCGGATCTGGTCCACCAGGTCGACCTCCCAATCCAGGTATTGCCGCATCGCCCCCTCCGTGCCGCCGTCCAGGTCGTAGGGGCGGTACCAGACGTCGTCGGTGGCGTCCGCGGCGTGGGTCAGACCGTCCTCGAGCTCAAGGCCCGCCGCCCGCCAGGCCCGGGTGCCGCCGTCGAGCACCTTGACCGCCCGGCCTCCCGCGGCCGCCTCCGGCGCCGCCAGGCGGGCGCACGTTCCGTCCGGCGAGGTCAGCACCACCAGCGGCGTTTCGGGCAGCGCGCCCAGGTTGCCGGGCAGGCGCGCGCGGACGGCGAACCAGGCGCCGGGAATGTGGCCCGCACGGTAGCTCCGGCTGTCGGCGAGGTCGACGACGGCCGCCCGGTCTGCATCCACGAGCGCGGCAAGCTCCCCGGGCGTTACCGATTCGCACATTAGTCCCTCCAGGCCGGGAACGTGGGCGCGGTGTTCCCCTTCGACCAACGGCCCCGCCGCCAGGGCGTCCTCCAGCACAAAGACGTCGTTCCAGCCCATCTGGATCAGCCACGACGCGGTCATCTTCGCCCGCACGCCGTCGCCGTCGATGAGCACCAGGCGGGCGCCGCGGACGCCGACGTAGCGGTCGGTGGCCTGGACAAGCTGCCCTCCGGGCGCCGGCAGCGCACCGGCGAGGTGGCCGGCCGCGTATTCTTCGGGGGTGCGCACGTCGAGCAGGAAAAGGCTGCGGTCGTCGTCCTGCCGCCAGGCGTGGAGCGTTCGGTGATCAAGCGTGCCCACGCGGGACCGGGCGGCGATGCGCGACGCGGCCGCCTGCGCCCGTTCCAGTCCGTCGGCCGAGACCGCCGGCGGGGCGCGGTCCATGCCCCGCTCGAGATCGAATCCGGCCAGGTGCCAGCCCATGGTGCCGTTCTCCAGGGCCACCACCCGGTTGGCGACGCCGGCGTTGATCAGCGACTGGGCGCCGATGATGCTGCGCGTCCGCCCGGCGCAGTTGACCACGACCAAGGTGTCGGCGGCCGGCGCGATGTCGTGGATGCGGTACACCAGTTCGGCGCCCGGCACGTTGACGGCGCCGGGGATGTTCATGGCCTGGTATTCCGCCATCGGCCGGCTGTCGAGCACCACCATGTCGGCGCCCGCGTCGATCAGCCCCTTCAGCTCGGCGGCCGGGATATGGGGCGTTGCGCGAGCAGCCTCGATGAACTCGCCGAACGCCTTGGAGGGCACGTTGACGCCGGAGAAGACTTCGAAGCCGGCGGCCTTCCAGGCCTCGACGCCGCCGTCGAGACAGGACAGGTCGCCGTAGCCGAAGGCCGACAACCGCTCCGCCGCGCGGGCGATCAGGTCATCGTCCTCGGCGCCGGCCGAGAGCACGACGGGAACGCCGCGCCGCGGCACCAGATCGCGGATGCGCAACTCCAGGCGGCTCAGCGGCAGCGGCACGGCAAACAACAGGTGCCCTTGCGCGAACCGCCCTTCCTCGCGCACGTCGAGAAGCGCCAATTCGCCGCCGTCGGCGATCATGGCGCGCAACCGGGCGGCGGCGATGGGGCGCGCAGAAGGCGGGCTCATGTCAGGCCGGCCTGATGTTCTGGGGCGCCGGGACCACCTTGTAGGTTCCCTCGGCGGTATCGAACATGATGCGTTGGTGCAACTGTTCCAGGGCCAGTCCGTACATGTGCAGGTGCACCGTCGGCTTGTCCCCGGTGACGTGGACGGAATGGATGTCGTCCGGCATCAACGTCACCCCGGTGCCGTGGGTGACCGTGAACTCGCCTGACGGACGCACCTCGCCCCGGCCCGGGACCGAGCCGTCGTCGACGCGCTCATAGAACACGTTGTGCTCGTCGCCGTGGACGCCGACGATGACCGCCCATGTGGTGTGGTTGTGCGGCGGCACCGACTTGCCGGGCGCGCCGGCCGTGGCATAGAGCGCGAAACGGTGGTCCGGGTCCTCGGCCAGGCGGTAGATGACGCCCGTGCCGTCCTCCGCGGTCACCGGAAAATCGCCGGGGGGGAACAGCTCCCGCCGCCCCGCCAGTTCCACCAGCAGGCCCTTGATCGCGTCCAGGGCGTCCGGCGTCACGCCCCGGTCGCGCTCGACGGCGCGGATCCTGTCGATCGTGCCGGCGACGGCTTCGCCGCGTTGCTTCCGCGTGTCCATTCTGTCTTCCTCCCGGGCCGGCGAGAGTAGCAGCCGGCGGCGGCGTCAGGCAACGCCGGGGTGGCGGCGGCTCACGTCGCTTCCTGTCCGTCGACCGGAACCGGCTCGCGCACCCGGCGCAAGGGGTTGCGCATGAGGAAGGCCAGGGGCACGCAGACCAGGACGATCACGCTCAGCAGCCGGAAATCGTTGACGTAGGCGATCAGCTCGGCCTGTCTGGCGATCTCCGCGTTGAGGGCGGCGAGGCCGGCCGGATCGGTCAGGCTCCAGGCCTCGGGCAGGGGCACGTGGGCGAGGGCCTTGTTGAAGGGCGTCACGTGTCCGACGAGGACGGAATGGTTGGCCTGGGAGTTGCGGACCAGGTAGGCGACGAGCACGGAAACGCCGACGCTCTTGCCGATGTTGCCGCTGAGCGCGTACAGGCTGGTGCCCACGTCCCGGTGGACGGGCGCGAGGGTCGAGAAACTGGCGGTGGTCAGGGGCACGAAGAAGAACCCGAAGCCGATACCCTGGATGGCGTTGACGATGAAGATGTGGGTCGGGGTGACGCTCGCCGTGAAGGTGGACATATGCCACATGGTCAGCGCCGCCACGACCATGCCGAAGGCGATCAGGCGGCGGGGGTCCACGTGCCGGACCAGCCGCCCGGCGATGATCGCCGCCACCATGGTGGCGAGCCCGCGCGGCGCCATCACCAGCCCCGTGGTGATCACCGGGTACCCGGCCAGGTTCTGCAGGAACTGAGGCATCAGCGCCAGCATGCCCAGCAGCATGGCGCCGAAAAGGGCCTTGAGGACCAGCCCGACGACGAAGTTGAGGTCCTTCAAGACCGCGGGATCGATGAACGGCCGGCGCGAGGTCCAGGTGTTGACGGCGAACAGGTAAAACCCCAGCGCCGCCAACCCGGCCGCGATGACGATTTCGGGGGTGGAAAACCAGTCCAGGCGCTCGCCCCTGTCCATCATCAGCTGCAGCGCCACCAAGCCGAGGGCGAGCATGATGTAGCCCGTATACCCGAAGGGACCGTCCCGTCGTCCCCGGGTCTTCGGGATCAACACCCAGGTCATGGCGAAGGCGAGAAGTCCGATGGGCAGGTTGAGGAAGAAGACCCAGCGCCAGCTGTAGTATTCCGTGATGTAGCCGCCGAGCGTCGGGCCCAATACCGGCCCGACCATGATGCCCACGCCCCACCACGCCATGGCCATGCCGTACTCCTCGCGCGGGTAGACGTCGAAAAGCATGGACTGGGACAGGGGAACCAGGGCGGCGCCGAAGAACCCCTGGATAAAGCGCAGGATCAGGAGCTCGGTGAGGGAATCGGACAGGCCGGAGAACATCGAGGCGGTGGTGAAGCCGGCGATGGCGATCAGAAACAGCCGCCGGCGCCCGATCAGGCCGCTGAGCACGCCGGAAAGCGGCGTCATGATGGCGACGGCGACGAGATAGGAGGTGAGCACCCAGGAAATTTGGTCCTGGGCGGCGGACAGGGTGCCCTGCATGTGGTGCAGCGACACGCTCATGATCGACGAATCCAGGACCTGCATCAGCGGCCCGAGCACGACGGCAACAGTGATCAGACCCCGGCGCGCCACCGGGGCGTCGCCCGCGGGCGGCGTCATGGGCCGCCCTTGATCCAGGCGAGAGCCGTGTTGACGAAGCCGGGCAGGGTGCGCTCGTAGCCGGTGTCGATATCGACGATGACGCTCATGCCGGCGCGCAACGGCGGGTCGGCCGCGGCCCCCGTGAGCTCCAGGCGCACGGGCAGCCTCTGCACCACCTTGACCCAGTTCCCCAGGGCGTTCTGCGGCGGCAGCAGGGCGAACTCGGCGCCGGTCGCCGGGCTGATGCTGGCGACGACGGCCCGCCGCACCCGGTCGGGATAGGCGTCGATGCGGACCTCGGCCTCCTGGCCGACGCGCAGGTGGGTCAGGTCCGTCTCCTTGAAGTTGGCCCGGATCCACACGTAGTCGGTGCGCACGATGCTGAACACCGGTTCGCCGGCCTTCACGTATTCGCCCGGCTGAAGGTCGAAGTTGGTGACGATTCCGGCGGCCGGGGCAAACACCCGGACGTGGCGCAGATCAAGGGCCGCCTGGTCGCGCGCCGCCATCGCCTCGCGAACCCGCGGATGACCGTCCACGGGCAGATCGGGAGAGCCGTCCAGTTGCGCCAGGATGCGCGCGATGTCCATTTGAATGGCGATCAGGCGCTCGCGCGCCGTCATCAGGTAGCGCCGGGCCTCGTCGAATTTCGACTGCGACACGATGCCCTTGGCGATCAACTGCTTTTGCCGCCCGAACTGGCGCCGGAAGTATTCGACGTCGCTTTCAGCAAGCCTGTATTCGGCCTTTTTCTGCCGGTGCGAGGCGCGCAGCGCCTCGATTTCCTGGCGCACGGCGTCCCGGCGCGCCTCGGCGCTGGCGAGGGCGATGCGGAACGGCTCCCCGTCGAGGCGGAACAGAAGCTGGCCGGCGTCGAGGCGGTCGTTCTCGCCCACGGCCACGTGCACGACCCGCGCCGAAACGTCGGGGCTTATGGCGATCATTTCGGACTTGACGTAGGCGTTCTCCGTGGACGCGTACCGGCCCCCGGTCACGTAGTAATAGGCGCCCGCCACGGCGAGGGCCGCCGGTCCCGCCACCGACAGCAGGGTCAGCCCCAGCGCGCGTCCGATTCCCAGCCGGCGCAGTCTCGGCGGAGCGCCTTTGTCCGTGTTGCTCATCTCATCCCGTGGTCCCGGTAGCCGCCGCGTCGTCGTCGGACTCGGCCGCCTCTCGGCGCAAGAGGTTGTCCTTGATGGTGACCAGCCCCTCGATGAGGATGTCGCGCTGGTCCGGCGAAAGGCCGGCCAACGCCTCTTCCCGCGTCTCGTTGGACAGGACCCGCATCCCGTCCAGGATCGGCTGGACCTTTCCGGCCAGGTACAGACGCCAGGCCCGGCGGTCCTCCGGGTCGGGGCGGCGCTCGACCCAGCCGGCGTCCTCCAGCCGGTCGATATGCCGGCCCATGGTGATGTCCTCGATCTCCAGGATGTCGGCCAGGGCCGACTGGTTGATCCCTTCGCGCCGCCGGAGCTGCGAGAGGACGCGCCACTGGGCGCGGGTCAGGCCGAGGGCGCGGGCGCGCCTGTCGACCCGCTTGCGCATCAGGCGCGAGGCGTCGTGGAGCAGGAACCCTAAGGTACGGTTCAGGTCCTCCGAGGGCATGGGCCGATTATACCAAGGTGGCTTATTATATGCCAGCTTGTTTTATCGGCCGGTGCCCAACCCCTCGCGCCGGGCGCCCCGGCGCAGCCGATGTCCGTCGATGACTCGCCGATGTGCGCGGCCCGGCGCTTAGGTCACGGACTCATTAACCGGTGTTGCGAGTGGCGATGTCCGCTCACGGGTCCACACCGGCCAACCGTAACCAACCCGGCGAACTACCGGGGCTGGCCAACAAGATGGCGCGCATGGCCTGGGCATTGCTCAGGCACGGCGGAGCTTATCAGAGACCCGCCCCGGCGGCGTAGGTCATGGGAGAAGACGAAGGGTTCACGAGTTCGGCAGGGTGAATGCGACGTAATGCAAAATCGGTCGAACACCGAGGGCCCGGAGAACCCGTTTGAGTCACGGCATCATGAGAATGCGTGGGTTTGATTTGGGACCCCGTCCGCGGATCGCATGAGGGCCAGCGGTCATGAGCACCGCATCAACAGGCCGGACACACGACTGCACCCGACCACCTTGCACCAACGTCAAAACAACCCTTGCCAACAGGGAGCCGTCCACACATGACCCCTTTTCGGACATTGGCTGCACACGGGCATTGGCCCGATCGGGCCTTCCCGACGCAACCGATTCTAACTTAAAAGTGGTATCGTTCGTCGGGGCAGGTCACCGGGGGGTGGACTGGATGGCCGAACCGTGCGGGTCCTGCGAATTGCGTGAGATCGATTGGGCGGTGCCGCTGCCGGGCCCTGGCGCTGGCCGGCGACGCCGCGTTGACGGATCCCGTTTGCGACAAATCACCGGAACATCAGTGGATCGTCGAGTTGGCGGCGGCCGACGCCCCCGATTTCCGTTACCGGGGCATCGGCGCGGAAGACTGAGGCCGCTTTTCCCAGCCCGCGGCCGGAAGCCGGGCACAAACCGCCATGCCACACTCACCGATTCGGGTCGCCTTCCT
>JACZQZ010000187.1 GCA_022545455.1 Pseudomonadota bacterium
GTGTATGCGGATGAACGGGTAGTGTTTCCGGCAATAGGACACGGCCGTCTCGTTGGGCTCCAGCCCGTAAAACGACACCGTGTCCCTAGTCTCCGCGGCGAGGGTCTCCCACACCAGATTGAGGTTGAAACCGGCGAAGCAGCCGAGCTCGAAAACCGTGGTGCGGGCCGCTTTCCGGCTTTCTAGCAGGTCGCACACAAGGGCCGCGAACTGCCTGCGGTCCGGTGCTGCGTCGAAGGTTTCGACGCTGCGCAGCACGGCGTCCTCGTCCATGCCCGTCCAAAGGCCTTCCATGCTGCGGACGATCTGTTCCATTGCCTGACCAAATCGTCCGGTCCTCATCAGGTTCTCGGCCTTGGCGACGCACGTCGCATAGTCTTCCAGGGCCGTCTGCTCCGGGTTCACGACGGCGCACGCCTTCTGGATAAAACGGTCCGCCTCGGCGGGTTTTCCCTGCCCGATGAGGCGATGGGCCTGGTCCAGGTATTCCTTGCGCAGGAACTCCACCCCCTTGCCCAGCTTTTCCATATAGGCGTCCATGTCCCCGCCCTCGGATTCGAGGTACCCTTCCAACGCCTGCCGCGCGTCCGCGTACCCGGGCTCGATGAGCAGCGCCTGTCCACAGAACGCCTTGGCCGCCTCGGGGTTCCTGATGAAGAACGCCACCAGCCCGGACAGATGGAACACCGCCGGGTCCTCGGGATGCCTGGACCGGAGTCCCCGGCACTTGGCGGTAGCCTCCTTCCAACGCGGGACCGGGACGGGATTTCCCTCCATGGACGATTTGCATAAAAGCAGGGGTATCGTCATGTCGGGATCGGGATCCTGGGGTACGGTGAAGTTGAACGCGACCATTGGGGTCCTCGGGCAATCCAACGGAGGTTACAGGCCGAAAGCGGCCGCGGCGGCCGCGTATGATGCGGTTCGGACCAGAAACGCGGGCCGTCCCTGACGGCGGTTCGCCTGACGCCGAAATACGACTGGCGCCGGGAAGCGCGCCTCCAACGTTGCTCCGAGCGGCGCTGTTCCGGAGAACAGCCAAGCGGTCCGAAAGGGCGCCGGAACAGCAATAACTGATTTTCGGTACATCTTACCCGGTTTTCAACCGAGGGGGATGTCAGCTGGTGTGATGTCCGCTTTGGGTCATAAGCCGAAGTCCGGCCGGCTCTTCCTCGATGCCCGCCCTCCGCCAAGAACCGGTCCCGCAATCACCCGCCCGTTCGTTCATGGAGCCATGACCCGGTTCATTCCCCCGGCCCCTGGGGACGAGCGGCCGGGATTGCCAATCATCAGCCATCTGCTATGAAGAGCGGATGAGCGCTGCACTCGACCTCGCCACCGCACTTTGGAGTGCCCGCACCGAGGGCGGCGTGGTCCCGCGCGAGGCGGCCGAGGGGCTGGTCTCCGTCGACGCGGCCTACGGCGTCCAGCGCGAAATCACATATTTGGCGGCACAGCCGCGCGTCGGCTGGAAGGTAGGCACAACCAGTATCGCAGCGCAGCGACTGTTGGGCACCGACTCGCCGGCGACGGCGCCAATGTTCGCGGACCACTGCTTCGAGAGCCCGGTCGAAGTCGCCGTGTTCGCGGACCAGGACGCGAGTATTGAAAGCGAATTTGCTTTCCGCTTCGTCCGTGATTTGCCGCCGCGGAAGACATCATACGACCGCGACGAGGTGCTGAGCGCGGTCGCCGCCGTTTTCCCGGCAATCGAAGTTGTTGGCTGTCGGTTCGAGGGAGGCTTCGATAACCTCGGCGCGGTCCGACTCGTCGCCGATATGGTCGCAAACACCGAATGGGTCAAAGGGCGGGAGCGCGCGGACTGGCGCGGAATGGACCTGATAGGTCATCCGGTGCGGCTCTACAGGGATGGCGAGCCCGTGGCCGAGGGCATAGGGGCCAACGCGCTGGGCGATCCCCTGACCGTCCTTGAGTGGACCGCCAACCACCTGTCTGCGTTCGGCGATGGCATTAAGGCGGGCGAGGTGGTGAGCACCGGAACCTGCACTGGCGTCACACCGATCGCACCAGATGAGACCTTCGTTGCCGATTTCGGGGAACTGGGACGTATCGAGGTCCGCTTCGTGCGCAAGGCGTAGGCTAGGGAAGCCTATGGTTTTCGGCACCCACCTGCTGATCCGCATAATCCAATGAACGCCCGCTTTGGGTCACAAGCAGACGTAAAGCGGCGCCCATCTCGATGTCTGCTTTCGGGGGTAAAGCGGACGTAATTCAGGGTGTGGCTGAATGTCTGCTAATAGCCATAAGCGGACATCCCCACTCGGTGGCACAAGGTCTGGCACGGGCCT
>JACZQZ010000125.1 GCA_022545455.1 Pseudomonadota bacterium
CCCGGGGGTCGCGGGGGCGCCCCCCGCATTTCCAATGCTCGGGGGGACACCCCCCGGTGCCCCCCGGGGGTCGCGGGGGCGCCCCCCGCATTTCCAATGCTCGGGGGGACACCCCCCGGTGCCCCCCGGGGGCGGCGGCCCGCAGTCGCGGGCTTCTCAAGCCGAAACGACGGGGTCGTTTCGGCTTTCGCTGTCAGTCCGGCAGGTCGGGGCTGTGGGGGTCGTCGTAGCCGTCGTAGGGCCAGGACCGCACCAGCTCCCACCGCCCGTCGACGCGGCGCAGGAGGTGGGAGGCGCGCGGCGCCAGATCCACGCCCAGGTCCCGCTGCACCTCCGCCAGGGGCTGATGCACCCAGACGTGGCTGACCCGGCCCCGCGCCAGGCGGTCGCGCAACTCCCCGGGTGATTTAAGCGGGGTGAAAAGGTTGATCCTGGGGCCCACGGTCAGGCCGCGCCCGGCGCCGGTGCCGCTGGTCAGTTCGAAGTTGATCACCGTGCCCGTGAAGCCGTTGCCGCGCGGATCGACCACCGCCAGGCGCGCGCCCTCGGGCAGGCTCCGTCCCAGGTCCTGGCCGACCAGACGCATGTGGTCCTTCTGCGGCCGCGCGTCGATGCGCAGTTTCTCGGGCAACGCCAGCGGCAGGGCGACCACCACGGCCATGCCGAGCGCCGGCAGGAGGCGGGCGACTCCCCCGGCCCCCGCCAGGCGCGGAGAGACGAAGCGCCGCCACAGGTGGGCCAGTCCGAAGGCGGCCGCCGTGCACCCGAGGATGCCGAGCTGGGTGTTGTAGCGCCAGTAAGACCCGATGTTCCGCCCCTGGTACTCTCCGAAGATGGCGATGTATACGAACCACAGGAACAGGTTGAAGCCGATGAACACGGCGCCGACCATGACGGCCATGCGGTCGAAGCTTCCGCGGATGCGCCACAGGCCGCGCACGGCGAACACGCTGAGCACCGCCATCATCCCGAAATAGGCGCCTTTCCTGCCCGCCGCCTCGATCATGCGCCCCAGGATCTCGAAGACATAGGGGAACAGCCACCGCTCCAGGGGAAGCACGGAAAGCTCGCCGCCCGGCATGTGGCCGGTCACGTGATAGCGCCAAGATGCGTACACCACGGCGGCGGGCACCAGGAGCACCGGCACCAGGCGCGCGAAGTCGCGGACCCGGATTTTCGCGTCCCGCAGCACCACCAGGATCATCCCGCCCAGGAGCAGGACGAGCAGGACCAGGTTGGACTGCTTGAGGCTGACCAGGACCGCCGCCGCCAGGGCAAACTGCCAGGCCAGGGCCCGGGTGTCGGCGCGTTCGCCCCCTTCGGCCAGGGCATCCAACATCTTCCAGCCCAGAACCCCGGCGGTGGCCAGGGTGACGGCGGTGGCGCTGTCGGCGTAGGCGGTCAATATCAGCTTCTGGACAAAGGTGGTGCTGAGCACCGTGACGCCGAGAATCCCCAGCGCCGCCGCGCCCCAGGTCCGCCGCCAGGCGGCGGGGGCCGCGAGCCCCTTTTGCACCACGTGCAGGAAAACGGGGGCGAAGAGCAGCAGCAGCAGCACGTTGAACAGCGCGCCCGCGTTCTCGACGAAGGCGCCGGCCAGCTTCGACGCCAGGAAATTGGTCAGCGGCAGGGCGTAGGGATAGGCGGGCAACACCGACGGACTGGCCGGCAGGTCACCGCGGGGGAAGGCGTCGAAGGTGAGGATGTACTGGGCGTTGGGCAGCCAGTGGGTGAACTCGTCCCACTGGGAGGCGCGCATGGCCGTCACCAGGACCAGCAGCGGCAGGGCGAGGACCAGGACCCGCCACAGGGTCCCCACGGCGGCCGGTTCGAGGCCCTGGCGCCAATCGCGGCGCCATGACGCGACGGCGCACGGAACCGCCACCGCCCACACGCCGTAGGCGAGCCATGTAAAGGGGACCGGCCCGACGACCCCGAACACCTTGAACACGCCCGTGACCACACCCCAGCCGACGATCACGTCGGCGGCCGCGAACCGGCGCCGGCCGCCGACGAACGCGCCCAGGCCCGAGAACAGGACCGCTACCGCCAGGACGGCGAGCAGGCCCGGGATCTGCTGGGCGTTGGGCGTGAAGTATTGGAAAAGGCTCACCGGCGTGTCCGGTCGCGCTCAGGGCCGGCGGCGCGGCCGGCGGCGGACGTGGCCGGGCCCCGGCACATCGCGGTCGTTGTAAATTTCACCGATTGAGACGACACTGTATTCACGTTCCGGTCCACTGATTGCCTTCACCAGCCATGGGGCGGCGGCATAATCGCGCGGTATTTAATTCTCTCGCAAGGTCCTAATTTGCCGCCGGCGCCGCCCACCCCCATTACGCACGCTAATACCAAGGAGCGCTGATCATGACCCATAGAGATCGCGTAGGCGGCTCGTCGGGTAGGAGGAAAGTTGCAGGCGATGCGGTGCATCGTCAAAACTTTTCGACGCCCTCCGACGGGCCGCATACGCGACCGCAACGGCGGCTTACCAAGGCTTTCGGACGGCGTCGCGCACGCTTCGCGATGCCCCGCATCGCCACGGCGCACGCTTAGGGCCGAAAACCTTGGTAAGCCGGCTCGTCGGGTCATGATCAACGCCCCTTGGTATTAGGCGGCCGGTTCGGGGCGGGCCTTCCCGCATGACCGGGATCCGTCTCCCGCCTTCTGCGGAAAGCCGGCCGTTTTCCTACGGGCGTCGGCCCAGGTCGTGCGCTCATGAACGAGTGTTGGGTCGGCGGCAGGGCGCCGATGTCGGCTTTTATGCCAACACCGGACGTTCAGTAGACCCGCGCTGGATGTCCGCTAATAGCCATAAGCGGACCTTTGCGCATCAACCGTAAGACTCAGTGGTTCAGCAAGAATTATTCAAATTTCTGCAACCACTCAATTACTGGTCCTGCGGCATGCCTCCACATACTTACATGGCCACCACGAACAGTAGCGTATTTATTTTGTGGATGTTCGCGCGCTGTTTCATAGATTCCTGCGTAACCCATCCTCCGTGCCAGCCCATCTTCCTCGCCATCAATCCAAAAAATTGGTTTACGTGCCTGCGTAATGAGTTCCAGAAAATTCGGGGAGGTATCAAGATCGAAGTACGTAAGATAGATCGCAGGGGTCGTGGTGATAGTCTTGTAGCCCTTTCCCCCGCCCTTGTTGAAGTCGGTAAAGATTTGATCCTCTTCACCCTTGCCCTGCGCGACCAGTTGTTTTGCACGAGCAACACTGCTAGCCGTAGCTTCCTGTATCTTGCGCGAACGGTGGATCAGGTGACCCGGCGCCAGTAGTATGCTTGCAACCACATTGGATGGCGGTTCATGGTCAGTGGTGTAAAATAATGCGTAAGGTGCGCCCTGGCTATGACCCGCGACGACAACCTTCTGCTCATTTTTTGCGACCTTTTTCACAAGCACGTCGAGCAATTTATAGGCGGTGGACACCGGCGCACTGTAATCGTACCAGGGCATTTGCGGCGTATAGCTTGTAAAACCGGCGCTGGCTAACTGCTCGGCAAACTCGATGTTGCCATCATGGGTGCGGCCCTTCTCCTTGCCGTGCAGTGAAATGACAATCACATTTCGCGGTGTCCCTTCGGCCTTGTGTTCTCCAACTTCAGTACGGTACCCGGGTACTTCCAGTTCAAAGGTGGTTGCCGTCTCACAGGCGACAAGCGCCAGAGACATGGCGGTGATGCAAAGTGTAAAAGTAATTTTTCGCATTTAATTCGCCCCCTGTTTCACGTGGCCCCATTTCATTATTTAACGATAATTTATAATAATAAATAAAAGGGTCTAGCTATGACCTGTAGCGAAGTCCGCAATGGGTCACAAACGGACGTGCCCGTGCCCCTCCTGCGATATCTGTTGATAGCCAGAAGCGGACATAAGGAGGGGAGCTATAAGTCCTTTAAGGCTTGGTAGCAGAAAAAGGCGCCCTTGTGCGACCTTGTCACGAGTCTAAAAAGTGGTCAAAATCCCTCCGATACAATCCGGGGGAAGGTCGGGCGGCTTTCAATAAGCAACAATTTAACAAATCGAGAGCCACCCGTTGGGGAGGCAATAGTGATTCACGATCGTTCATACGGATTCCTGCGTGTCGCGTACTGCTATGCGCTCCGTTTCAATATCGTACTCGTCCTGACGGTGGCCCTGGCCGCGTGTCAGACCGACGGCGGCCCATCGAAGTTATCCTTGGAACAGGCTCGGAACGTCACGGCGGGATTCTCTGGTTCTCTCGCGCCCCCACCGCGAAGTATCAACGATGCACTCGCTCTGTTCGCCAAGTTTGATTTTTCCACGCAGCATTGCAGCAAAGAGACGACACCGACAGACGAGGAAATACGAAGGACGATGCTAAATTTGCCCCCGGCCCGTGTCGGCAATTTTCGTCGGGTTAAGTACCTAGCGCAGACCGCACAGGACCAGTTCTACAGGGGCAACTATCCACGTAGCGTCAAGTTAATGAAATGGGCGATCAATGAAGTTCCCTCTGATTTGAAAATGGGGATTGCCCGGTATCAGAGTCTTCTTGCCCTCTACGAAGCGCGTGCTGGCGATTTTGAGGCTGCCGATCGTTCGATTTCGGATGCGGGAAGCAATTTGGCAGAGGCCCGGAATTTTAAAGGCAGCAGGTTAAACCTTGCATTGACCAAATTCACGATAAAGGAAGGCCAGGCAGCCATCGCCGCGTCGACGGGTGACCTTGCGGAGTCGGAAACTCATTACCGACGCGCCATGGAGATATACCGCAGTGAATCCATTCCATATGCGCCTCACATCGGCTTCACCAGATTGGCGCTGGCAAGAAACCTGAGCCGACAGGGACGCCTCATGGAGGCAGAGAACTTGGTACGCGAAGTCGTGTCGGGCCAACCGTCGGAACCACATGACTCTCTGGTGAGCCCCACGGCCATGGCGTTGTTCAGCGAAGTTCTCTACGAACAGGGCAGGTTCGAGGACGCCGAGGCGGCAGCGAAAATCGCGATCAAAATTTATCGCGCAATTTGCATCGAACCCGAGAACCTACAGTATGCGGCGACCCGGAACGTTTTGGCGAAGGCTCTTATCGCCCAGGAACGCTGGCAAGAAGCCGTCGCTCAGTATGATGCCATCCGCGTGAACATGGCCGCTGACATGCCCTCATTCCGCCGTTTGTTTGCCGGTAATCCTTATCGCGCACTGGCGATGTTGCGATCCGGGCGTACCGATGAAGCCGTTAAAAATTTACGTCTGGCGCTGGAACGCACGGAAAAGCGCTTTGGTTCGAATAATTACCAGACTGCCGAGATTAGAGGATTTCTCGCGATGCTTCGCTTGGCCTCCGGCGATCGGGAGCGGGCCCTGGCCGAGTTTGCGGACGCCGTTAAAGTCCTGTTGAACAACTCACGCGAATCCGACGACGAAGGCTCTACCGTCAAAGCCCGCGATCGACGCTTGAACCTCATTCTCGGTGCCTACATCGGGTTGCTTGCGGACATCGAGGGCACGGAATTAGCGAAGAAAGTGGCTGTCGGACCAGTGGTCGAAGCCTTCCGCTTGGCCGAAGTTCCGCGGTTGCGGTCGGTTCAGAGGGCATTGACGGCGAGCAGTGCGCGAAGCGGCCTGAAAAAGCCGGAATTGGTTGATTTGGCACGTCGCGAACAGGACGCACAGAAACAGATAGCCGTGCTTTACGGAACACTGGCAACGGAGCAATCGCGACCGATTGAGGCACGAAACTCGGCATTGCAAACGGAATTGAAGGTCAGGATCGACAAACTGCGTGGGGCACGGGTAGCCCTGATGGCCGAGATCGAGAAGCGCTTTCCCGACTATGCGCAATTGATCAATCCGAAACCGCTTACCACGGAGCAGGCGCGCGCAGTCTTGCGCCCCGGCGAGGCATTGATCGCCACCTATGTCGGCGAGGAGCGGACCTACGTATGGGCGATCCCGAAGCGGGGCGAGGTTTCCTTTGCCGCCGTCGACATAGGCCGGGAGGAGCTGGAAGACACCGTCGAGTGGCTGCGCGCGGCGCTGGAACCCAATGCCACGACGCTGGGCGACATTCCCGACCTCGACCTCGGCGTGGCGCACGCGCTTTATAAAAAGCTGCTGGAACCGGTGAAGGCCGGCTGGCGGGACGCCGAGAGCCTTCTTGTCGTCGCCCACGGCGCGCTGGGCTACCTGCCGTTGTCCCTGCTGCCCACCGGGCCGGCGAAACTTGGGCCTGAAAAAGGGGCGTTGTTCGCCAATTACCGGGACGTCCCCTGGCTGGTGCGCACCCATGCGGTGACCATGCTGCCGTCGGTGGCGTCCCTGAAGACGCTCAGGGGGCTGCCGCCGGGGCCCGCCGGCCGCAAGGCGTTCGTCGGCTTCGGCGATCCCTACTTCAGCCGGGCGCAGGCGGAGGCCGCGGCGCGGGAGACGGCGAAGCCGGTCCAGGTTGCATCATTGGCAGGGCGTGGTCTCCAGTCCCGGGGCCTGCCGGTGCGTCTGCGCGCGGCGCCGGCCACGCAGGCGTTGGACAGCGCCGAGCTGGCGCGGCTGCCGCGCCTTCCCGACACGGCGGACGAGATCCGCAGCATCGCGGTGGCGCTCAAGGCCGATCTCACCCGGGACGTGTTCCTTGGGAAGCGGGCCAACGAGGGGGCGGTGAAGACCCTGGACCTTTCCGGCTACAAGGTCCTCGCCTTCGCCACCCATGGCCTTGTCCCAGGCGATCTCAACGGCCTCGTGCAGCCGGCCCTGGCGCTGTCCGCGCCGGAGGTCGCCGGCGGCAAGGACGACGGCCTTCTGACCATGGGCGAGATCCTGGGGCTCAAGCTGAACGCCGACTGGGTCGTTCTCTCGGCTTGCAACACGGGATCCGGCCAAGGCGCCGGGGCGGAGGCGGTTTCCGGTCTGGGGCGGGCCTTCTTCTATGCCGGAACGCGGGCCTTGCTGGTGAGCAACTGGCCGGTGGAGACGACCTCGGCCAAGGCGCTGACGACCGATCTGTTCAAACGGCAGGCCGCCGATGCAACCCTCACCCGCACCCAGGCCCTGCGCGCGGCCATGCTCGCCCTCATCGACGGGCCGGGGTACGTGGACCAGGCCAGCGGCAAGGCCGTATTCTCCTACGCCCATCCTATCTTCTGGGCACCGTTCACGCTGATCGGGGATGGTGGCGGCGCGCGACCCGGGGCCTGAGCTGAGATTGATCCAACTTAATTCTGCGCAGGCGGCACTACCGGAGAAACCCAGGTCAACCGCGTCCTAACCACAGACGGTCAATAAAGGGCTGTCGGCCCTGATTTCAGCCTGTACGCAAAACACTGGTTTTCGATACCCACCTGCTGAACCGCGTATTTCGACTGAATGTCCGCTTAGGGTCATTAGCAGACGTACAGCGGTCTCTTCCTAGATGTCTGCTTTCAGGGGTAAAGCGGACGGAAATCAACGGCTCTTAAAACGTCCGCTAATAGCCAGAAGAGGAAGTCAGTGACCAATTTACAAGGAAAAGCTTTGGATAAGGCCTCGTCAACCACATCATCCGAAGACCCAACCCTCTCTTCCCATAAAAACGCTTCTCGCACATCGTCGGGTGGCTTGGGCTGTTGACCGGCGGTCCCGGCCCGTGACAAAATCAGGCCTCAGGTCCGATTCTTCGGTCCGAACAGGGGAGCCGTCCATGAGACCCGTCGGCCGCCGGGTCCGTTATTTGGCCGTCGCTTTTGCCGCCATCTTCCTTGCCGCCGGCAATGCCCACGCGGCGCCGCAGATTGTCGCCGCCCTGCCCACGGGCGGAGAAGCGGCACTGGTCTGCGCCGGGGGCAACTGTTCCGCAGAGTTTTCCGCCATCTGCCTGCAGCAGAGCCGCACGCCGCCGTCGCCTTTGACTCCCTATGTCCTCCACGGCCCGGACCGGGGCGCCATTACCGTCACCGGCCACCGCAAGGATGGCGGGACGGTGACGCTGGCGCCGGGCGTTCTCCGCTTCGCCAGCCTCCGCGGCCATTCGGCGTTTCG
>JACZQZ010000126.1 GCA_022545455.1 Pseudomonadota bacterium
AGGGACGGGTTCCGGGACGCCCTGTCGCTCAGGTCGTGTGCTCATAATCGAGAGTTGGGACAGCGGCGGGGCACCGATGTCCGCTTTCGGGTGCAAAGCAGACGTAAATCACTGTATGGGTGAATGTCCGCTAATAGCCATAAGCGGACCTAAGGACGAGGGTTAGAAGTCCGAATTCTTCCAAAATCGGCTGTACGGAATACCCCCTATGAACCGGCGCCGGGAGTCAACGCGAGGATTGTCGTTTCGGTGGGGAGCGGCGCGCAAGGGGGCCATGCCCCGGCGCAGGATTCAGGCGCGCCCGCGATCGTGCACCTTTTACACTCTTTTGCGCAATTCGGCGAGGAGGCCTTCGACCTTTCCGCCGTGCGCGCGGATGACCGAGGCGAACTCGGAGCGCTTGGTCTGGTTCATGCTCACGCCTTCGACCATCACGTCGGTGATCTTGTACTGGCCGGCGCCCGTGCGCGCCCGCCAGTCAACCCGCACCCGCCAGGTGACCCGCAACGCTGGGACGTCGCGGCGGCCCATGATTTGCGAATACACGATGGCGTCCCCGGTCCCCTTGGTGACCGTCCTGGTGACCGACAGGGTACCGCCTGCATACCTGGCAAAGTGGTCCACGTAGGTGGCGACGATCAGATCCTCGAACAAAGCCAGGAACTCGGCGCGCTCGGCTTCTGTCGCCTGCCGCCAATAGCGGCCCAGGACCCACTGCCCAATGGCCTTCACCGCGAAGTGATCCCGCAAGAGGGCGCGAAAACGCGTCACCCGCTCCGCCCGGGGTACGCGGGGAACCGTCAAGGCGGCGATCGCCCTGTTGGCGAGGGATTCGATGAACCGCTGCGCGCCCTCTCCAAATTCGTTCGCATGGCCCGGGAACGCCGAAACGACCAACGCCAGGGCCATACAGGCCGCCAGGAATTCCCGTCGCCTGGGCATCGCCCCGCCTACCCTCACCATGTCTTTGATAAGGCGGATCGGAATGCGTTTAATCACCTTGGCCATGGGTCTCTCCCGATCGCAAGCCGGCCCCGTAGCTTTGGGGATTCCAGATTGCATCGTAGCGCTTCTGGGTAATGGGCCTTTTGATTTGGCGCCCTTAAATGAATCATCAGATCAGTTATGTTAAAGTCTCTTAAAAGCGTTGTTTTTCAAACGGATACGTCAAAAATCGAGTTTGGATTTTGCCAAGTTCCGGAGCCTTTGCTGGCAGGTGACGTAGGTTTTTATGCCAAGTGATGGACGTTTCTTATTTGGGTCCGGTGTTCGCTGGCACCGAGGGGTGGTGGCTGTCGATCCCCGAGGGGGTCCGCCCATCCAAAGACCAGCCCTGAGGTGGTCCTGGAAAATCGGACAGGGTGCTAAGGTGTATTCCGCCGGATAACGGAGGAATACGACATGACGACCCGGCACCGATTTTGACAAGCTTCTCCCGCAGCGTGGTCAGCGACCAGTGCTCCCCATCCACCGGCTAAAAGAGTCCGGTGTTGGCTATGAGCGGACCTTCGGCTGGGCTGTGATTTAGGTCCGCTTTACTCCCGAAAGCAGACATAGTCGAAGGGTGCGATTAATGTCCGGTTTTGACCCTTAGCGGACATTCGTTGGATTACGGGGTTCAGAAGGTGTGTGTGACCTGCCCCCCTTTACCGGATCCAAATGCTTAGTTAACATAGCCCATCTCCCCAAACCGATTTCGGGACGGTGCATGCAAGGCATGACGCGAAGTCTGATCGTCCGGGCTTGCGCGACGGTCGTGCTTGCGGTGAACTCGGCGGCACGGTCTTGGCCCCCGAAATCGGTCGCGCCGCCGGTCACCGTCTTGGCCCCGCCCGTACTTTCCACCACCGTTCCCGCCAGGTCGACGTCGCCGGCGGCGGATCCGAAGGCCAGATCAAATTTCTGCGTAACACTACTCACCACTGCCGCCGCGTCCCTGATGCCGGTGGCGAGTCCCGACACCAGACAGGCCGGTGAGCAACCTCCGAAGGGAGGAAACCCATGACCACACTGAAAGCTAAATTCGCGGGCCTCGCGCTTATCGCGGCGCTGTGCGCCGGGTTCACATCGGGCCTGACGGCACCGGGTTGGGCTGGCATGAGTGAGGGTGCAGCAGCTTAGCTGATACAGGCCACTAGGAAACGCAACCGGGAGGGAGGGCCCGTGCCCGAGGAACTCAGAAAAATCCTTTTTCCCAAGGACGAGCTGCAGGCGGCGGTCGTCGATTACTGCCTGCGCTCGAAGATCCGGCTGCCCGACAGGAACATCGACGAACTGGAGGTGCGCACCGACCCCGAGGCGATGGTCGTTCTCAAGTACGCCGACGCCGGTCCCGGGGAGGACAACGAGGTCAAACTGAGCCGCGACCAGGTGGCCGCCGCCCTCATCCGCTACTGCAGCATCATAAACGTTCCGCTTCCGCGCAGCGCCCAGAAGGTACTGCAACCGGGCGACGACGGCATTTCCCTGTTGATCAACATCGACTGGGGCAAGAATACGCCGAAAAAATAACGGTGCCGATGACGGCGCCCCTTGGTATTACACCGGCTGGACCCGGGGCGCCCGGCGGCGGCTCTGTCCGGCCCGGCGCCGCATGCCGGCCACCACCCTGTACCCCAGAAGCAGCACCAGAACCGCGGTGTAGATCAACGGCACGCGCACGTCGGCCTTGACCATCAAATAGTAGTGGATGACGCTGCCGATGGCGATCAGGTACACGAGCCGGTGCAGCCGTTTCCAGCGCCCCGTGCCGAGGCGCCGGACCATGGCGTTGGTGGACGTGGCCGCCAGCGGAAACAGAAGCAGGAACGCGACCCAGCCCACCGTGATGTACCGGCGCGTATAGACATCGGCCCAGATTTCCTGCCAGTCGAAGAACTGATCCAGGGCGATGTAGTTCGCGGTGTGCAGGAAGGTATACGCAAAGGCGAACAACCCGAGCATACGGCGAAAGCGCATCGGCGCGCCCCAGCCCGAGAGTCGGCACAGGGGCGACACCGTCAGCACGATCACAATGAAGCGCAACGCCCAGTCGCCGGTGAAGCGGTTTGCGGCCTCGACCGGATTGGCGCCCAACCCCCCAACCCAGGCCGCCCATGCAAACCACGCCAAAGGGCTCAGGCACAGTGCGAAGACCAGGGGTTTTCCAATCAAGCGGATAGGGTGCTTGGGCGTCATGACGGGCATCGGCGGGTCGTTGTCAAAGGGGTGCTCCTCGGCCGCTCAATAATACTTGGCCAGGTCCATGCCCGTATAGAGGCCCGCCACCTCGTCGGCATAGCCGTTGAGCATCAGGGTACGGCGCTTGAAGAAAGTGCCGATGCGCCGCTCCCGGCTCTGGCTCCAGCGCGGGTGCGGCACCTGGGGATTGACGTTGGAATAGAAGCCGTATTCACGGGGCGACGCCTTGTTCCACGCGGTCGCGGGCTGCTCCTCGACAAAGCGCATCCGGACGATGGACTTGATGCTCTTGAAGCCGTACTTCCACGGCACCACCAGGCGGATGGGGGCGCCGTTCTGGTTGGGCATCTCTTCGCCGTACAGGCCTACCGCGAGCAGGGTCAGCGGGTGCATCGCCTCGTCCATGCGCAGGCCCTCCACATACGGCCAGTCGAGGACCGATCGCCGCTGTCCGGGCATCTGTTTGGGGTCATGGAGGGTTTCGAAGGCCACGTACCTGGCCTTCGACGTGGGCTCGAGGCGCTTGATCACGTCGCCCAGGGGAATGCCGATCCAGGGGATGACCATGGACCAGGCCTCGACGCAGCGCAGCCGGTAGACCCGTTCCTCCAGCTTGTGGGGCCGGATGAGGTCCTCGAAACCGTAGACGGCGGGTTTGGCCACCGCGCCCTCGACCGCCACGCTCCACGGTTTGGTCTTGAAATTGCGGGAATACCGCGCCGGGTCGCCCTTGCCGGTGCCGAATTCGTAGAAATTGTTGTAGCTGGTCACCGACTCATACTTCGTCTGCTCCTCATCGGTGCTGTAGGGACCCTTGACCACGCCCGTCAGTTTGGCTCCTGCCCGGGCGCTGCCGGCGAGTGCCAGCGGCGCCATGGCCGCCCCGGCGCCGGCCACGGCGGCGGCGCGCAAAAAGCGGCGGCGGTCCAGGTACACCGATTTCGGCGTAATCTCGGACCCGCGCACGTCCGAGGCCTTCCGTATCTTGATCAGCATCGTCTTACCATCCTGCTATCCCCGTCCCGGGGCGGTCCCCCGGGGCCGCCATTATGGCACAAACCCGAATATCGGGGAGTATTACAATGATGCAAAGGTTTTCCCCATCACATTGAATAACAAGGACGTGATGGCCGCATTCCCCTTGGCGGCGGAACCGGGACCCATAATACCAAGGGCCGCCTGGCGCCGTTCCGGCATGGGCCGCAAGGGTCCGGGTTTCGGCACGATGGCGGGCCGGCGCGGCTTTCCTGTTTTGCCGCCCGGGATTCGGGTATAAGAACCGGTTCATGCGGACGCTCTACCATTTTCCCCTGTCCCCCTTTTGCCGCAAGGTCCGGATCGTTCTTCTCGAGAAGCGGATCGAAACGGAGCTGCACGTGGAAACCGTCTGGGAACGGCGCCAGGCGTTCCTCGCCCTCAACCCGGCCGGCGATGTCCCGGTGCTGGTGGAGCCCGACGGCACGGTCCTTTCGGGAAGCGGCGTCATCTGCGAGTACCTCGAGGAGACCCACCCCGAGCCCCCGCTCATCGGCCGCCAACCCCTGGAGCGGGCCGAGGTGCGGCGCCTGGTTTCCTGGTTCGACCACAAGTTCAATGCCGAGGTCACGGAGAACCTGGTCGGCGAAAAGGTGATGAAACGCCTGCGTGGGGAGCATGCGCCCGATTCCCGGGCCATCCGCGCCGGATACACCAACATTCACACCCACCTGGACTACGTGGCCTATCTGAGCGAGCGGCGCAACTGGCTGGCCGGCGACCGTCTTTCCCTCGCCGACGTCGCCGCCGCGGCCCATCTTTCGGCGGTCGATTATCTGGGCGACGTGCCGTGGGAAGAGCACGAGGGGGCAAAGGAATGGTATGCGCGCGTCAAGTCGCGGCCCAGTTTCCGTCCCATCCTCGCCGACCATGTCTCCGGCGCCGTGCCGGCCGAGCACTACGCGGACCTGGATTTCTGACAGGGGCGCGGCGGCGCGGCGAAGGGATCCCCCTTTTGAGCCCGTCAGGGAGCCTTCACGTCCATTTTTTCCAGATTGGCCTGGGCGGCCCGGGCGGCGGACGTTCCGGGAGCGATGGTCAGCACCTTGAGCCAGTCCCGCCGGGCGCCGTCGTCGTCGCCCGTGAGGCGGCGGACGATGCCACGTTCGAGCAGCCCTTCGGGATGACCCGCGTCGAGCGCCAGCGCCCGTTCCGCGTCCGCCGCCGCCAGGTCCAGGCTGTCCAGGTAGCGGTACGCGCTGGCCCGGAACACGAAAGCGTCGGCGCGCGCGGGCTCCAGTTCGACGGCGCGGTCCAGATCCTCCACGGCTTCCCGGTAAAGTTTCATGGCGGCCCGCGCCACGGCCCGGTCTATGAGCAGATCCGCGGCGTCCGGGTTGAGCTTGAGGGCCGCCGTGAGCACGCTGTCGGCGCGCCCGGGCTTCTCGTCCAACAGCCACGCCTGGGCCGCATGGGCCAGCAGTTGCGCCTTGAAACGGGGCTTGGCCTTGATCTTCCGGGCCAGGGTTTCGAAACGCCGGGCGGCCTCGGCGTACTGCTTGAGGCCCAACAGCGCCGCCGCGACGCAGTGGCTGGCGGCGTCGCCGCCTCCCATGTCGCGCCAGGCGAGGGCGGATTCGAAGGCTTCCTCGGCATCCCGCTGGACCAACGTCATGCAGGCGCTGTACTCGCGGGCATGGTCGATCTCCGCCGCCGCGGCGGCGGACGCCAAGGCAAGGTATCCGCCGGCCAGGGCCGCCAGGGCTCCTTGGTATGAGGCCGGCAGGCGCAGGGACACGGCCGTGAACACCGGTACTCCCTTGTACAACAACGCTCGCGGCCGATAGAGTCGGCGCAGCCCGCGCCGATTGCAAGTCCCGAGGACGGGGAAACGCCGGAGAGGCACTGATGGGCGAACCGCGCCTGTTCTGTTTCGGACTGGGCTACGCCGCCCGGGTCCTGGCGGCGGCCCTGATGGGCGAAGGCTGGACCGTGGCCGGCACCTGCCGGGACGAGGCCACGCGGGCGGACCTGGCGGCGGACGGTATCGACGCCTTTCTCTTCGACCGCGACCGGCCCCTCGACGACGCCGGGACCGCCCTGGGCGGCGCCACCCACCTGTTGAGTTCCGTCCCCCCCGACGCGGAAGGCGATCCCGTTCTCGCCCGCCACGCCGGCGCGATCGCGGCGATGGAGGGGCTGGCCTGGGCCGGATACCTGTCCAGCACCGGCGTCTACGGGGACACGGGCGGCGCTCCGGTGGACGAGACGGCCGCCGTCAACCCGACGTCGGAACGCGGCCGCCGCCGCGCCGAGGCCGAAGACGGCTGGCTGGACCTGCGGCGCGCCGCCGGCGTGCCGGTGCACGTCTTCCGCCTGTCCGGCATCTACGGCCCCGGGCGCAGCGCGCTGGACGCGGTGCGCGCCGGCCAGGCGCGGCGCATCGACAAGCCCGGTCACCTGTTCGCGCGCATCCACGTGGACGACATCGCGGCCGTCCTCAGGGCCTCCATGGCGCGCCCCGGCCCGGGCGCCGTCTACAACGTTTGCGACGACGAGCCGGCTCCGGCGGCCGACGTGGTGGCGTTCGCCTGCGAGCTCCTGGGCGTGGATGCGCCGCCGCTGGTCCCTTTCCACCAGGCGGCCGGGGAGATGTCGCCGATGGCGCTTTCGTTCTGGCGCGACAACCGGCGGGTGGACAACAGCCGCATCAAGGGCGAGCTGGGCGTGCGATTGAAATTCCCCGACTACCGGGCGGGCCTGCGGGCGGTTCTGGCGGCGGAAGAATGAGCGGGAGGCGGGTCACCCCGCGGGCGGGCGCTCCGGCCGGCCGTTTTCCATATGGCGCAGCAACGCCTCCAGGGTCCCGCACAGGCGTTCCAGGTCTTCCGGCTCCGACAGGCGGTGGCCGCCGTCCTTGACCAGGGTGACCTCCACGTCGCCGGTCTTCAGCCGCCCGGCGAGGCGCAGGCTCGTCCCCCAGGGCACGTCCGCGTCCTTCATGCCGTGGATCAGGCGGACGGGAATCTCGAGCGGGATCTCTTGGCGCAACAGGAGGTGCGTGCGGCCGTCCTCCAGGAGCGCCCTGGTAATGGGGTAGGGGTCTTCGCCGTAGTCGCTGGGGAGCCGGACGAGACCGTCCCCCTCCAGCGCCGCCTCTTGTTCGCCGGTGAGCCCGGGCCGGATCAGGTCCTCGGTGAAATCGGGCGCGGCGGCGGTACCGAGCAGTCCGGCCACCCGGTGCGGCCTTTTCAGGGCCGCCAGCAGCATGATCCAGCCGCCCATGCTGGACCCCACCAGCACCTGGGGGCCGTCGGTCAGTTCATCGAGCACGAAAACCGTGTCCTCGGCCCAGCGGCCGATGGTGCCGTCGGTGAAAGCGCCGGAGGAAGCCCCGTGACCGGAGTAGTCGAAACGCAGGAAGGCCTGCCCGCGCGCCCGGCAGAAACCCTCCAGTGAGAGCGCCTTGCCGCCTTCCATGTCGGACATCAATCCGGTCAGGAACACGACGCCGGGAGACTTGCCAGGGATGAAGTGGTAGGCGATAGTCCCGCCGCCATCGCGTGATAGGATGTGCGGGTCGACGGCGGCGGGCTTTGTTGCGTCGGTCATCGTAATACCAAGGGGCGCTGATCATGACCCATAGAGACGGCTTACCAGGGTTTTCGGCCCTAAGCGTGCGCCGTGGCGATGCGGGGCATCGCGAAGCGTGCGCGACGCCGTCCGAAAGCCTTGGCAAGCCGCCGTTGCGGTCGCGTATGCGGCCCGTCGGAGGGCGTCGAAAAGT